>RFSE01000272.1 GCA_009924135.1 Pseudomonadota bacterium | reverse complement strand
GATGCCGCCCTCTACGGCAGGCGGGACGCCTGCCGCCACGTTCAGTGCGTGAACCACCCAAGGCGTTTCCGGTTCGTGTAATAGAGCAAACCGAGCAGCCGCATCTCCACCATCAGGAAATAGAGGGCGAGGAATCCGGTGATGACCGAAGGCAGCACCGGAACCGGCAGCACGGCGTGCAGCAGGCTCTCGCTCAGGAAACGCACCAGCACCAGGGCAAAGAATATGACGCAGGCCAGGACGTATTGCAGGTTGAGCCGCGTGATGGCCGGCAGCACCACGAGCGGGTTCACCGCGAACCAGTTGTTCGACATCGCCGCCGCCAGCAGCGCCATGGGAAAATACAGGAAGCCCAGCGAGAACAACGGGAACAGCACCGGCAAGGACATCTCGGAATCGTTGACCGCGTGGTAGATCATATAGGCAAACGCCGGCCCGAAGCTCGCCAGGATGGCGGCGAGAAACAGCCGGAACGGGACGACGATGTCATCCCACCACTGCGAAAACTCCGGCCACCCAGGGACATCGTCCTCACCCTGCGTGGTGGCGCAGAGGACCTTCTGGAGGTAGGCGCAAAGATAGCCGGCCGAGAACAACGCGAGGATGCCCACATAGCCAATCACCTTCAGCATGACATACCGCACCTTCCAGCCCCAGGTCACCAGGAAATCCAACCCGCAAAAAAGCACCGTGCCGGTGATGAGCATGACCACTCCGCCCGCGCTGAAAGGATATTTGAACACCCCCTTGACCTGCTGGTGGAAGGCCAGGTCCTCGCGCGCTTGGCGGGCGCTCTGGATTTGCGCGTATTCCGCGACGGGCATCGCCTTGTCCGCGCAGACCGGGCAGAAGACCGTCCGCCGCCGGGGTGTTTCATGGATCTTCGCGCACGCGTCACAGGAGTGCGTGCGGCATTTCGGGCAGATGTACTGTGCCGGGGTCGCCGGGTGCCGCGCACATGGCTTGCCAGCCGGGGCTGCTGGGGCAGGAGGCTTGGCCTGAGTAACCGGAGCCGCCGCGGTGGGATGGTTGCCGGGGGAACGTTTTGGCGCGGTGAGCGGCACGTCCATTTCATACGCCAGCTCGATGTTGCCCAGCTTGAAACAATCGCCCGGGGCCACGGTGCCCTCCGCCACGCGCTTGCCGCCGATGAAGGTGCCGTTGGTCGAACCCAGGTCGCGGACGAACAACTGGCCGTCCGCTTCGGTGAGTTTACAGTGGCGGCTGGAAATCGAGCCGTCTGGCAGGCACAGCGGGTTGTCCTCGTGCCGGCCAAGCGTCGAGGTCCCGGCGGGCAGTTCGAGCTTCGCTGGTTCGAGGCCGGCGGTGAGGATGTGCAGATGGCCCATGGTTACTCGAAGAGTTTGTCCAGCGGCGAGCCCCGCTTCTCCGCCGGCGGCAGGACCAGCGGTTCCAGCACGGCAAAGCCGGCATTCGTCCGGGTGGTGCTCCATTTCGCCGCCAGCCGGTCAATCCGTTCCGTCGTGGGGGGATGACTCATCAGGGCGCGCGGTCCATGGCCGCCCCCCATTCGTTGCTCCAATTGTTGCAGCCGCCGCAGGCCGTTCTCCAGCCCGCGCGGATCAAGGTTCGCCGCCAGCATCAGTTCGTAGCCGCCCTCGTCCGCCTCGCGCTCGAAGTCGCGGGAGAAGGTCTGTCCCACCAGGACGTGCGAACTGGCCGCCAGGGCGCTGAGGAAACCGTGATTGTTGCCGAGCACCGTCTGCATCACCCGCGCCGGGCCCATGGTGCTGACAATCTTGCGGAGCCCGTGCCGCCGGGTGACGTGTGAAATCTCATGGGACAACACCCCGGCCACCTCGACGGAGTTGGTGCAGAGCCGTAGCAACCCCTGGTTCACAAAGATGTTGCCGCCCGGCAGCGCAAAGGCGTTGGGCTCGCTGGTGGGCACCAGCGTGACCCGGAATTCGTAGTCATGCGGAGGCAGTGATTTGGTGAGTCGCTGGACCATGGCATTGAGCTGCGCCGTCACGTTGGTGTCGCCCGCCGTGCGCAACTGCTTGCGCAGTTTGTCCGCCTCCTCGTCACCCAGTTCCTTCTCAAACTTGACCGGCACGCGGTCGATCAGACGGGGCATGACCCACTCGACTGCGGCACCCAGCACGGCGGACAGGCTGACGAAGACCACAAAGAACACGCCGGTCAGGGCCAGCCGCCGTTTCGCCTCAAGCTGTTCGCGGCGGTCTTCAATTTGCCGGCGCAACTGGTTCTTCGTGCGGAAGACATGCTCGCGCAAAATGTCCTCGTTGCTCGCAGTGAAGGTGCAGTCGGGGTCGCTGGGGTTGGTCAGGGTGAGGCGGGGATCTTTCTTCGTGCCGAAGCCAAGCTCCAGCCCGTCATAGGGCAGTTCCACGTTGCCGGCTTCGCTTTCAAACTTGAGGGCGAATTCACCGGCGAAAAGTTTGCCCGCCACCTCCGCATCCCCGAAATCTGGATGCGAGGCGTTGGCTAGATAAGCCTTCCCCTCTTGCCCCATGTATCTCTGTTAGTTGATTTGGCTTTCTGTTATCAGCTTCTGATATACCTGTCGAGCGTGCTCGTAATTATTTTCGCCTGCGGCTCTTTGGCCTCGGCATAAGTGCGTTCCTTCTGTTGCCGGCATTGTCCAACGCCTTGGCGCACCATTCGCAGGCGGGCTTGATGCCGTCACGCAGCGCAAGTGCCTGAGGGTATAAGCGCAGGATCGCCAGCGGGCGGCCAAATGAACACCGGCCATTTGGCGGCTACCGATGAACAGGCCCGCCGGAGGTTGGATGCCACTTCCGCCAGGCAAGCGAGGCGAAGGCCGCCGCGCCCACCCATCGTACCGGGTTGTGCACGAAGACAACGGCGGCGTTGAACCACATGAAAGCATAGAAACCGGCCAGCGCGACGCGGGCTTGACGCGGAAGCCGCCCGGGCGCGGCCAACTGGATGCCGGCATCCGCCAGCCACAGCGCTGCGAGTGCGTAGTTGAAATACACGCCGCCACCCCAGTCGAGTCCGGTCACTTCACGAGTTTGACGGGCGGTGTCCGCGTAGGCGGCGGCGTGGCTCCAGCCGTGTATGAAATGGAACGCGGCCAGCAGGTGAACCAGCAGCAGCAGGGCACCCGTGAGCCAAACGCAGCGGAACCGGAGGCTGGCGGGTGTGCGCAATCCAATCAACGAGCCACCAACGTAAGCGGCGAACGCCAGCCAGGCCGTCGCGTGGACAAACAACACCCCGGTCGTCATGCGTGTGTGGTCAGTCCACAGTGCACTCGGCCACCAGTTTCCGATAGACTTGGCGGGCGTGCTCGTAGTCGAGCTTGGCCTGCGGTTTCTCGGCCGTGGCATAAGTGCGTTCCTTTTGTTGCCAGCAAAGTTCCAAGGCCTTGGCGCACCACTCGGCGCTGTGCTTGGAGGCGCGCACGGGCTGGTCGCCGACCAGCACCCAGATGGGGTTCGTATGGCTGCTGGGCAGGATGCGCAACGCGACCCAACTGCTGCGCTCGATCTTCGTATCGAAGCTCACGTTCACCAGCTTGCCATCAGCGACGATGCGCTTGGTCGCAACGACCTGGCCGTTGACGATGAGTTCAACGGGGACCTCGCGTGACTCGCCGATGCGGGCGCGCTCGATGTCCCAGTAGGGTTTTTGAGAGTAGGGCCTGGCCTTCAACGCGGCATCGGGCTGGTCGTTGAGGCGGGCGGCGACGGTGGCGTCAATGAAGACCGTGCCCGCTTGCTGAAGCTTGATTTCGCTACCGTTGAAGCCCTGAACAATGCTTCCTTCTTTTAATCCCCACATTTTAGGCCGGTGTCCACTGGTCGAAGCCGTAAATGACATTAGATGGCTCTTGCCGTCACTTACGTAGTTCCGTCCCTCTCGGATGCCTTCACACCAGGATTCATAGGTCCACTTGGGCGGAGATGGTGCCTTTGCAGAAGCAAAGGCCCACCTCATCGCCGTAGACACAGGGTTGTCGACTGCCACATAGCTCCTCCCCAACCCCACCTTCTCCCCATAGATGCACGGAAAATCAGTCTCGCCGCTGATGCGCGTGCGGTAGCCCACATTGAGCGTGTGATACCAGATGTTCAGTTCCCACGCGTAGGGCGTGTCCACCATGCTGAGGAAGTCCACGGCGGGCACGGGCTTCGCGTCCGGGCCGGGCACGGTGTGCGTCACGGCCATGATGTATTCGTTCGCACCGATGCCGTTGAAGGGCGGGAGATCGTAGCTGGGCAGGTCGCCGGTCGGCATGTTCAAACCCCAGCCGCTGTGCGCGGGACCGACCAGCGCGCCCTGCGCCTTGGCCCAGCGCAGCGTATTCAGGCCCAGCGTGGGCCAGTGGTTCTTGGAATCGCCGCCGGGATACATCTGGTCCTTCAGCCGCAACAGGCACAAGTGCCCGCTCTGGTGTGAGCCGAAGCCGGAAACCTCGATGTCGTAGCGCAGCACGTAGGGGTGCAGGGAGACCTTGTCGTCCTTGCCGGTGAAGAACTGCTTCTGGTAGTCGAAGCACGGCCCCCACGTGAGGTTCGCGCCGACCTTCAAGTCTTCGCCCAGAATGTGCCGCACCATGTCCGGCGCGTGGACGCCTTCGGTCGGGTTCGTGTAATGCGCGCAGCCGGCGGCGTGGATGTGATGATCCCCGGAGACGTAGCCAAACTTCATCGGGTCGATCCACCGCTCGACCTTGAAGTCGAGGCGCTGCGTTGCCTTTGTGACCGTGACCTTGCGCGTCTGCTTCACGGACTCCGGGCCGCGATCGAACTCAATCGTGTAATCCCCCTCCGGCAGCCGCAGCGTCTCGCCGTCCATGCGATAGACCTGCGGATGAAACGCAAAGTCCGGCGCGAGGCGCTTGGCCTGCGAGGGATAAACGCGGCCCTGGGCATCGCGGATGAGGAAACCGGCGGTCGTGGGTTTGCCGTTCTCGTCTTTCACGCCCAGCGTGATCTCCGGCGCAGGCAGGCAGGTGAAAAGCAGGTCCACTTCGTTGCGGAAGCCGATGTCCTGCGTCCCATGGCCGACGTTGAAGGAGAACTTCGCCTCGCGCTTCCCGGCGTCGCGGCTGTAGAGCTGCACAATGCGATACTCGACCGTGAGCCCGCTGAGCTCGGGCCGGAGCGGTTGTTTGTCGAACATCTGCAAGTCGAGCCAGAGGTCGGCGACTTTGAGCGTGGGCGGCTCGCCCTGCTTGCGGCGGAGCTTGTCCGAGGGCGTCGCAGCCGCGCGGACGTTGTGGACGGACTGGGCGTTCGGACTGACGGCGGCCAGCGGTGCGGTGGTGCCGGACTCGTTGGCGACCTTCACGAGGAACTGTTGCCAGCCGTCCTGCGTCAGCTCGGGCTTGGCGTCACCCTGCGCGACCTTCACGCGCATCTCGGGATTGATGTGCACGCCAAAGAGCGCGTAGCGGTCGAGCACTGCCTGGAGTTTTACGACGGCGGCCTTCTGATCGGCCGATTCCATGGTGGCATTGAGCGCCGCCTTGTCCGCCGCGCTGAACGGGGCACCGAGATAATCCGTGGCTTCAATGAGCCGCCGCACCTGGGCGACGAACGGCTGCCACTCGACACTCTCGACAACCGGCAGCGCGGCGGCGCGGACGGTGAGCGACAGGACGGAAAGCAGGACAAGGGCAAGCAAGGACGCGCGCATAAACGACTGGGCTGAAGGTTTGTACCGTGAGCCTAGCAGCCACGTGCGCCGTGCGAAGCCGAAAATGAGTGGTGGCTGCGGAGGGGCGCATCCCGATTTCTTGCAACTTCCGGACGAAGCACTTTCGCCGACATGGCGAAGGCCCCGCGATCCGGCGTCGACAACCCAACCCTGGCGGGCGCGCCGGGGTTGGGGGTGGCACCCGCGTCTCGCGGGTCGGTTCGGGCGTCCCGCGCGAACCGCTGGCGTGCGGAGTCCTGGTGAATCCGGCTGCCCCGGGACACTCGTACGTCCGAAGTTTTCGGCGGGACGCCGAAAACTACCCGCAAGACGCGGGTGCCACCCGAGGCCAACGCACGCTTTGGGTTCTGGCGGCCTCCACGCTGTAAGAAGCTGAGATGCGCCCCTTCGGGAGCGCGGACGCCCACGTCCGCAGTCCGTCTTGTTGAAACCAAAGAGGCGACAGTTGGACTTCCCAGCAGCCGTGTATCGAGGGCGCTGTAGCGGCGGTCTGTGACCGCCGAGTTG
>RFSE01000271.1 GCA_009924135.1 Pseudomonadota bacterium | reverse complement strand
CCCGTCGCCCCGGCTGTCACCAAGAAACCGGAGCCGGAACTGCCGGCCAAACCGGTCGTCGTGGCCTCCATGGTAAAACCGGAAACGCCGCCGGTGAAACCTCCCGCGCCGGTCCCGGTCCCGGTCCCGGAGCCGGCCAAGCCCCCACCGCCGACGGTGCCGACTTTTGTACCGGAACCGTCAGTGCCCAAGCCCGCACCGCCCCGTCCTGCGGAGGACATTGCCCCCGGCTGGACCGGTCCGCGTTATTCTTACCTGGCCCCCGCCGCGCCCACGCCTGGTTCGCGGGTGGATGCGCAGACTTATTTCGACAACGGACTGGCCATGCAGCGCATTGGCAAGCATAGCGACGCGGTGGCCGCCTACCAGCGGGCCATTCGCGCGGATGGCGCGTTCTTCGAGGCGTATCACAATCTTGGCATCGTGGCTGCCCAGATGGGGGACATGCTTAAATCCACGGCTGCCTACGAGACGGCGCTGGCTCTGGAGCCGGACTCGGCGAGTGCGCGGTTCAACTTCGCCCTCGCCCTCCAGCGGGGTGGCTACCTGCGCGACTCGGCTGTGGAGTTGGAGAAGCTGCTGGCGAAATCCCCCGACGACGCCGGCGCGCATTTCGCGCTGGCCAACCTCCAATCCCAGCAGTTCAACCAGCCCGCCAAGGCCCGGCCGCACTACCTCCGGGTGCTGGCGCTGAACCCCCAGCACCCGCAGGCCACGGCGATCCGTTACTGGCTGCGGGAGAATCCGTAAGGCTGAAGGTCGAGGGTCGAGGGTCGAGAGTCTCCGACTTCGACTCTTCCCATATTGGCTCGAACGGTCCGGAAAATGCGCCAGAGGGCTGGCGCACTCCAAGACGCTACCGCGACCTCATGGCTCCACCGGCTGCGCGCCAGCGTCCTGGAGTGCGGTGGCCCTCTGGCGCTTTGGTCTGAGGCGCGCTTATACCAATTACTGGAATACTTTGGCCGAATCTCCGACTGGAACCTACGAACGTTTTCTCCCTCACCCCGGCCCTCTCCCGCTGGGAGAGGGAGCCACCAAGCCCGGCCTGGTTAGCAAACGGCAGCGCTTGGTTGGAGGCAGCCGATGATTCTCCCTCTCCCAGCGGGAGAGGGCGGGATGAGGGAGAACGGCTGCGCCAGCCCCAACTCGCCGCTTCTTACCAAGCTATTCCCGTAGTTGGTATTAGGCCAACCGTCGCGGGTTCAGGTGAACGAGAAGGGCCACGAAGTTACGAAATTCGACACCTCTCCCTGACCTTCTCCCCGTTCGAGGCGGAGAGGGGATTCGACCCTCGCCTCTTGTCCCTCTACTGGGGAAAGAGAAACCGGTTCACCTCAGGGCCGTAAGTTTCCGCGGCTTGTTGGAGTTGCGTTTGCAGGGCGGAACGGGTCACTTGCTGCACGCTGCCGTCCTTGAGCGCAAGGTTTCCAGCCCAGTCGTGGTGCGGCTGGTTGGTGGACCAGATTGAGTTGGTGGACACGATGACAAAGGGATTCGTACGTCGGCTGACGTAGATGGCGGCGGTCGGGTTGGGTGCCAGATTGCAGTCGCCGGCCAGGATGGCGCTGTTCCAGTTGGAGCGGGCGCCCACGCCGATGAAGTAGCTGATGGCGTTGTTTTGCATCTGGGCCAGACTCTGGGGAGAAAAGGTCGGTCCGGCGCTGAATGTGGTTGCGGCTGAGCGGCCTGACGGGTCGCCTGGACACCAAAGGATCTTCGGACTCCCTAGTTCGTTGGACAGCACGAGAAACTGCGTCCAAGCCCGGCGGTCGAGGTTCTGGTTCACCAAATCAGGCACTTCAAACGGGAAGCGGTTGTCGTGGTCGTTGGCAAATGTCCGGAACGCCTGGGCGGTTTGCTTGAGGTTGTTGGCGCACCTTATGCGCTCGGACTTGCCCCGGCTTGAGTGGGCCGGGACCACCAGCACAAACAGAATGGTCAGGAGACAGAGGACGACACAGACCTCGATCAAAGTCATGGCCTTCTGCCGTTGCGGGCGGGAAGGGCTGGTTTTCATGACTTGGGAAGATGGCTCGAATTTAAGCGAGCATTTCAGATGCCAAACCTGTTCCCCATGAGTCCCGGCTGGATTCAGGCCCCGTGGTGCGCGCAAATCACGCACGGTGCGGGGTTTCCACGCCTGCTTGGATATTTAACCTTCTTTTTCGGTCCAACTCGGGGCAAGTTATGGCCATGCAAGTTGAAGTCGGAAGTTGGTTGTCCGGGTTGACGCCGTTGTTGGCCGCAGTGGCGGAAACTGCCACGAAGGCCGCCGCCAAGCCCGGCGAGTCTCCGTTCGCCGCGCCGGACTTTGGCTTGTTCGATGTGCTGCTCATTCTCGTCATCGGGCTGGGCTGCTGGCGGGGCAAGGTGCGGGGCATTTCCGAAGAGCTGCTTGGTTTTCTGCAATGGCTTGTGACCATCGTGGCCGCCGGCTTTCTCTACGAATTGGTGGGCGGCGTGCTGGCGGGAGCCGGTCTGCCGTTGTTGTACGCCACCATGGGCGGGTACGTGCTGGTGATCATCGTCATCTCCATCCTCTTTGGTTTCATCCAGAAGAGCGTGGGCAACAAGCTCGTGGACAGCGACTTCTTCGGAAGCTGGGAATACCGGCTGGGCATGATGGCCGGAGGGATTCGGTGGGCGTGCATGTGGATCGCCTTCCTCGCGTTGCTCAGTGCCCGCCATTTCGATGCCGCTGCGGTGACCGCTGAACGCAAGTATCAGGAAAAGGAAGTGGGCGTGGTGCTCCTTCCTTCGTGGGGCATGGTTCAGCGCATGGCTTTCCATGACAGCCTGAGCGGGCCCTATATCAGCCAGTACCTGTCCCATCAGTTGATCACCCCCATGGGGCTGACCCGTGCCGCGCCCAATCCCAATTCGCTTGGCAAACGCGAGCAGCGCGTGATTGATGAGGTGACCGCTCCGGTCAAGCCTGTGCCCGTACCGCCGCCCCAACCGCCCCCGGTTGAGAAAAAGTCGGAGAAGAAGGAATAGCCAGGTCGCGCGATGCCGGGTCTAATCCCACCGCAAAAGCTCGAGGAAATCCGCGCGGCCAGCGACATCGTGGATGTCATCGGCGGCTACCTGGGACCGCTCAAGCGCGCGGGCGCCAATTTCGTCACGCTCTGCCCCTTCCACCGCGAGAAATCACCGAGCTTCAACGTCAACCCTGGCCGGCAGATCTTTCACTGCTTTGGCTGCCACAAGGGCGGGGATGTGTTCCGGTTCGTGCAGGATTACGAGAGCCTCAGCTTCATCGAGGCCGTGCGCCGGCTGGCCGAGCGGGCGCGCATCGTCCTGGAGTTCGAGGACAATCCGCACGCGAAACAGGCGCGCGGGGAGAAGGAATCGCTCCTGCTCATCCACGAGGAAATCTGCAAACGCTGGCAGGCTGCCCTGGCCAATGATGCCGCCGGTCAAATCGCGCGCGACTATCTCGCCAAGCGCGGCGTCTCGGCCGAGGCCGTGAAGCTTTTCCGGCTCGGTTACGCCCCGGATTTGTGGGACGACACGGTGAACTGGGCGAAGTCGAAGAACTTCGATATCAAGCTCGTGGAGCGCGGCGGCCTGGTCATTCATAAGGAGGAGTCCGACCGTTACTACGACCGCTTCCGGGGCCGCCTCATGTTCCCGATTTGCGACGAGCAGGGCCGGGTCATCGGCTTCAGCGGGCGCGTCCTGGCGGGCGACGAGAAGACGGCGAAGTACGTCAATTCGCCCGAGACACCGATCTTCACCAAGGGCCGCGTCATTTTCGGCCTCGATAAATCCAAACGTGCCATTGCGGACAAGGACTGCGCGATCATCTGTGAAGGCCAGTTGGATTTGATCGCCTGCTTCATGGGCGGCGTGCAAAACGTCGTCGCTCCGCAGGGCACCGCGCTGACGGCCGATCACTGCCGAATTCTCAAACGCTACGGAGATGAGGTGGTCCTGTGTTTCGACTCCGACAATGCCGGCCAGAACGCCGCCGTGCGTTCGCTCGACATCCTGCTGGGCAGCGGGCTGGCCATCCGCGTCGCGACGGTGCCCGCGCCGCATGACCCGGACAGTTTCATCAAGGCAAACGGGGGCGCGGCCTTCGAGCAGTTGATTGCCAAGGCGGAGGGCTTTTTCGACTATTACCTCAACCGGCTGTGCGTGACCAACGACATCGCCACGGACAAGGGGCGCACCGCCGTGCTCAAGGCCATGGCCGAGGCCACGCAGAAGACCAACGATGCCGTGACCGTGGACAAATACGCGCAGAAGACGGCCGCGCGTCTGGGGGTGGCGCCTGAGTCCATGCGTGCCGAGTTCAAGAAGATCGCCGCTGCGAAGCCGAAGTTTGTGCTGCGCCCGGTATCGCCGGCTGCTCCGGTCGCGCCCCGGCCCAAACCCGTTGCCGCACCTCCGGCTGACGCTGGCCATGTGGAGGGCGATTCGCCACCGGATGACTACTACGACTCGCAGCCATCGGCCGAAGCCACGGCGGACGTGCCGATCGAAGCCGAGCCCGAGCCGCCGCCATCGAAGCAGGAATACTGGCTGCTCCAGGCGCTTTTCCACAGCGATGACCAGATCGAGTGGCTGGCCAACACCCTCCGGCTCGAGTGGCTCACACATTTTGGAGTCCGGCAGATTGTCGCGCTCCGGCTCGCCGCCTTTGTCAACGATCAGTGGACGGGGCCGGTGCAGTTGCTGGGCGAGATTTCCGACGAATCGGTGCGTTCACTCTGCACGCAGGCCATGGCCGAGAGCGACCGGATGCTGGCCACGCCGCCGGCCCGCGAGGGGGCGGACGCCCAGCGGGCGGCACGCATCCAAAGCGACCGGGAGAAGGCGCGCGTCGCGATGCTGCGGGACGTGCTCACGCGGCTCCGCAACGACTTCATTGACCGGCGCATGACCGAATTGAACCGGGACCTGAACCTGCCCGGTCTGCCCGAAGCGCAACTCGACGACCTGCTGCGCGAGCGGGAGCAACTCCGGCAAATGAAGAAGCAGCCGCTGCCTTGAACCCGGACTCCGAAGTTGAAACCGCAGATTGCACGGATGATGCCAAGTCCCGATGCGAATCGGTACGAAGAGATTGCAGCACGTTTCCTTCCTCCCCATGGACCGGTGCCGGCGACTTGCAGTCGCCGTCCTTGGGCGACAGCAGGACTAACCACCTTGGAGCAACCCGCCCGCAACGCGGCGACTGCAAGGCGCCGGCACGGCGTTCAGGGGCCTTCGCCGCCGATCGAGTTCACGCCTTGCCGAGCAATTCCGCGTAGGCGCGGTTGATCTCCTTGCTCCGCTCCTCGGCCCACGCCTGCTCGGACTTGCTCAGGCCCGCCACCAGGTCCGGGTGATTCTCCTTCATCAGCCGCCGGTAGGCCTGCTTGATCTCCGCCTGTGTGGCGGTCGGTTCCACGCCCAGCACGGCATGGCTGCCGGCCGGCCGCACCTGCACCTCGGCAATCTCGCTGGTCGCCCCGCTCCGATGCTCCACATGCACCCGGCCTTGAGCATCAGCGACGGTACGATACGGCGCCCCACAGAGGGGACAGTGGAACGCCACGCCTCCGCGCAGGTTCCGCATGCGGAACTTGCGGCGACATTCCAGGCACCGGAAGGACGGCGGCTTCGTGGACTTCGCGCCCGACGCACTGGGCGGCGGTTCCTCTTCCGGCTTCGGTTCGTCAGGCATGGCAGGCGAGTCACCCCAGCGCGGCGGCAGGCCGAACTGACGGCGCAGTTCGCTGGTCAAGCTCGCTCCGGGCGGCGGAGATTCCAGCACCATCACGCCCCGAAGCAATCGCAATTCCTCCAAAGCCACCGGCACGTCCACATCCGGCAGTGCTCTGGCCAGGTCGCTCACGGCGACGCGGCTGGTGTAGGTGTGCAGTTCGAAGAGCACCCGGGCGTTGCGCGGAAAGTCCATCCGCCGCCAGCCGCGTGCCCGCCCCACCGCCGCCCAGCCAGCCAGAAAGATGCGCGGACCGGAGTAAAGCACCTGGGCAAACACACCGACGACCGCCCGGAGCACTTGCACCACGTTCAGACTGTCGCGCCAGTCCAGTTCCCCCGGCGCAATGAAAGCCGCGCCGTCACTGCGCGAATTTCCCGCAAAGAGCAGGAAAATCACCCCGGCCGCCAGCCCGGTGAAGGGACCGCCCCGCAACTCAATTTCCAGCCCGCGTCCCAGCAC
>RFSE01000028.1 GCA_009924135.1 Pseudomonadota bacterium | reverse complement strand
CCACGTCGAGCACTGGCTCAACGGGGTGAAAGTCGTCGAGGCCGAGTTTGGCAGCGAGGCAATGAACGCCGCCCTAGCACGGAGCCACTTTAAAAACAGCGACTGGGGCAAGAACCCGGTTGGCCACCTCATTCTGCAGGACCACCACAGCGAGGTTTTCTTCCGCAACCTCAAAATCCGTGTCCTGCGTGCCGCCGGAACCAAGTAACCCCCGCCCGAGGCATGCATCTCTTTCCAAAATGAAATCAGGCATCAGCCGTCGTTCCGTCCTGCAACAGTTCACTTTGGCCGCTGGCGGGGCAGCCGCAACCCGTATTCTCGGCAGTCCCCACATCTTGCGGGCGGCCAATGCGCCTGGGCGGCTGAATTGCGTGGTGATAGGTTGCGGTGCACGCGGTATGTCCCATCTGGCGGCCACGGCCGGGCATAATCAAGCCGACCGATCCTCGCAGAACCTCATGGCCGTGGTGGACGCGGATGAAGCCAAGCTGGCCTCCGTGCTCAAGTGGGCGAAGGGCAAGGACCTTGATCCCGACCGCATCCAGACCTTCACGGACTACCGCACGATGTTCGACAAGATCGGGAAGCAGTTGGACGCCGTCTTCATCGCCACGCCCAACCACCAGCATGCGCTGCCGGCGATGATGGCCATGCAACTGGGCAAGGGCGTCTATTGCGAAAAGCCCCTGACCCACACCATCGCCGAGGCCCGCAAGCTGGCCGAAATGGCCCGCACCACCAAGGTCCCCACCCAGATGGGCAACCAAGGCCACTGCGAGGAAGGCTACCGTCGGTTGTGCGAGTATGTGTGGTCGGGTGCGGTGGGCCGTATCAAAGAGACCCACAGTTGGACCGGGCGCAGCAATGGCGGCATCGGTCCGCGCCCGGCATCCGCCCCCGTGCCCGCCGGGCTGAATTGGGATGCGTGGCTTGGTCCCGCTCCCGCGCGCGACTTCCACGCCGACCTGCACCCGCACCAGTGGCATGGCTGGCATGACTTTGGTAATGGCTCGCTGGGCAACATGGGCTGCCACGTCCTCGACGGAGTTTATTGGGCGCTGAAACTCGAACACCCGGTCCGCATCGAAGCCGAGCAGGTCTTTGGCGGGAGCGATCAACGCTACCCGACCGGCACGCGGCTCCGCTGGGATTTCCCCGCCCGCGCCGACCAGCCGGCGGTGAAGGTGTATTGGTATGACGGCCGCATCGGGGTGGGCGACACTGGCGACGACAACAAAGCCACGCCGAAGGGACCCAAGGGAAAGTCGAACCTGCCGCCGTTGGTACAGGAACTAAAACAGAAATTTCCAGAGGAGAAGTTCGACGACAGCGGCACGATCTATGTCGGCGAGAAAGGCATCCTTTACACCAGCACCTACGGCAACAACATGCACATCGTGCCGAAGAAGCTGATGCTGGAAACGCCCGAGCCGGCCAAGTCGCTCCCGCGCACGTCCGGTTCGTTTGGCGACTTCATGCGGGCTTGCAAGGAAGGGACCAACCAAACGGCATCCTCGTTTGATTACTCCGCCCGCCTCACCGAATTCACCCTGCTGGGCAACTTGGCTCAACTCGCCGGCGAGGGCAAACCGGTGGAATGGGATGGCCCCAACATGAAGGTCACCAACCTGCCCGCCCTGAACCAATACGTGAAACAGGAATACCGCAAAGGGTGGACGGTCTGACCGCCGCTCGAAAAAGGTAATTCTAAACGAGCGACACGCCGTCTCAGCGCCGCTAATCTCTGGCTGTGTTGATGCAACCACCCGCAGCCAAGCCCCGGCACCCGATGTTCCTGCCAGCCTGGGCGCTTTTTTATTGATCCATGCAACTTTTCCGTCGCTTCAGTTATCTTATCGTCGCCTCGACTTTCCTCACCGCCGCGCAGGCGGAGGATGCGGCCTCCCTCGGGCCGTTCGGCATTGGCAGTTGTTACATCAACAACCGCTCGGTGCAGGACAACGCGCGGTGGGTGCCGCAGATGGAAGCCATTGGGTTGCGCTACTACCGCACCTGCGAAACTGCGTGGGGCGCAGTGGAGCCAGCGCAGGGGAAATGGAAGTGGGACTTGCTGGACGCGCAAATGAGCTATCTCGCGGAACATCAAATCATCTTCGGCGGCATCCTCATGGGCAGCCCGCGCTGGAACACGCTCGACAAGCCGGGCACGCTGCCCGTTAACAACCTCCCCGCGTGGTCCGCGTACGTCTCCGCCGTGGTGCAGCATGCCAAGGGCAAGGTGAAACGCTGGGAGGTGTGGAATGAGCCGCCCAACGGCACCGGCCGCGACCAGACCCCGGCGGATTACGCCAAGCTCGTCGTCAGCGCCTACGATGCGGCGAAGGCCGCCGACCCCACCTGCCTCATCGGCCTCGCGGCGAAATCGGTGCATGTGAACTACCTCGAACAGGTCATCAAAGCGGGGGCGAAGGACCACTTTGATTACATCACGCTGCATCCATACGAAGTGCTCAACGGCATCGCTGACAACGCCGGGACGGAGCCCGTCTTCATGAACATCGTGCCGTGCCTGCGCCGGATGCTCGCCGCACAGAACCCGGCGAAGGCGAATGTGCCCATCGTCTTCACCGAATTGGGGTGCGACGTGAAGAAAGGCGAAGACACGCAGGCCCACGCCCTCATCAAGGCTTACACGATGGGCATCGCGCAAGGGGTCGCGTGCATCCAGTGGTTCGAGGGCCGGGACGGCGACAGCGGGCCGCTGGGCTTGCTCGACAACAAAGGCAAACCGCGTCTGGCCTATACCGCGATGGGCCAGATGATCCGGCACCTGGGCCAGCACCCGGCCTATCTCGGCTGGGTGATGCTCAACGGCAAACATTACGGTTTCGTCTTCAAAGGTGCGGCAGCGAACGTGCTCATTGCCTGGGCCCACAAAGGAGCTGCTGACGAAGTGTCTTTCGGACAAGCGGTCTCCCTCGTGGACCCGTTGCCCGGCAGCATGACCAAGGCCGACAAAGTATCGCTGACCGTCGCGCCCATTATTGCGCTTGGTGTTTCTGAACCGCTGCTGAAGCAGGCCCAGGCCAACCAAGGCAAACCGCTGCCGTGGGGCGGCGACTTTGCGAATGCAAAATCCGTTTCCATCACCATGACCGGGCAGCAAGTGGACCAAGGACTGCACACGCTCTCCGGGGATGCCGTCGCGAAGGCGGTGGTGGCCTACGGCGGCTCCGCGCGGGCGGGCAATGTGCCCGGCGGGAACCTCTTCATCGTTGACCCCGCCTTTTTGTCCTACATGAGCGCGCCCATTGAGATCACCGCCGTCGTCCGGCGCAACGAGACCAACGCCAATGCCGGTTTCAAGCTGGTCTATGAATCCACCAGCGGCTTCAAGACGGCGAAGAGCGGCTGGTACACCATCCCCGATAACAAGCAGTGGCACACCGTGCGCTGGCGCATCGAGGACGCCCAGTTCGTGAACTACTGGGGCTACAACTTCGCCCTCGAATCCGACGGGAACAAGTACAACCAATACTATCTCCAGAGTGTCACGGTGACGAAGTAACCGGCCGGCCCTGCATCAAGCCGGACCGATACAGTTGAGCCACAGATGGAACACAGATTAAACACAGAGCCGACGGTGCGGGGGCCTCAGCGCACCGGTGCTTGAACCGCACCGGTTGGTGCAGGCCTGCAACCTTGACGAAACGCGCACTCACCTCGTCCCCATCCGTGTTTCATCCGTGGCTAATGAATCTGTCTGTTTAGAGACTTACTCCTCCTTCCACTGCGCTCCCTGCCGGATGACGCGCACGGCAATGTCGCCCCAGAACTTGGGGAGCTTCAGCTCGATGCCATAGCCAAAGTGGCGCATGGGTTTTACCGGTTGTGAATCAGTACCGACGATCTCGCCGGTTGTAGTGCTGATGAAGTCGATCTTGTAGTTGCCGGGTTCGAGCCCGGCCACGTTCAGGCTGGCTTCACTTTGCGCGGGGCCGCGTTCGGGCTGGCCTTTGATCACGCGAAAGGCAAGCGGGTCATGCACCCACACCAGCGCCCGGTCCGGGGCGGCCAGGCCGTACACGTTCAAATTTACTGGCAGGCTGGGACGCGTGATCTTCATCGGCTTCCAGTTGCTGGCCGGCCAGTTGGCCACGCGCAGGAATTTCGCGAGCGGCTGGTAGTGTTTGTAGAGATCGTATTTCTCCAGGTAGGTGTTCCAATGCCAGTGCATCCCCGCACCGGCCGCACCACTGAGCGCCGACGACCAGAGCGCGTCGTGGAAGACCTTGCCCTCGGGGTCGAGTTCGAAGCGCTCGTTCATGCCCTGTTCGCCAAAGAAGAACGGTTTGCCGAACGGACGCATCAGATGATCGCTGTCCTGCACGGTGTACTGCGCGGCGTCGATCTCGATGGGCCAGTACTGGTGGGCCTGCACGAAGTCCAGCTCCGGCAGCGCAAACATCGGCGCATCGCGCCAACTGGACGTGACAAGATGCTTGAAGGGATCCACCGCCCGCAGCCGGCGGCACAGGTCCTGATGCCACGCAACATTCGCCTCGGTGGTGAACCCGTCGAGGTTGTCCACCTCGTTCCACATCTCCCACGCCACCAGGTTCGGACTCCAGCCCCAACGCGCGACGGAATAACGATGCCGGCGGGCGGCCAGTTCGCGGCACTCGGGCTTGGTCAGGTAATCCACCGGTTCGACCACCGGCCCGCCGTTTTCGGCGTTGTAGCGGTTGCGCTTCCAGCGATGCGGCATCTTGCGGTTCCACCACACCACCATCTCGAAGGTGAGCTGCCATTTGACGCCGTGCCGGTCGCAGAGGTCAGAAACGGTGTCGAGCTTCCAAGCGGATTCGAGGTCGTACCGGCCGATGCCCGTCATCACGGTTTCGAGCGGGAAACCGGCATTAGAACCATTGCCGGGCGAAGGCTCCTTTTTCAGATCGCCCTGCACCATGTATTCCTGCCAGAGGCGGACGTAGTTCGCACCGTTCGCGGCCAGCTTGGGCAGCATGCGCTCGTAAAAATACGTGCCCTCGCGATCGGGTGACATGCAGAGATTCTGGCCGAGGGGAAAGAAGGCGCGGCCACCCGCATCTTCGAGATACATCGGATTACGCGGACTCACCCGGACCGGCCCCCGGCGCGTGCCAGCGGTGATCTTCACCGCCAGCGGCGCGCTGGTGCGGATGCCAGTGGAGTCCTTGAGCGCAAGGACGACGCGGTGTACGCCGGTCTCACCGCTGGAAAAGCGCACGCGCCACTCGGGCCGGCCAACCGGCGCGAGCACTTCCACCCGCGCGGCAGCCACAGCGGCGGGGTCTTTGAGTGAACGTTGGAAATCCTGAAACCAAAAGCCCGGCACCCGCAGTTCCTTGCCGGACGGCAGCGTGACCGTGGCATCGAGCGCGAGGGAGTTCGGATCAAACGGGTTGGCCGCACCCGGATCGGCCGCGAGGGCAATTTCGGCCCGTTCGTATTGCCCGGACTCGGGCGTCAGGACCCGCGCCCCTTCCAGCGATGCCGCACGGGCGTGGCAGGCCAGCAGGAGGGTGACTTGGAGCAATAACAAGTTGCGCATGACGATGGCCGGATTATTTGACCGCGACGACGATCAGACAAGCCCGGTTCAGCCACGCTATTGAGTCGAAGTGGTACGCCTTCGGCTCCCTCTCTCTTTGCGGAGCAAGGGGAGAGAACCAACGGCCCGCCAACTGCCGCGATTTCAGCCCTTGAACCGCCGAGCGACAGGAGCCCGGACGCCCACGTCCGGGTCAGCGGGCTGCGGACGGTGGCGTCCGCGCTCCACAACGGCAGGTTCATGGGTAGGGTTGGGGTGAGGGGTTGCGTGCGTCGGCGAGGGTGGCCCAACCCCTCATCCGGCCTCCGGCCACCTTCTCCCCTTGCTCCGCAAAGGGAGAAGGCTCCCCAAGTGGCACCCCGGTGTGCAAGAAACTCAGCTGCGCCCGGGCGGCTGTTTCTGACCGGCGGAAGATCCCTCACTTCTTCTCCTTCGCCTTCAGCATCTGGCGCACCCGCGCGTTTTCCTTTTCCAAGGCAACGGGTGGCACGGGCATGGGCGTGAAGGGAAAGCGCGCGAGCCGCTCCCCGGCCGGTATGGTGCGCAGGCGCAGGTTGCGGAACCACACGTCCGCGCCGTGGTCCTGTAGGCGGAGCAATGCCCCGCGCGCGGCGAGGTCCGCGCCTCGGATGCGGAGCAGTTCGATCTCCTTCGCCCAACGCGGGTCGCTGTAGTCGAAGTCAATGACCGCCTCGCCGTTGAGCCAGTGCTGGATGACGGTTCCCTTCGCCACGATGCGACCCTCGTTCCACTCGCCGAGCGGACGCGTGGCATCGCGCGACGGGGCCATGCAGAAGAACAGCGACGCCGCTGCTTGGCGCGGGTTCTCGCCGTAGGGGCTGTTGACGTTGTCGAGCACCTGATACTCGTACTGGCCGGGCCGGTAATAGACGCCGCTGTTGCAGCCCTTGGAGACCTTCCAATCGAAGCGCAGTTCGAAGTCATCCGGAATGGGTTTCACCTTCCACATGAGATCGCCGCCGCCGGATTTGCGATGGAATACGCCATTCGTGATGACCCAGTTGCCCTTGTGTTCCCACCCGGTGAAGGACTTGCCATCAAACAACGACTCGAAGCCCAAGCGCGTTTCCTCCGGGCTCAATGCGGCCGCTGGTGCATCGAACTTGCTCACGCGCGAGAAGATGACCTCCCGTGCCTTGCGGGAGATGGAGTAGAGCAAGTTGGTTTCGACCGGGTCCCAGCAAAAGGCCTGTCCTTCGGCGCTGATGGGGATGTTGGCCTGCCATTCCAGCACTTCGCCACTCGCAGGAATGCCGAGCAGGTAAAGCTCCCTCGCATCGTGTCCCGTGACGAACAGTGCGCCTCCCGGTCCGAACTCCCCGCCGGACGCACTGCTGCCCGCGAAACGCTGGATCAGTTCGGCGGGAAAGGACCAACTGGCGACCCGCTGCCACTGGGCGTCGAAGCGCACGACCACCGAACGGGCCGGATCGCTCGTGCCCTTGTAATGGGCAAAGCACGCGAACCAATCGTCCTTGCGCCGCACCGCCCAGGTGAGGGAACCGGGCGCTTGCTCGAAGCGGTGGGCATCGACCGGCAGCATCGTCGCCGTGTCCCAGATCTCCACCGAACTTTCCGGCGGCTGCTTCGGGTAATTCGAGTGCGCACAGTAGAGCTTGCCGCCGTAAACCACGCCCGCATTCAAATGCTGGATGCGTCCCGTCTTGCCACCGTCCCATCCGGCGACGCGTTCGCCGGTGGTCTTCCGGTACTTTCCGATGGCGTGGTTGTCGATGACGTAAAAGAATTCCGCGTCCGCCGCCACGCCCTGGTTGGCCTCCGCCGCCTTGAACCGACGCAATTCCGTGTGCCACCAGCCGCCGGCGTCGGGCACGGCACCAAAAGATCGGCTGGCCAGCAGGCTCAGCAGCACGAGATGACGAAGGGCCGTCGGAAATTTGCCGGTCAACATTGGCTGGGTGGGGTAACGGAATTTTCGCTGAATCTGGCTGCCGGTCGCCTGCGCGAGTTTGGTGTCAGCACGATGCAATCAGTTGGAGAGGCGAGTGGATGGCGCGCTTTATTTCTTCACCGGAGCCGGCGGCGCCTGAATCGGCGTGGTGGCGATTTCCGATTTCACACCGCGCAGGTACATCGCCCAGAATTGCTGCACGCGCGCGTTCAACTCGGGTCCAAACGGAACCCCATGCCCCGCATCGGTCACCGGGATGAGCAAGGACGTCGTGCCCGCCCGCTTCAAGGCCGCATCAAGCTTCTCGGCGTTGGTGAAGTTCACCCGCATGTCCTTCGTGCCATGGATGGTCATGATCGGCACGGCGCTGGCGGTGACGTAGGTCAGCGGCGACGACTGCCTCGCCAGATCGAGCCGGTCCTTGACGAGGCCGCCGAGGAGGCCGCTCACAGCCGGGTCATCGGTGGTGGCGCCGGGAATGAGGACCGTGGTCATGTCAGTCGGACCGCACACATTAACGACGCACGTCACGGCACTGCTGAGCGAGGTGAACTCACCGAGGTTGCCCTCCAACTCCTTCACGCCCGGCGTCAGCCCCAGCAACGTGACCAAATGACCGCCGGCCGATCCACCCGTCGCCCCGATGTGCTCGGGGTCGAGGTTGAACTCCTTGGCGTGGCCGCGAATCCAACGGATGGCCGCCTTGCAGTCGTGGATTTGCGCGGGCCACTTGGCTTCGCCCGAGAGCCGGTAACCAACGGAGATCGCCGCATACTTCCCCGAGGCCGCCAGCCCGGCGGCTGACCCGCCATAGCCCGCGCGGTTCCCGCTGCTCCAGCCGCCGCCGTGGATATGGACCACCACCGGCAAAGGCTGGTTGTCCACCCGTTGCTTCGGCAGGTAAAGGTCGAGCATCTGAAACTGGTTTTTCGTGCCAGCATACGGCTGGTTCAGGTGAAGCTCGACCTTGTCGCCGTAGCGCTTCGCAATCTCCTCGCTCAGTGACAGGGGCTTGGGCTTCTCCTGGGCAAAAACTGTTCCCGCCGCAAACAGGGCAGTGAGCAGGAACGGGAGCTGGACAGCGAGAGATCGGGTGCGTGAATTCATTGAGCCATCGAAAGGGAGTTACCAACGCAACGCAACAAGGTTTTGCGGACGCGTTGCTGCGTAATGATAGCCAACTGTGCTTCGCCAACCATCGGATAAGTACTGTCCGTACAGGGTTGTCTGCTCAGGTACCACAACGCGAGTTGCCGCGCTGCTGGCCGAGCTGCACTGTTGCCCCGTATGGTTCGTTCCGTGGCATGGCCAACATGAGATACAAAAACGCCTACCCGCACGCAGCCCATGGGTTGCTGGACGTGTTGCGATGGAAACTGGGGCTCGGGCCGCCAGAGGTTTCAGTCTTTCCACCCGGTGACCCTTCCCCCCGTAAGGCGGTTAATTTCGCTCCCGTTACCGCCAATTTGCATCAGCCTGATCCAGGTCGTGTGCAAGTCACGTGGATTGGGCATTCGACCTTCCTGATCCAGCATCGGGGACGCAACATCTTGACCGACCCCATCTTTGGGAACTGTGACCCGCTGCCGCTGGCCCGGCTGCGCCGGGCCGCTCCTCCGGGGGTTCCGTTGGCGGCCTTACCCCCAATCCATGACGTACTGATCAGCCACTGCCACTACGATCATCTGGACGTCGCGGCGATCAAGCACTTCGGGAATCAGGCCGCTTACTGGGTGCCATCGGGACTCACCGGCTGGTTTCAAAAGCGGGGATTGACCCGCTGCCGCGAACTGGCGTGGGGAGAATCGGCCCCCTTCGCCGAGGGGATCGAAATCCATTGCGTGCCGGCCCAGCATTTTGCCGCGCGCACTCCGTTTGATCGCAACCAAACACACTGGTGCGGCTGGGTGCTCCGCAGTCCGTCGCGCTCGGTCTATTTTGCGGGAGACACAGGCTACTGTCCGGGGTTCAAGGAGATCGGCGAGCGTTTCGGCGGCTTTGACCTGGCCATGATTCCCATCGGGGCCTACCAACCGCGCTGGTTCATGCACCCCATGCACGTCAACCCGGCCGAAGCGGTGCAAATCCACCTCGACGTGCGCTCCCGCCAATCGGTCGCCTGTCATTGGGGAACCTTCGCCTTGACGGACGAACCGCTCGACGAACCGCCGCGGCACCTGGCGGCCGCCCTGGCCCTACACCAGATTCCGCCTGAAACGTTCCGGGCGTTGGCCTTTGGTGAAGCCTTGGTGATCTAAGCAGGTACCCCGCCGGAATCTGCAAATGCGGACGCCTGCCCAACGTCATCCTGAGCGCGGTCCAGCCGGGGGTTGAGGCGCGCTACGACCGGGGAGGTTGAGCACGCCTGGTTTCGTCCAGTTGGGTAAGCGTGGCGGCTATGGTGTTCACTGACTGCAAAATCTTCTTGGCCTCGCTCGTGTCTGCGATCTTGAGGCCGTAATTCTTTTCGAGTGACACCACCAATTGCAGGGCGTCCACCGAATCCAAGCCCAGCCCGGTCGGACCAAACAAGGGCGCATCGTCCGCGATGGCCTCCGGGCCCACTTGCAACATCAGGCTGTCAACGATCATGACCTTGAGGCTTTGTTTCAAATCAGTTGGTTGGGACATGGGCGGAGTAGCTTGGACGGTCAAATTTCAACGAAGGTTGTGGGGCGTGCCAGCCGGGGACAAGTCCAATTCATGGCTTCTGAGTTCCCGGTTCAACCGGTTTCTGGCCGGCGTACGCACTGAAAATACCCACCTCGACCTGTCGGCTGACGGCTTGGAAGCCAGCGCCGTGGATCGCTTCGAGAATCGTCTGTGGCGGGACGCAGGCGTCGATCGTTTCCCAGTAGTACGACATCATCAGGCGCGCGTCCCGGCTGCCCGTGATGAGCCAAGAGATGCCGGGCAGGAGGTCGCGGAAATAAAGCCGGGAGAGCACCAGGCCGAGCCGGGTTTGGGGCCGGCTGATCTCCAATATCAACAGCCGCCCGCCGGGCCGCAGGACGCGGTGGTACTCGGCGAACGCCCGCTTCAGATCGGCGACATGCCGCAAGGCATAACCCATCGCGAGGAAATCAAAGTTCTGGTCGGGGAAAGGCAGCGACTCCGCATGACCGACATGAAACTCAGCCGCCACGGATTTCCGGGCCTCGGCCAGCATTCCTTCGCTGGGGTCCACGCCGCAGACCCGGCCTTTTCCGGCCTGTACTTCCAGCATCGCCCGCGTGACCGCTCCGGTGCCGCAGGCCACATCCAACGCATCCATGCCCGGACGCAGCCCGGCCCGCTCCAACGCCCGGCGGCGATGCAGATGGCCGGTGCCAAAGAAACCCACCTGCCCGATGCGGTCATAGTGCGGAGCCCCGCGATTGAAGAGGTCGCGGACAAACTGCCGCTTGCCCGCATCATCCGCGTAACGGCCGGGAATGGATTCGTGGGGGCGCATCTGGTTCAAAGGATTCCTCCGTCCACCTTCAGCGTCGAGCCGGTGATGTACCCAGCCTCGGGGGAGGCGAGGAACTTCACCGCCGCCGCGACCTCCTCTGGCCGGCCAATCCGCCGCATGGGGATGCGTGCGATCATCGCCCGGCGGGCTTCGGCATCCAGCTCCGCCAGGCTTTCCGTCTCGATGAAACCGGGACAGAGCGCGTTCACCGTGATGCCGATGCGGGCGACTTCTTTCGCGAGCGACTGCGTGAGCGCGACGACCCCGGCCTTGGCCGCCGCATAGTTTGTCTGCCCCGCCGGTGCGGCGAGCGCGCTGAGGGATGCGATATTCACGATGCGGCCGTGACGCTGCGAAATCATCGTGGGTAGCACCGCCTGACACCCGTGGAACGTGCCATCCAAATTGGCCGCAAGAACGTTGCGCCAGGATTCCGGTGCCATTTGGGCCAGGAGGGCGTCTGAGTGAAACCCCGCGTTGTTCACCAGCACGTCGAGGCGCTGGTGCCGCGCGACAATGATTTCGACTGCCGCACGCCAGACCTCTGGCTGAGTAACGTCGAGTTCGGCCAAATCGCAGCGACCGGGGAATTCGCCGGCCAGCCGCTCCGCCGCTTCGCGCCTTTGCCGCACGCCGAGCCAGACGCAATTGTCAGGTGATTCGGTGAGAAAAGCACGCGCGGTGGCCACGCCTAGGCCGCCGTTTGCTCCGGTGATGAAGATGACTCGCAAGCTCATGGGGTGGTCACAGGATGAATCGTGAAACTTGCCCCGATGGCCTCTTGATACGCGCCGGGCGCACAGACCGTGGCACGGGATAGCTGGCTCTGCCGTGCAGTTTCAATCGCCGCGAGCAATTGCCAGACGGTGCCCGCAGAAAAACCTTCCCCCAGTCCGGTCGCGTCCGCCGTTGCCGCCAGTCCGCGTGGCAACGCACTGGCGACGCGCTGAAGTGCCTCCGTCCGCTCGCCCCGGCCGCTGCGCAACGTGAAGGGTTCCGGGTCGGTCACACACTCAAGTTCTGCGAAGGTCCGGGCCGTCCGTTCGCGCGTGAGCAGCACTGCCCCGGCGCCTTCCGTGAGCGTGGCGGACTTGCGGAAATGGTGCAGTGCGTCCGCGATGATCCAATCCACTTCCTCCGCGGCCACCACGAGGCAGCGCGCGACGCGTCCTGCTTCCAACCAGCCAGCCGCGAGTGCCAGTCCGTGCAGGAATATGCCGCTGTCACCCACCAGGGTGTAATTGACCGCCGCCGTTCCGAAGACCGTGGAGAGGTGACTGGCCGGGGCGTTGAAAACTGTTTCCGGAAAGAGCAGCGGACTCGCCACCGCCGGATCGCGCAGCACCTCATCGTAGAAGCGCCGCGAGTAGTTTACGCAGCCGCAGGTCGTGCAGTAAACGACGCCGAGCGGTCCCTGGCTGCTGTCCCGCAGGGCTTCTTCTGCCGCGCCTGCCGAGAACTGGCTGATGGCGGCTGCCCGCCGCATCCGTGGGTGGGCCGCCCACGCCGGACGCGGTGCCGGCACGGGCACCCGCCGCACCGTGAGCGGACGGCTCCAGCCGGGGCGTTCGAGGGTTTGCGCAGCGGGCAAAACTCCATCGCGCAGGGCCGCGAGCAGTTTCTCCTGGCCCCAGCCCGCTGGCGAAACCGCCCCGCTGCCCGAGAGGAAGATTGCGCTCAAGCCCACCTCCTTAGAACAAGGGTGGCGTTCGCGCCGCCGAAACCGAACGAGTTGGTCATCACGTGCTCCACCCGCGCGGACTCCGGCTGCGTGACCAGGCGAAAGCCACACGCCGGATCGGGCGTCCGCGTCGCCAGCATCGGCGGCAACCACTGGCCGCGCAGGGCGAGCACGCAAACGGCCGTCTCCACCGCGCCCGCAGCGCCGAGCAAATGTCCGATGCCGGCCTTGGTGGAACTCACCGGCAGGGTCGCTGCCCGGGCTCCCGCCCAACGCGTCAGGGCGGCCGCCTCCGCACTGTCATTGAGCGGTGTGCCGGTGCCGTGCGCGTTCACGTAGTCGATGTCGTCCGGTTCGATCCCGGCGATGCGGCACGCTTCCGTCATGGTGGCGACTGCGGCATCACCTTGCGGATGAGGTTGAGTGAGGTGGTGCAGGTCCGTCGCGGCGCCGTAGCCGACGATTTCAGCGAGGATGGTTGCTCCCCGCGCCAGCGCGGTCTCAAGGGCTTCCAACGTAAGGGCGGCCGCCCCTTCGCCCAAGGCCAGCCCGTCGCGGTGCATGTCAAAAGGCCGGCATTGCGTCGGCGAGAGTGCCTGCAAGGAATCAAAGCCCGCGAAAATCAACTGACTGATGGCATCGTAGCCGGCGGCGAGGACGCAGTCGTTTCGTCCAGTACGGACCAGTTCCCACGCGTGACCGATGGCATTGGCTCCGGACGCACAGGCGTTGGCGAGGACGTTTACCGGGCCCCGGACATCGCACGCCTGTGCGACCACAGCCGCCTGGCGGCAGGCCTGGTAGCCGATCGTGCGCGTCGGCTGCTGGCGACAGGCAAGCGGTTCGTGCAGTGCGGTGCGCAGGTAGGTTTCGCCCAGGCTCATGCCCCCGCCGGTCGTGCCGACGACGCAGGCCGCAGGGCGTTTCCCGGTCCACTTGGCCTGCTGGGTTGCCTCGTGCGCGGCCCAGAGCAGCATCCGGCCCGCGCGGTCGAGGCGGCGGGTTTGGCGGGATGAGAGCGCGGTGTTGGGCAGTGCGGGAGGCAGGCTCACCTCCGCCGCAGTGTGTACCCGCTGGCGGGAGACGTCGAACAGCGTGACGGGACGAAAGGCGGTTTGGCCGGTGCGGAAGCCCTCCGTATTCGCTGCCACGCCCAGTCCCAGCGGCGTCACCATGCCACAGCCCGTGACCACCACCCGCCGGGGGCCGCTCTCGGATTGCGCGCGGGGAAAAAGCATTGGAGCGAACGGCGGCGTCTCAACCGGCCATGGCTTCCGCCAACGCCGGCGCTGCGCGCCAGTGGTCCGTCAGGCCGACGCGGGAAACTTCCAGACCTTCCGCTGCAATGGCGGCGAGCACGCGCTCCTCGTTCATGATGAAACGCTGCCGTTTGTAGAGCAGGTAGTTATCCCGCATCTCGGAGGGAGTGAGATTAATGGTGCAGAGGTTCGCCCCGGCTTGCAGACCGCGGCGATAACCGTCATCGGCCCCGGTGAGGTTCAGCGCGCTCACGGCGGGAATGACCAGTTCCGGCCGCAGCAGCCGCAGGGCGGCCATGCAGTTCAAGGTCGTATCCAGGTCGCCGGTGGTCGCGCGCGTGAGCGGCGTGGCTTCCCCAGGGATGAACGGGCTGACGCTGCAACCGTCCAACGGGAGTTCGCCCATGAGGCGCAGGTTTGCTACCAGGTCGTCCGCGCTTTGGCCTGGCAGGCCGGCGATGAATCCCGAACTGATCCGCCAGCCGCGCGCTGCCAGCAACCGGATGTGCCGGAGCCGCTCGGCCAGCGTGCCCGGGGCTTCGAACTCCGCGTAACGCGCCGCGTCGGCCAGCTCGAACTTGATAATGTAGAGCGAGGCGCCGGCGGCCAGCAGCTCGTCGTACAATGCTTCGTTCAACGTACCGAGACAGACGCTCACCCCCAGCGGCGTCTCGCAGCGGAGCGTCCGGATGAGCGGGAGCACGATTTCCCGGACCGCCACAGGGTCCTCCCCGGTTTGGATGTTCACGTCCGTCAAGCTGACGGGCCGATGGTGAATGATCAGTTCCGCGAGCTGGTCGTGGGTGGCGCGGTAGCGGTCCAGCGACCGGTTATCGCGCCGCATGCCGCAATAATGGCAGTTCTCCCGGCAGTGGTTGGACACCTCGACCACCCCGCGCACGAAGACCGCACGCCCAAAGTGTTCCCGGGTCACGGCCGCCGCTTCGTTATGCAAAGCGGACTGCGCCGCTCCCCGCTCCGCGAGAAACTCCGCGTCGGAAAATCGATGGAAATTCATGCCCGGTAGACTTGCTTCACAGTGACAAACAACTGGTGCGGGAGGATATCCCGCGTATCTTGACACTGCCCCCGGCTTTGGCTGGCCGGGTGGAGCGCCGATCTCCGATCCGGCGCGTTGTTGAGAGTATTTCAAACCTGCCGGGTCGGAGACCGGCGCTCCGGGGGCAGTATCAAGATGCGCCCCCTCCGCCCGTTCCGCGGGCCGCCCCGTAAACCCGTTGTCATCCACCGCATGGCGGGCCTACCTTGCGGCGTGGACTGCGCCGCCGTAATTCCTTGTTACAATGAGTCGGCCACCATTGGCCCGCTCGTGACGGCAGTGGCAGTTCAGGTGACACGGGTGCTCGTGGTGGATGATGGGTCAACCGATGCCACGGCCGCCATGGCCAAGGCTGGCGGAGCCGAAGTTTTGCGCCAGCCGGTCAACTCAGGCAAAGGGGCCGCACTGCAACTCGGGTTGCGCCGGGCGTGTGAACTGGGTTGCGACTGGGCGTTGCTGCTCGACGGTGACGGCCAGCATTCACCAACGGACATACCTCATTTCCTCGAGCCCCGGCGAATCAATCACACGGACCTGCTGGTGGGCAACCGCATGGCCAGGCCGACCGGCATGCCCGCCGTCCGCCGCCTCACCAACCGCGCCATGAGTGCCGTGCTGACAGCGCTGACGGCGACGCCGTTGCCGGACAGCCAGTGTGGTTTCCGCCTCGTGCGGCTTTCCGTTTGGAAGTCACTGCCGATCCGGTGCGCACACTTCGAGGTGGAGTCGGAAATGCTGCTGGCCTTTCTCGCCGCCGGTCGGCGCGTTGAGTTCATCCCGGTGGAGAGTCGCTATAAGACGGAACAGAGCAAGATCCAGCCTTGCCGCGACACCTTGCGCTGGCTGCGCTGGCTGTGGCACGCGCGCGGTGAGTTCGCGAGAGCGCGGGCCAGTCTCAAGCGGGCTTCCGGGCCGCCAACATGATGCGGGTGGCGGCGTAAAGCCAGACACGCGAACTCGGGATGCCCGCCGCTTCCGCCTGCCGACGCCACTCATCCAATCGAAAACCGCGCTGCACGGAGATCACGGCATCACGGCGTATCGTCGGGCTGAAACCCAGCGGCCACGAACCCAGCCACACCAGCGAAAGCAGGAAGAGATTGCGATGCAGGTCGCTCACCATGACCGCCCGTCGTGCCACCCGCCACAGCTCGCGGAAATGGAGCGCCACCTCCGCGTCGGCCAGGTGGTGGGTCATCTGCGACGCGATGACGACGTCGAAGTGGGCCTCGGGAAACGGCAGCGCCAGAGCGGAGCCGGTGACGTTGCGGGCGCCGGGGTTAAGTTGCAGGGCCTGCGGGTTTGCGTCCAGGTTCGTCACTTCCCAACGCCAGCCGCGCCGGGCCGCCCACGCTTCCAGTCGTCGCCCCAGCAACCCGTCACCCGCCCCCACGTCCAGCAAGGTCAGAGAGCGACACTGTTCTGCGCCCAGCAGGCGGGGTAGATGGAGCACGAAGGGGTGCGAGAAGAAGAAGGCCCGGTTCGCCCGGGCGAGCTGCCGATAGCCGGCGGCGATTTCCGCCAGTGGGCGCGCGCCTGAATCAAAGGATTCCACTTGCGTCGAGCGTTCCCGCCAAAACATCCTCCCTCCTTACGGAAAACGCCGACCCAACACGAGCTAAAGCTGTCACCCCGCTGCGTAAGTTCGGGGGCATCCTCAAACGCATCGCGGGCTTCGTGGTGATGGCCTACCTGATGGGCGCGGCGATGGACTGGAGTGCGCGCCGCACCCGGCCCGACATGCCAGCGGGGTTTTGGTGGGGGTTTGCCCACGGCGCACTGATGCCGGCCACCATGCCCACGTTGCTCACGGGCAAGGATGTGGCGATCTACGCGCCCTACAATACCGGCGTTGGCTACAAGCTGGGCTACACGATGGGAGTCAACGGCTGTGGCGCCCTTTTCTTCGGGATGGCCTTCTGGAGACCGAAGCCGAAGCCAAACTCTCCTCAGTAAATCCAGCCCCGGTAAATCTCGTAAACATCCACGCGCCCACCTGCAAAGTAGGGTAGTGCAGGCCACGTAAAGGTCCGGGTCGCGCGGTCAAAGCACAGGCCAACCTCCCGCTCCGGAATGTTCGGATCATACGCCCGGAACTCGATGGTGTTGGGGTTAGACCTCACCGAGAACAGCAGCACCGTATGATTGATGGTGAGCTGTGGAAAGCGGAGTACATGAACTACCGGCAGCCCGCCTTGCTCCAGAATCGAAAGGAGCCGGTCGGCCTCGCTTTGCTGATGGGCGCGGGTGAAAGGAAAAATCATCCGCCAGTTGCCGCGTTGAAAGTAGCTTTGCCAAGCCCCGCCGCATTCGCGCTTGAGCAGCGCTTCCCATGTCGCGCTGAATTCACGCAGGCCAGTGTAACCTGGGATCACGATGTTTCGTACACTTCGTGCCGGTGACTTGCCCGATACCACCTCGCGAATCAGCCGCCGGCACGTCGCCTCATCCGGCGCGGCCAGAGATGGATCGAATCGCGCGTGCCACCAGAACTGACGGGCCGTTCGCGCCATGGCGAAACAATGCAAGGCGTAGGACGGCTCAGGTACGCGCGGGGTTGACACTTGGCGGCCCGTAATCGGGTCCACGGAGTAAACCCACTTCGTTTCGTTGGCGTAGGCGAAGGTGTCCCGGTGAAAATCGAAGTCCGGACCACCGCGCAAGGCGATGGGTGCCTGGGCTTCGGTGGGCTTGGTTTGAGATCTCTCCGGCGGATTCACGTGCAAAGCTTGCCCCGACGCTAGAAGGCGGTTAGCTAGCAGGCAATGCTTTACGAACGCTGGCGGGAAGTGGCCCGTGAATTCGCCGGGGAAATTGCCCTGCGCGAACTCGGCACCGCGCGGGCGTGGACGTTCGCCCAGCTCGACGCCGGGGCCGAATCCACCCGCGTGCCCGACCGCTCCGGGCCATTCGCTTTTCCGAAGAGCAATGCGCCGGGATTCATTTTCACTGTATTGCGGGCGTGGCGGTTCGGACAGATTGTGTGTCCGCTCGAAGCAGGTGCCGCGCCCTCGATCACTCCCCGGCCCGCCTCTGGGATTTGCCTGCTCAAGACCACCTCCGGCTCGACGGGGGCAGCGCGTCACGTCGCATTCACCGAAGCGCAGCTCGCCGCCGACCCGGATAACCTGGTCGCCACCATGGGCCTGCGCCGTGACTCGCCCAACCTGGGCGTCATCTCGCTCGCGCACTCCTACGGTTTCTCCAACCTCGTGCTGCCCTTGCTGCTGCACGGCATCCCGCTGGTGCTTGTACCCTCCGGCCTGCCCGAAGCCCTACGACAGGCCGCTGTGACCGGCGGCAACTGGACGCTGCCAGCCGTGCCTGCGCTCTGGCGGGCGTGGCACGAGGCCGGAGCGATTCCCACCAATCTCCGGCTCGCCATCTCGGCGGGTGCCCCCCTGCCCTTGGCTTTGGAACAAGCTGTGTTCGCCCGCAGCGGGCTGAAGCTGCACAACTTCCTCGGCTGCTCCGAATGCGGCGGCATTGCCTACGACGCGAGCGACACACCGCGCACGGACGCCACGTTCGCCGGCTCCGCGGTTCGCAACGTCTCGCTCTCGCGAGGCGATGATGGCTGTCTGGTTGTAAGCGGCGCGAATGTGGGTGAGACCTATTGGCCGGAACCGGACGCCCGATTGGGCGGTGGAAGCTTTCGCACGAGCGATCTCGTGGAGTTACGCGGCGATGGCGTGTTGCTGCGCGGACGGGCCAGCGACCTGATCAACGTGGCTGGCCGCAAGGTTGCACCGGAAACCATCGAGCAGGTGTTGCTGACTCACCCCGCCGTGCGCGAATGCCTCGTGCTCGGCCTGCCCAGCACGGACACCGCTCGCGGTGACGAGGTGGCAGCGGTGGTCGCCGTACGGGAGGAAGTCACCGTCGAACAGCTCCGTGAATTCCTCCACGCCCGCCTGCCCGACTGGCAAATCCCGCGCGAGTGGCGGCGGGTGGAATCCCTCAACGTCAACGCCCGGGGGAAGCTCTCGCGCACGGAGTGGCGGAATGAAATGCAGAGCCCTGCCTGATGTGTCGGGAGCAGACCTCCCAAGTGTCGGTATTGGCGCGATCACTTGGCGACTTGCCGCACCATGACAACATCTGCGTCGTGCATATGAACCAACTCAAATCCGCGTTGTCCCATGATGTTCATGGCAACGGTGAGCCAATACATCCGAAAGTCTGATCCCTTGGGGAATTTCTCGCTTGGGCTTCCGGGCTTTCCTTTACCGGCCAGCGTCATGACGTTTTCCACGGTGCCATCTGGCCATACGATGCTCGTCCTCTCTTCCAAAAATCTCACAGAAGCATATTCGAACCGGCTGCCCGTAAGCTGTGGGCGGCGTGTTGGTGAACCGTCCTGAGAGGACGAGTTCAAAGAGGAGATATGATAGAACGCGAGCAGGAAGCATACGGTGAGGAGTGTTTTTTTCATTGGCGTTTTCAGTAATTACTCTCATGTGAAAAGAACCCCTTCCGAGGACTCCGTCGAGAAGAATTGCGTTCTGTTCTTACAGCAGCTCGAAAATGAATTGGCTTCAGATGGTGCCCGCGAGCGTGACCTCCGCCTGCAACACAATACTTCCGCCAACCGTCGCGGTGGCAGCAGCCTGCACCAGATTGCCAAGCCGGGCTTTTAATTCGGCGCGGAGGCAAACCGTTTCACCCGTTCGCGCCGTGCCCAGCATCTTCACGCCCCGGAGCGCGGTGAGCTTGAGGCCGGGCATGGGCGCGAGGTTCGGATCGCTCTGCGCTACGACGCCGGCGAGCTGGGCCACGGCTTCTACGAGGAGCACACCGGGCATCATCGGGTCGCCGGGAAAGTGACCGCGCAGGAACGGTTCGTCGCCGCGCACGGTGTATTCGCCCTCGCCCCGCACGCCCGGCTCCAGCGCGGTGAGCCGGTCCACGAAGCGGAACTCCGGGCCGTGCGGCAGGAGGGCCAGGGCTTGCGCGAGCGGGTCAGGGGAGTTCATGTTGATTGGAATGGATAAGACTTAACGCAAGGACGCAAAGACGTGGAGAGATGCTGATGATGCCCCAAAGATTTGGGACGGACAAAGATGGGGATGATTGTATCTTTGTCCGGCCCCAATCTTTGGGCATTCCGCCTTATCGAGTGAAAGAGTCACAAGTTACCCAGATCATTCAACTTCCTCGTCTTTGCGACTCTGCGCCTTTGCGCCTTTGCGTTAATTTTTGCTTCCCAGTTCACTTCGCCGACCCTTTCGCCGCCGGCTGGCTCACTTGGTAATCCGCGCCGATGACGGGCTGGAAGAGCGCGTCGTCGAGCTTGGGATTCATCACGACCGGGCTCATCGTCCGCGATGATGGTTTCAAGCACGTCATCCAGGCGATGGCTGCTGCTTGGTGGCGCCCATCGGGTGAGGCCAGAGGGCGTGCTGTTGGTGGCATTGGGGATTGTAGTGTTCATGGTGCGTAGGCGTGGTCAGGCTGGGGAGGGAAGGAAGGCGGGCAGGGAAAAGCTTCACACCGCCTGGAAGGCTGGCGTTGCTGGCCGGAGGCCCGTGGCGAACCAACGGGGTCTGGGCACTGAGCCAAAGAGGGGAGAAAACCGCCTAAAATGCCACCAACCGTGTGACGGTCATGTGACGGTGCACTCCTAAGTGCTTGGAAATGAATGGTGGCTGGAGCCGGAATTGAACCGGCGACACGCGGATTTTCAGTCCGCTGCTCTACCAACTGAGCTATCCAGCCACACTGCCAATCTCCCCGTGAACGCACCGGCTTAACCGGATGTGCCGCCGTAGGATGCTCGACAGGGGAGGCATACTACGCGTTGCCAAAATGGCCCGACAAGTTTTTTCGCTGGCCCATGCTGGTCCACCCGGCTTCTAAACCGAACCATTCAGAAGAAATCGCAGATTGGACCACAGAGACACGATGAACACGGAGAATTGCCAAGGGCTGCATTCCCTTCCATCCGTCATTCTGCAAGGGGCCCATACTGGGCAGGCGAATGCTTTCGCCTGCTCTGTGTTCATCGCGTCTCTGTGGTCCCTGCTTCCACTTCCTATGGCCTGGGGGCGGCTAAAGAACGCCGGACTCAACATGCGTCTATCCGGCGAGTCCGTATCCTACCGTTCTCCACTGCGAAAGCAGGGACCATGTGGACGCTTGCGATGGCGCGATACGCGGGTGAACCCACAGTCCCCAACCTTCCGCGATTTCACCCTTGAACCGAGTTGGGCGCTGAGCGTCGCTCGGCCTTGGTAGCATCCGTCCGCTCCTGCCAAGCAAGGCTCGACGGCCCGGTTAACTGGTAGTTCAGCCTGGTCGACCGGAGGGTTCCGGGCTATGGGTGGCCACACCATGCCCCAGCTTGCACCGCAACCGGGAACGCAGCCCGATGCCACGAGTGGTCAGGCTATGGTCGCCACAGCCACGGTAAACTCGTCCAAGCAGGCAAAATCCGCGGCGCGGCTGAGGTACTTCCACCAAAGGGATCGGACGGGCTCGTCGTCCTCGACCAAGGTCACGGAGAGGATGGAAAACGGTGCAGTCTTGCGGTAAGCCGCAACTCCCGTCGGCGCGTTTGCCTGATCCCCCTGCATTTAACTCCCCCCCTCCGAGGTCAATAACCGGCCGTCTTCAGTTCATTGCGCTGGGACCATGAGGACGTTCAATGAACGGTCAAACACATACCGTTTGCCGGCCGGGGCCGTGGGCATTTTCTTGAGGTAACCCGTCGCGATCAGTTCCTCCCAATCCTTGGGACCTCGCTGCTTGTCGCGGCGGAAGGTCAGCAGGGCTTGGGAAAGTGCGCTGAAATCTTGCGCAGGCACGGTTGGAACTGCCGAAGGCGGGGAGGGTGCCGTTCCGGATGCCGGCGCCTTGGCTCCCGATGGCGGAGGTGCTGTCTGGGCTGAGGCAGCTGCACCGGATCCGTCAGCTCCATCCGAAGCTTCCACCCGCTTTTTCCGGCAGGATGCGCAGAGAACAAGTCCGCAACAAATCAACCAACACAACGGCTTCATAAGCAAGTAATGGGAAATCCCGCGTAAGGCAACATCAAGGGCCTGCGACCGGGTCGACGGTGGTGGAGACGTACGAGAGGTAGTCGTAGTCCTCACCAGCGTCTGCGCTGGTGCTGACAAACGGAAGGTTTATAGCGCCGCTCTTCCACCTGTGGTTCTCCGAATGTCCATCAGCGAAGTTTAAGCCGCCCGCCTGACCATGCGCCGACGAGGGCACATCATTCAATTGCCTGCCGGAAGTCGAACGCTGGCATACATGACCGAACAGTCCGTCATTGATGGTCGGGAAAAAATTATTCCCCGCCAACGGTTTGTCCGGGTTTTCGTCAATAAACACAAAGCGGTCGGAGGGTTTATCCAGCTCGCCTTCCCGGAGGAAATGTGGCAACCCCTGACCGGTGGCCTGCCAAGTGTGCCCACCACCAGCATGGCCCGGGCCGCACCCGATCCGGCAGTTCATGGAGACGCTCCGCATGCGGTTTTCGCCCGTGCCTGAGTCCCGCGTCTTATCCGCCGGGCACTTGTAAACTTGATAGTTGCCTTTCAAATATTCCCCGAATTGTCCGTTGAGCAGGAAGTTGGTGTTGTAGTTGTTGGGCGTCGAATTGACCATGTCCATCCAAGGATCAGCAATCCAGGCTGTATAAGAGCCGTCGGGGTTTGTATTTAACCCGTCGCTCACGAAAGTGAACCGGCCATCGTTGTCGCCCTGGTAAAACGCCATCGTTAACCCCAGTTGCTTCAGATTGTTGGTGCACTTGGTCATCGAGGCCTTCTGCTTCGCCTTCGAAAGCGCCGGCAGCAGCATCCCTGCCAGAATCGCAATGATGGCGATCACGACCAGAAGTTCGATCAGGGTAAAACCCGCTTCACGGCGGGGATCAGGATACGCAGTCGCTTTCATTTGATGGCTTCTGCCCTTTTATTCATCGAAAACGGCTGGAAGTCAACTCCGCGAATGCCCCGCTTACGGCCTCAAACTGGGAGCTTGTAGCGATAGTCGCGGAACTGGCCGGGATTACCACGGTGACCGTCCTCGGCGGCGTGGAGAATGTTTACCATTTCGCGCGCGGTGACGTAGTGGAGCCGCCAGCCATTCTTTTCCGTGTACGTCTCGGCCAGGTGTTGGTGGAAGGCGCGATAAGGCTCGCCCAGGAAGACACCGGAATTGGGCGGCGGCGCCCCGTGCGAGTGCAGCTTGATGAAGAACCACTCGGGCCGGTCCAGCACGTGGATGTGCTGCTTCAGCCACAGGCGCATCCGGTCCGGGCGTGGCGGGTTGACCATCGTCAGGTCGGCGTTTTCCAAGCGCGGCAGGATCCCATATTTGCGGCGTTCCCAGTTCAAGGCCAGCGGCCCTTGAACGATCAGTAAGTCGCCGTAACGGGGGCGGGCCACATCGCCCCGGAAGGGGGCGGGGCCGACTGAGTTCATCACGCGCACCTGTACGCCCCGGTCGTGCGATTTGGGGTGCTGTTTGTCGAGGGCGTAGTAAAGGCGGTTGATGGTGCGGGTCTGTGTGGGGTCAGGGGCGGAGGGCAGCGTGAAATCGGCGTAACAGCCCGTTTCATTGAGGATGGTCAGCTCGTTGTTGACGCCGCATTGCAGGCCCTCGGGATGGGCGTTGTCCAACGCCCAATCCCCGTGGACGAAGCCATAGCGGGAGCGGTTCTGGGCGTCGAGGCTCAGAAAACCGTGCCCCTCGAAACGCGCCTTGCCCTCGAGCAACCGCTTCCGGAGGTTCTCCGGCGTGTCCCGGTCGTGGTGCAGGTGCAGTTCGACCTCGGCCCCGGAGGCTTTCACGAGGGTCCGGACTTCATTGAGGATGTCCCGGTCGTATTGCTCGATGGGGTAAAAGCAGGTGTGGCGTGGACGAATGCCATCGGCATCGCGGAACGGGGCGATGTTTTTGGGAAACTCGGTGTTCCACAACGCCATGCGGCGGAGGGCTTCGGCCTTGTCCGCATGGTGTAGCGGCTCGAAGTGGTCGCAGACGCAGATGAGGATGTCGCGGATGCCATCCGGCCACGGCACCGCCTGCTGCCGGAGGTAGGCCGGCAGCCACAGGTTTGCGGTTCGGAGTTGTTCAGCCATGGCGGGAAAAAGTCGAGGGTCGAAGGTCGAGGGTCGAGGGTCGAGGCAGCCGTCTTCCAGCCCTCGACACTCGACTCTCGACTCTCGATTTCATGATCATGCGCTGGGACGGAAGAGCCGCCAGGTGAAATGAGACAAGTTATTGGCCGTGTTGAGCCGGGGCAACTGGTGCAGGTCCAGGCCGGGCCGGACAAAGCCGGGCCGGGTGGTGACGGCGGCGGTGTAGGTGCGGGCGGCGAATTTGACCACGGCGGGATTGAAATCCCCGTTGGGATAGCAGAAGAACTCCACGGGCCGGTCGATGCGCTTTTCGAGCCGGGTGCGGCATTGCTGGATCTCCTCGATCAGCTCCCCGGGGGTACAGTTGGCGAGGATGGGGTGGTTCGTGCTGTGCGCGCCCAGGGTGATGAGTTCGGGATCGAGCGCCTTCAGTTCTTCCCAGGTCATCAAATCGTTCTGCAAGCGCTCGCTGTCGCGCGGCTGAAAGTGGGGCGTGGCGTTGCGAATGATCTGCTCGACATGCTGGCGGGAAGGCGTGGGCAGCGTCTTCATCCAATCCACCACCGTGACTGGGTGCGAACCGGGATGTCCGAGGCTGTCCGCCAGCGCGGCAGCGGTAGCTGCCGACAAGGACAGCAACCGGCGGCGGCAATCCTGGTTCCACAACCACTGGCCGCTGTCCACCACGCCGGGGCAGATGAAGAATGTGGCCGGTGCCCCGAGGCGCTTGAGGATGGGGTAGGCCACCAGCCCGTTGTTGCGCAGGCCGTCATCGAACGTCAGGGCCACCTGGCCATCGATCGCCGGGTTGGCTTCGCGGACGTTCTTCACCAGCGTGGCGAGGGAAACGATCTTGAAATGCTGTTGGAGGAAGCGGATTTGCGCCTCAAAGACTTTTGCCGGGCAGTCCGCCACGCCGACCGCGTGGAAGGTGATGATGCGCCCGGCATGCTGCCGCAACGCGCGCCGGGCGGATTCCCCGCTGGCATGCGCGGCCCAATGGACGAACGGTGCGATGAGGGATTTTAGACCCATGCGTGCGATGGCTCAGGCGGGCTTGCGGGCCACGTAGTAAATCCAGGAGGACGACGCATCCGGCGTGGCCGCATCCGTCCACCTGCCTTCGCGGTCCACGATCTGCGCGTCCGTGAAGCCCTGCGTTTCGAGCTGCTTCACCTGGCTGGCCTTGCTGATGTAGTAGGTCAGGAGCCGGTAATTGTGCGCGTTGTCATTGCGGATGCAATAGTCCGGGCCCAGAACCTCCTGTTTGCGGTTGCGGAGGTGGTTGCCCCAGCCCGTGAAATACTTCACCACCTCGCGCCCCAGCCGCACCGGGTGCGGGGTGAACTCGATATTGGAGAGGTGAAAGGCACTGTACACCGCCTTCTCCGCATTGTGGGTGGAGAAGACCAGCCAGCCGCCGGGCCGGAGGATGCGCCGGATCTCCTGCAACACCTTCAGGCGGTCCGTCGGCGAAACGTAGTCAATGCCGTTGAAAGAAAACAGCACCCAGGCGAACTGGCCGTCCCGGTACGCCGACATGTCCCGCGCATCGCAGGTGGCAAACCGGACCCCGGGGAATCGCCGCTGGCAGTGCTCCACCATCTCCGCCGCGTAATCCACCCCGGTGTAGTCCTTGCTGATGGTCAGCACGTGCGGCGTGGTCCGCCCGGCCCCGACGCCGACATCCAGGACCGGTTGGTCCGCGACCGAAGGTTTGAGCCGGGCGAAGATGGTCTCCTCCGGCGCGAACAAGGCGGTCTTGTTCGCGTAGATGTTGACGATGTGCGCGTCCTCGTAAACCTGCTGGTTGGGAACATTCATGACGTGGCCGGGCGGCTGGTGGGGGTGCGTTTAAAGGCCGATTCCTACGACTTCGGCGGTGTTCGCCGCGTACCCGCCGAAGTCGTAGGTCTTGAAACCTTGTTCGCGCAGCCAGGTCATGTCGCGGAAGTGCAGCAGGCGGTTGGCGCGGCCGATGAGATTGCGCCGCTGCTGGGCATCCTCGCCGTCCGCCCCGCGGAACTGCGACGCGGAGTGCCAGAGGGTGCCGCGACCGAGGCCCTTGTCCAAAATGTAGCAGTGCATCACGAGCACCTCGGCGGCGTTGGTCATCTGCGTAACGGCCAGGTGGGGCCAGTAGGCGCGGAGGATCTTCGCATCCATCGCTTCCATGTCCTTGGTCGCAGCAAAGCCGTTGTAGAACTGGAGGAAGACATCCGGATTGTCCACGAGGCTGAAGGCCAGGCCTTCCTTCTGCGCGCGGCGCACCTCGTACTGGGTGTTTTTGCGGAAGTCCTTCTGAATCGCTTCATCCGGGCGGTCCACGTTCACGAGCTTGGTGAATTTGGCGTGCCGCTCGAAGCCGTTGACCGGGCCGGTGAATTTGCAGTGGTAGTAGTAGGTGAGCTTGAGCGCGTCACCGGGCTTGGGCTTCGCCGCAAACCAGATGTGCTCGGCCGAGACGGCCTTGGTGCGCCGGAGTGCGAGAGGGATGGTGATCATGGACGGGGAGGGATTAAGATTAGGAGAAAGATTACGATTAAGATTGAGAACAGGAGCGGGCGGTGGGGGAGGTGAGGTTCATGTGGGTTTCCGGAATCTTAATCTTAATCTTAATCTTAATCTTAATCTTAATCTTAATCTTAATCTTAATCTTAATCGCCATCCGCCGCTAAGCCGACTTCTTCCCCCGCACCAGTTGGTTAATCCGCCGCAGCCAGTGGAGCGGCTTGGAGATGTAATTGCTCTCCTCGATGAGCTGGCCGCCGAAGCTGTCCTTGAACTCGTTGATTTCCTGCAATTCCGGGTCCTGAGTCCCCAGCGCGTACCCACCGAGATCATAGGTCGTGATGCCCCGGTCCTTGAAATGCAGCATGTTCAAGTAGTGCAACGCGCGGTTCGCCCGCCCGATCAGGCTGCGCCGGTCGCTGTCATCCGTGCTGCGGAAGAGCGACGCAGAGTACAGGTGGTTCGCGCGCTTGAGGCTCTCGTCCACGAGGAAGGCGTGCATCACCAGGGAATCGCCGTCGGCACTAATCTTCGTCGCCACCATCTTGGGCCAGTAGGCGCGGAAGCTGCGCTCGTCCAGCGGCGGACGGCCCTTGCCCCGGGCGAACTCGTTGTAGAGGTCGCGCACCTCATCGGCATTGTCGAGGACCGTGAACCGCAGGCCGCCTTCGGAGAGCGCCCGTTTGATCTTCGGTTTCGTGTTCTTGCCGATCTGGTCGAAGATGTCCTCCTCGCTGCCGAGCAGGCTGATGAACTTGGTATGTTTCGGCTCGCGCACGAAGCCCCGCACGGGCTCGGTGGATTTGGCCTGGTAATAGATTGCCAGTCCCCAGGCATCGGCGGGATCGGGCCGCTCGGCGAACCAGGTGTGCGTGGCCTTGCCGACGGGCAGGCGCTGGAGGGGAAATTCGAAGCGGAGCATCGCGTCAGACTTTCTGGGGGGGATTAGGAGAAAGAGTAAGATTACGATTAAGGCCAAGAATGGGCCCGGAGGACCTGCTCCTGACGTTCCCCCTCATACTCTTAATCTTTCTCATAATCTTAATCCCGGCGTTCATCACCATTTCCCCTGCCGATACGCGCCGCGCAGCCAGTTCACACAGCCGCCAACGGTCATCAGGTTGAGAAACACGAAGCCGGCGGGGACGGAAAACGGCTTCCATTTGAGGACGGGCAGCGCGAGCCCGAGCAGCGCCAGGGCGTAGAAGGCAAGGTGCGCTCCAAACACCAGCCGGTAGAACGGCTGGCTGGTCAGTGCGGCGTTGCTCGCGAACATCGTCACCATGAATACGGGCGCGACGATGCGGGAATACTTGTGCGAAAGCAATTGCCACCACAACGGCGTGCGCCACGGCAGCAGCCAGCCGGGATGCTGCGTCAGCATCTGGAAGTTGCCGGCCAGGGTGCGCAGCTTGCGGCGCTTCTCCTTCGCCGGATCGGTGGTTTGCGGGTCGTACGCGGGCGCGGTGGGGTCGAAACTGACGCGTTTGCCATGGTTTACCGCAATTTGCATCGGGATGACCACGTCATCCAACAGCGTATCATTGGGGATGGGTTCAAACAGTTCGCGGCGGATGGCATAGACCGCGCCGGTCGCGCCGATGGTGGAGCGGAACCGGCCTTCGCTCGCGCGGATGAACTTCTCGAGCTTCCAGTACAAATCCACCCCGCCACCCACGCCGGTCGCCGCCGGATCAATCTCCAACGACCCACTCACCGCCCCGAGCGAGGGATCGGAGAAGTTGGCCACCAGTTCGGGAATGGTGTGCGGCGCGAAGCGTTGCCGGGCATCGCAGAGCACCACGATCTCGCCGCGTGCCTGGGGAATGGCGGCATTCAGACAGGCGGATTTTCCCGCGCGTTGTTCGCGGGCCAGCACGCGCACACGCGGGTCGGCGAGCGCCCGGAGCTTGGCCACGGTGGTGTCGGTGGAGCCGTCGGTGACGACCAGCACTTCGAGCCGGTCGGCAGGGTAGCTGGCGGCGAGCAAGTTTTCGACGCGGGGCAGGATCCGGGTTTCCTCGTTAAAGGCGACAAGCACAACTGACACCAACGGAGGCTGCGCGGGCGGGCTTTTTTTCGTGGGACGCCCCGCCATGCGGGCGAGCAAACCGATCAGGATCGGGTAGCCCAGAAAGGTGTAGAACAGCGCGGCGAGGCTGAACCAGAAGAGGAGTTGGCACCCGTCAGCGCTGGACATGGTGGGGATTCGCGCGGAGGTGGTTCAGAGGTTGGTGATGACGTAGTCGCGGATTTGCAGCACGAGCTGGAGGCTGAGGTAGATGCCGACAGCGTCATACCACCGGAAGTGAGGCCAGGGCATGTATGGTGAGGCCACGCCTGGAACCTCGCCAGCATCCTTGATGGGCGAGACAAAGCCAACGGGCACGTGTTGCTGCTCCGCCCGTTTTACCCCGGTCTGCGCCGACAGGGCCTGCCGCGGACGACTCGGCGCACCCCGGACCACCTTGCGCTCGGCCAGATAGTCCCGCGCGTTCACCGGAGCCAAGGCCATTCCACCGCCGGCCACGGAAAGCTGGGCGCTGCCCAAGCCGATGATGCCACCCCAGCTTTCGCCAGCTTCACCGGCGACGGGCGCAGAGTAGGTCGGCGTGCGGTCCATGAGGATGCGGTGAAAAGCGCTGACCATCGCGACCATGACGAAGAAAGCCGCCCGGAAGCCGAAGTCAATCATCCACGAGGACACGAAATAGGCGATGACCATGCAGAACAGCATGCGGCGCACGCGTTCCTCGTTATCGTCCGCCGTTTTGGCCCGGGCCAGCGAGTGGAAGCATGAGTACAGAATGCCGGTGAAGATAAGCAGGCCCCAGTAGCCGAACTCGGCCTGCACCTGGTTGAACGAAGAGTGCGAAGCGCGGGCCTTGATATCGCCTTCCTTACGCAGAAAGGCGGCGTAAAAATTGCCGTAGCCCACCCCGTACGGAGTGTTTTCAAACGCCCACTTGCCAAATTCGAACGCATAGAGACGACCGGCCACGGCCTCGTCTTTGCGCCCGCCTTGGCCGCCCAGTTGCACTTCACCGAACCGCGGCAGCAATTGAAGACCGCCGAACCCGAAGGACAACGCCCCGGAGACGATCAAAACCTGCACCCATTTGGGCCGGCCAAAAGCCAGGGTGGCCACGATCGCGCCGAAGCCCGAGAGGAACGCCCCCTTCGACTGGGTAAAGTAGGTGCAGAGTAGCGGGAAGAAGATCATGGCGGCACCCACTTCCTTGATGAAAACAGGGCGGTTCCAAAACATGAAGAAGTAGATCAGCGGCACGGCCACCATGACGGAGTGGCCCAGGCCGTTCGGATTGCTGAAGAGCGACGTGTTCAGGGTCAACCGTCCCAATGAACCGGCGGTGGTGGTCGCCGAGTCCAGCGGATCAATGCCGATCAAGCTCAACAGCGCCATGACGGCAATGAACATGATGCACCCGAGCCACCAGCCCAGGTACTGGTAGATGCGCTGGAAGTTCGAGAGGGCGATGACGACCAGAAAGTAAAAGCCCACGTACTGGTAAATCTGCCCCCACAAGTCGCCAAACGACCCCGGTGTGAAGAGCAGGATGTACAGGAAGTAGATCGTCACCATCCAGTCCTGCGGCGTGCGGATGACCTGTTTCCAAGTGACGCCACCAGGCCGGATGAAAATGCCCACGCCCGCGATGGCCAGCGAAAGGAAGGCGGGCCGGAAGCTGTCCAGAAAGCCGACGAAATCCTGTGGGCGCACATACAGGAAGATCGCGAACATGACGATCCCGACAAAATCCATACTCTGCGAAGCAACCTACCCCAAATCCCCGGCGGAGACAAAAACTTTGTGCGGCGCCCAGTGTAAAACGTTGGCAACGCCCCTCGGAGCCAAAGGTTGGCAGCTTCAGCTTCCAGGTTCGAATCGAATTCCGGGGCCGCGCGGCTGCCCACTGATCGTAGCGCTGGCTTGTAGCCTGCTGTTTCGCCGACTTGCAGTCGGCAGCGGCTGAGATGATACGGACGCGGCCAGACAATCCGACGCCCGCGGGCTGCCAGCCCACGAAACAAAAGACTGCAAGGCTACGCTACGGAAACGCGCCGTCCGACTTCGGCGTTAGGGTTTATCAGTGTTCGCGCCGGGTCGGAGACCGGCGCTCCGGAAAATTCTGTCCCGGCCCGCCAGAAAGCGTTGGCCCGCACCGCCCTGTTTGGCTACGCTGCGCGCCGTGACCATTGAATACGTCTTCAAGCTCGACGACGGCCAGACCTTCAATTTCGAGGTGGACACGGAGCGCACCCAGCAGGCCCGCTTCGACAAGGTGGAGCATCCCTACTGGACCAAGCTCGATTTCGAAAAGTGCACGCTCTGCCCGCTCTCCAGTGAGCAGTACCGCCACTGCCCGGCGGCCCTAGATGCCAAGAAAATAACCGAGACGTTCCGCGCGATGATCTCCTACGTCGAGGTCACGCTGGAAGTCCGTACGCCCGAGCGCACCTACGTGAAGCGCACCGACGCGCAAACCGGCCTGCGCGCGCTGTTCGGCCTGGTGATGGCCACCAGCGGCTGCCCGATCCTCTCCCGCTTGAAAGGTCTGGCCCGCACCCACCTGCCCTTCTCCACGATGGAGGAAACCATTTTCCGCACCGTGGGCGGCTACCTCATCCAGCAGTTCCTGGTCCACAAGAACGGCGGCGAGCCGGACTGGGAACTGCGCGGGCTGAACCTCCTTTACGAACAACTCCAGGAGGTAAACCGCTGCTTCAAGGGCCGCATTGACGCCGCCTCCGAGCAGGACGCGAACATGAACGCGCTTGGTTCGCTGATCTACCTGGCCATGGGCGTCTCGTTCTCCCTGGAAGCGCAGTTGCAGGAAATCCAGCACCTCACGATCTCCCCAGCCCCGCTGCCGCAGAGCTGAGTTAGGAGTTTGGGGTTAGGAGTTGGGAGTTGGGAGTTGGGAATTTCAAATTGCGAATTTCGAATCCCAACAAGTCACCTCACAGACTTTGGCACCCGAACTACCCTTCTAACTCCGACTCCTGAATTCTGACTCCAAACTCCCTCAGCGCATCGCCGTAAACCACCGTTCCCACCGCGGCGCGTACCAGTGCTCCCGGTCCACCGACAGAACCACCGACGTCGCCCGGCCCACGATCTTTTCCCGGGGCACTGCGCCAAAGTAACGCGAATCGAGGCTGTTGTCGCGGTTGTCTCCGAGCATGAAATAGTGACCGGCAGGAACCGTCAGCGGGCCGAAGCTGCGGCGCGCGGGCAGTGCGGGCGTGGCCATCACGGCGTGCTTCCGCTCCGGCAGTTGTTCACTCGCGAAATCATGCTGCGGACGCTGGGCGGCCGGGATCGCCTCGACACTCGCCGTCTCCAGCGCGGCGTATTCCACCGCACGACCATTGAGGAGCAGCCGGTTTTCCCGCAGTTCGACGGTATCGCCGGGCAGGCCGATGACCCGCTTCACGAGTCGCTGACCATTGGCCGGTGAAAAGAAGACCACCACTTCGCCGCGCGCCGGTTCACTCCACTCGGCGAGATGCAAGGTGGTGAAAGGCACCTTCAAGTCGTACGCCAGCTTGTTCACCCACACGCGGTCGCCTTCGAGGATCGTCGGCTTCATCGATCCGGTCGGCACATCGTTCCAGTCCGCCAACGCCGAACGCAGGGCGGTGGTGACGAACAGGATGACCAGGGCGGGCCGGAGCCATTCGAGCCAGAAACGGCGGGCCGTGGGCCGCCAGCAGACGGTTTTCATGCGGGGTTGGAACCCCCAGTGAAGCAGACGTTCAACCAATTCTTTTCAGGTAGCCGCAAAAGGGCGCATGGAACACAAAGAGTAGCGACTGAACAGGACGGGCAGGGCTAAATCCCGAGTGGCGGCAGGCATCCTGCCTGCCGTAGAGCCGTGGCTTCCAGCCCGGCGGAACGAGACGTGCGATCACCCGAGCACTCACGGAGAACCCAAACAGTGGAACTTTTCCCCATGAACCGAGGTTTTGGCAGGAATATTTGGGGCAGGAAAATGGGGTGAGGAAATCTTCCTGCCCTTAATTTTCCTGCCCTAAATCCGGCTCATCCGCCGCTCGATTGCAGGCTGCTTAACCGCTGCATTTGTCAGAAAGATGGGGTCAGAAAAATTTCCACTCAGGTCCATTCCCATCTTTCTGACTCTCTTCGGTTCATGGGGAGGGAGAACGGCTGCGCCAGCCACAACTCGCTGCCTCTTACCAAACTATTCCCTCTGTTGGCATGAGTAAGCGCCTTTCCTTTGCGCCTCTTGTGCCTCATTGTGGCAAAGCAACCCAGCCTCGCGGTTCAAAACGCAGTTGCCAACGGCTCCGGTTCAGCGTAGCAAAAACCCATGACCATGCTTGCCCGCCCTCCACGACACCCGGCCCTGCGCCATGGTTTCACCCTGATTGAATTGCTGGTCGTCATCGCCATCATCGCCATTCTCGCCGGCATGCTTCTGCCGGCCTTGTCCAAGGCCAAGGCCAAAGGCAAGCAGATCGCCTGCACGAACAACCAGAAACAGCTCGGCCTGGCCCTCCAGCTTTACCCTGGCGACCAGGACGACCGGTTCCACTGCAACGATCAGTGGCGCGCGACGGCATGCTGACCACCAGCCCGACCGTGTGGTTCAAATCCCATTTGAACTACCTTGGCGGCAACACCAATGCTTACAAATGCCCGGCCAACATGGCGGCGACCACCTTTGCGAGCCTCCCCTACCCCGTCGATTACGTGGTCAATTCCCACATCATTCGGGCGCTCTGGCCCGGCTGGCCGGCGACGAGTCAGCCGACTCCGCTACGCACCACCCAGCTGCCAGCTCCATCTGAATTTCTCATCAGCACCGAGGATTCCCGGACGATGAACAACTATCAATGGCACGCCAACGACTTCGACTGGGTGCGCACCCACTGGAACCAGCCCGGTGTCACTTATGGCACCGGCCTGTACCGACACAGCAACACCGCCGTGGCGGGCGGTGCGGACGGCCACGTGGAAATGCTCAAAGTGCCTTCCGTGATTCCGAATGCGGCGGCGGGCAATTATCCCACTCCCGACCTCGGCCAGATCGGCGACACGAAGAATGGCCCGGCGCTCTGGACCGGCCCCACGCCCAAACTATACATCCGCCTCGACTCGACCAGCGATCCGACCGGTGCGGATGTGCGGTACGGGTTTTGAGCGGGCTGCTGGGCGTAACGCGTGCCTGCCCCCATGAACGAAAATGGGCAGGGCTGATTCCCCGTGGCGGCAGGCATCCTGCCTGCCGTAGAGCCGTGGCTTCCAGCCCGGCGGAACGAGCCGAGCGATCTCCCGCCACCTCGCGAACAACCCAAACCGTGGAACTTTTCCCCATGAACCGAAGAGGGTCAGAAAGATGAGGTCAGAAAGATGGGGAAGGACCTGAGTTGAAATTTTTCTGATCCAATTTTCTGACCAATGCAGCTGTTAAGCAGCCTGAAATTGAGCGGTGGCGAAAGCCCCTAACGCATCATGGTTCAGGACTTCACAGCGCGAACCGCTCGTTGGGGGAAGGCTCACCCTGAACCGGCATGGGTAGGGCGCGTCTGTCCTCAGCGCGCCGCCGGCCACCCGGACGCCACCAGACCTCGGCGGAGCGGCGAGGACACCGCGCCCTACCCACCGCAGGTTCAGATGCCCAAGACATAGCCCGGCGGAGCGGCAAACCAAGTGGCCGGATGACTCGCGTTAACGCAAAGGGAGCAGAGAGCACAGAGAAACGCGGAGCCGGATATTTTCCATCGGTCTCTGCGCCATCTCTGCAGCCTCTGGGCTTGCTTCGATAAAATGGACAGAGAAAAGAGCATGTTCAGATAGTGTTCTGGAGTTCGAAGTCGGCCGGGGAGCGGAAGTCCAGTGCGCTGTGGGCGCGCTGGCGGTTGTAGAAGGCTTCGATGAAGTCGAAGATCGCGGAGCGGGCGTGGGCGTGGGTGGCGTAGTGGCTGCGGTAGATCAGCTCGAGTTTAAGGGTGCTCCAGAAGCTTTCCATGGCGGCGTTGTCGTAGCAGTTGCCCCGGCGGCTCATGGAGGGCTGAAAGCCGGCGTGGGCCAGGGCGGCACGAAAGTCGGCGGCGGCGTATTGGACGCCGCGGTCGGTATGGAACAGCAGGGGCCCGGCCGGTTGGCGCTGGCGCTGGGCCAGGGCCAGGGCACTGAGGACCAGCGGGGTGTCGATCCATTCGCTCATGGCCCAGCCGACCAGCTTGCGGCTGTAGAGATCGAGGATGCCAGCCAGGTAAAGCCAGCCTTCGCCGGTGGCGATGTAGGTGATGTCGGCCACCCAGATTTGATTGGGCGCGGTGGGCGCGGGGGCCTGGGCCAGGCGGTTGGGGGCGATGGGATGGTCATGGTGGCTGTCCGTGGTCTGGACGCGATAGCGGCCCTTCTGGCGACCGCTGAGGCCCGTCTGGCGCATGAGCCGGGCGATGCGGTTGCGCCCGTGTTGGCGGCCCTGGTGGCGCAGTTCCATCTGGATACGGGGGCTGCCATAGGTCTGGCGGCTGCGGGCGTGAATCGTGCCGATCACGGTGCCCAGGGCCTGGTCGGCTCTGGCGCGGGGACCGGGATTGGCGGCCCGTTGTGCCCACTGATAATAGCCGCTGGGGGAGACTTGCAGCGCGGCGCACAGGGCGAGGATGGAGTAGTCGCCTTTCATTGCCAGGACGCGGGTGAAGCACTCGTGGCTGGTTCGGAGAGAATGCCCAGCGTTTTTTTTAGAATGTCGCGCTGCTCGCGCAGATGCCGGATCTCGCGGTGGGCCAGGTCCAGCTGCGCCTGGAGGGCGGCGGGGGAACCGGGCTTCTTCCAGGCGTAGAGTCGGCCAGCGGTCAGGCCCAATTCCTGGCTGATGAGTTCGGCAGACTTGCCGCTGGTCAGCCAGTGATTGAGGGTTTCACGCTTGAAGGTTTCGTCAAAGATCCGGCGGGTTTTGGTGGGCATTACTTTAATGGGCTTCATGGTAGATGGTTCACCCAATTCTCTGTCCACCAATTCGAAGCAACCTCACTCTGCGTTGAATTCAGGTTGGATCGGGTTCGCGCCTTTCTTTGCGGTCTTTGTGCCCTTTCGCGGCAAATTCAAAAGCGGTTTCTTGGACTACACGTATTTGGCCAGCAGCGGAGCCAGTTCCTTCTTCGTTTTGGCAGGCCAGAGTTTCGGATCGGTCATGATCGCGTTGCGGAGGGCGTCGTGGCAGGACCAGTTCGGCTCGGTGGGAATGAGGGGCAGAACGTGTTGGATGATGCGCTGGGCGGTGGCGGCGTTGCGCTTTAAGTTATCGATGACCATTTCCACGGTCACATGCGCCTCATCCACCTTCCAACAGTCGTAGTCGGTGATCATGGCCATCGTTGCGTAGGCGATTTCGGCTTCCCGGGCACACTTGGCCTCGCCGAGGTTCGTCATGCCGATCACGTCGTAGCCGAGCTTGTGGTTGGTGATGGATTCCGCCCGGGTGCTGAAAGCCGGACCCTCCATGTTCACGTAGGTGCCGCCGTCGTGGACGCGCGCCTTCTGGGCCTTGGCGGATTTCAGGAGCAACTCGCGCAATTCCTCGCAGATGGGATCCGCAAAGGCGATGTGGGCCACAATACCGCGCCCGAAGAACGTATGCTCAAAGTCCCGCTTCGTGCGGTCGAGGAACTGATCCGGCAGGACGATGTCGCAGGGCTTGTATCTTGCCTGAAGGGAGCCGACGGCGCTGACGCTGATGACCCAGTGGACGCCGAGGGACTTCATCGCCCACATATTGGCGCGGTGGTTCAATTCACTGGGGAGCAACCGGTGGCCGCGCGCGTGACGCGGGAGAAAGACCACCTCACGACCAGCGAGCTGACCGGTGAGCAGTTCGTCCGAGGGATCGCCGAAGGGAGTTTTTACCTTCACCCATTTCTGCCGGGTGAAGCCTTCGATGTGATACAGCCCGCTGCCGCCAATGATGCCGATGCGATGAGACGCCATGGGCGCGGAGCTTACCCAAGGGCGGGTGAAACGCGCCAGAAAATGCAGCGCGAGGGCGGGTCAATAATAGTTCGGGGCATTGCCAGTCCAGCGAAGCTGGATGTCCGCGCCCCGGTGCTGTTCCACGTGCCCATCCCCATGGAGCAGATTCACCGAGTCCACCTTGTTATTCCAAGGGTGGCCATCTGCGGTGCCGGTAAGGCTGGTGCAGTGGTCGGTGAGAATGGGCATGGTCGATGCATTGGCGTCATCCATGCGTGCCGGCCAATAAGGCAGGATGGCCCCGGCGTTGGTATTTTGAGGGAACAAGTTGGCCATGCTGCCATTGCCGCGCGGCGCCCACCAATCCTGAGTCAATATGACAGCGAAACGTGTGTAGGCGCGGCAGAAGTAGGCATTGGCATCTGCGGTGGTGACCATTGCGTGGCCCTGATTCGTCTGGACCCAGTTATCCGCGGCACTGATCTCCAAATTCCGCACCGGACAAAACAGCAACGGCAAACTCACCCCGTAAAGAGTCATCGCTGGAACCATGTTTGATGGAATATCATGAGTATTACCACCGACCCCGCCCCAGGTCGCGTCAGTATAGAACTTGCCGTCGTAGTCCGTCGCATAGGCGTAGGTCGCAATACCCCACTGGCGATAGTTGGAGGTGCACTGGGTAACCTTCGCTTTGAACTTCGCCCGGCCCAGCGCGGGCAGCAACAGTCCCGCAAGGATAGCGATTATCGCGATGACCACGAGCAGTTCAATCAAAGTAAAGGCGCAGGCTGTGAACCGGTTGGGCGTTTGGCGTAAGGTGCGCATGTAAAACAAGTGGTCTATGGACGGACCTTTCCGCTGGTTTGTTCACCGCACAAGCCCACCGCATCGCTCAACCAGTTTGCGATTGAATCTCCCCGGCCTCCTCCGCCACATTTGCGCCCGATGAAAAGTCAGTTTACCGGCCCGGTCTTTGTCGTGCGCGACAACATTGATACCGATCAGATCATTCCCGCGCAGTACCTCACCCTCGTACCCACCATCCCGGCGGAATACGAAAAGCTCGGCAGCTACGCCCTCATCGGCCTGCCGGATGCCCAATACCCCACGCGCTTCGTGAAGGCCGGGCAGCTCGACAGCGAGTACCCCATCATCATCGGCGGGAAGAACTTCGGCTGCGGCAGCTCCCGCGAGCACGCGCCCATCGCCCTGGGCTCCGCCGGCTGCCGCATCGTGCTGGCCGAGAGCTTCGCGCGCATCTTCTTCCGCAACAGCGTCGCCACCGGCGAGCTGTATCCGTGCGAACTCACCGCCCGGCTGTGCGACGTGCTCAAGACCGGCGAGATCGTCACCGTGGACCTGGACGCCCTCACCGTAACCGTGCAGGCGACTGGGCAGGTGCATTCCATCAAGCCGTTGGGCGATGTACGCCCCGTGGTGGATGCCGGCGGCCTCTTCAACTACGCCCGCCAGAGCGGGATGATCGCCGCCGCTGCGTAGTCGCAGGCGTACAGCCTGCGCCCCGGATCAAATTCACCTCGTTTGCAGGCTGAGGTTGCGACTACGGTCCTGGCCGTGAGCAAAGCTTTCACCCGCGAAGATGACGCGCCAGAAACGCCAATTGCGGCCCGGCGGGTCTCCGCCTTGCCACCCGGCACGCAGAATCTGATGACGCCCGATGGCGTACAGAAGCTGCGGACGGAACTCGCCGAAGTGCGGACGGCCTATGAACAGCTCCGCGCCACCCGGGGCGATCCGGACAAGCCCCAGAAACTGGCTGCCCTGGAGCAACGCGCCATGTTTTTGGACGGGTGCCTCCGCACTGCGTCCGTAGTACAACCGCCCGCCACCCCGGATGATCGCGTGCGTTTCGGTGCGACCGTAACGGTGCGGGAGCCCGACGGCACGATGGCGCGCCATCGCATCGTGGGCGTGGACGAAGTGGATTTCGACCGGGGCTGGGTGAGTTGGCTCTCACCCATCGCCCGGTCGCTGCTGAAGAAAAGCGTCGGCCAGCGGGTACGGCTCCGGCTGCCCGGCGGTGAAAAGGACCTGGAAATCACCGGTGTGGCTTACGAATGAGCGGGTCCGGGTCCAATTATCTCCCTTTCACGGATCATCACCGCCTCGCGCCTCAGGCCACTCCGCGCCATAAAAAGCTGTAACTGCGCCCCTGCCCCGGCGTCTCCTACCGCGAACCGACCGTAACCAACAATTATGAAACAACTCCTCCTCCTCACCGCTCTCTGCGCCGCGCTCACCGCCCAGGCCCAGGAAAAAGTCCCCTCCGAAGAAGTCCAGAAGATCGCCCGCCGCGTGCTCGACCAGTTTGGCGAAACCAGCGACGCGCAAGTCAAGATCGCGCCCGATGCCGAACACGCCGACGCCCTGAAGGCCGGCGATGCGGGCATCATGGTGATCCCGGACAAGAAGCTCACGGCCGAACTGTTGGAGAAAGTGGGCGCGGACCTCGTTCCCGTGGGCCAGCTTTATTTCAAGTCGGTTGCCCCGGCCAAGGACGGCAAGGTCACGGCCAATGACAAGCTCCGCGTGCTGACCTTTGAAGACAAGGGCAACTCCATCCGCATCCCCTTGTGCCTGCTCGGTGCCCGCAAGCGCGATGGCCAGCTTGAGCTCGTCGTCTTCGGCAACGAGAAGACCCCGCTTGCCCAGCTCACGCTGCGCAAGGCCGAGAGCAGCTCGGGCAACCCCATCGAACTCAGCGGGGAGAAGCAGGGTGACGACACCGGCGTGCTTACCTTGAGCATCGTCGGCAAATACAAGGCCGCGCTCACGGTGATGAAGCAGGCTGACTGAAATCATTCAAACCCCATCACACAGCAAACCCCGGTCCATGCGGCCGGGGTTTGCATTTTCAGAACCCACCGATGGCACTCAGATTTCGGGCGGTTTCCCTTCACTTCAACCTGCTGGAGGTGGGGGACGCCCACCACTTGTAGTCGCAGGCTTCAGCCTGCGCGTCAGACCTGCCAGTTCGCCGCAACCTGAAGGTTGCGGCTACGGAAGCAGGCGCAGATCCCCCCCACGGTTGCACCCGTCCGCCGGGCGAGGTGACTTGGAAGTCACGCTCCAGCACTACAATTTCGGCAGCAAGGGCAGCAACACCGCCTCCAGCTTCTCCGCAATCCGGGCGTAACCCTGGTCGTTGGGATGAACTTCGTCGGACATGAGTTTCGGGGTGAACAGGATGCCGTCGAGGATGTTTGGAACCAACAGGACGCGCTTGGCTTTTGCGAGCTGTTCGAAGCGTTTGGCGTTCTTGTCCGTAAGTCCCACGCTGCGCACTCCAAGCAGCACGACGAACGAGCCGCCTTGATGGAAGCGGTCGATCAGCGTGCCGAGGTTCGCGAACGTCTCCTCCGACGGAATGCTGCGCAGGGCGTCATTGCCGCCGAGACAGAGCAGCACCACGCGCGGCTGTAGCTGGATGGCCTGGTCGATCCGCGCGAGGCCATCCGCCGTGGTGTGCCCGGGGACGCCAAGGTTCCGGATCTTCACACGCAGGGTCTTCGCAAGTTGGGCGGGGTAATCGCCGCCTTCATTCGCGCCGTAGCCCTGCGTCAGGCTGTCGCCAAAAGCCACCCAGTCGCCGGTGGCCTTGGGCGGGAAATTTACATAGCTCGGGGGCTTGCCGGCACGGAGCCAGAGCCAGCCGCCCACGAGCAGCAGGGTGAGCAGGAGAAGCCAGTGGCCGCGTCGCATGGTTTACGTAAACACCGCGCCCGCGCGTAAGTCGCTCAGACCGGCGCTCAGAACTTCACCTGGCTGAGGAATTTCAGCGTCTGGGGCACCTGCTCCACGACGCTCGGGGACTCGTCCTCGATGAAGTAATACTTCACGCCGGTTTCCTGCGCGGCTTTGAGGATGGCCGGCCAGTTCATCTGGCCGGTGCCGAGGGCGACGTCGTTCGCCACGTCGGTCTTGCCAGTCAACGGACCGGTGGCCACGCCTTTCTTGAGGTCCTTCAGGTGCATCAACTCCCAGCGGCCGGGATACTTCTTAAGCAGTTTCACCGGGTCCTGGCCGGGGAACACGACCCAGAGCACATCCATCTCAAAGCTCACGTGCTTTGGGTTGGTTTCCTTCATCAGCAGGTCAAGCAGCGTGCCATCGCCGTGCGGTTGAAACTCGAAGCCGTGGGCGTGGTAGAAAACCTTGATGCCGAGTTTCGCGCCGAGTTCGCCGGCCTTGTTGAAGACCGCAGCGGCCTCGCGGGCGGTGGCTTCGTTGAACGGGGCCTTGTGGTTGATCCACGCGCACCCGGCGTATTGCAGTCCGATGGACTGGGCCTCGGCGAGAACCTTCTCCGGTTCACTCTTCCATCGGTCGTAGGGGAAGTGGCCGCTGACAGGCTTCAACCCATGCTCGGCGAGGAGGGCCTTGTACTTCTCGGGCGGCAGATTGTACGTGCCGGCGGTCTCGACGTAGGTGAGCCCGAAATCCTTGGTCTGTACGAGGGCCTTGGGCGGGTTCTGCGTGGCAATGCCGCGCAGGCTGTAGAGTTGGAGGCCGATGGGGCCTTTGAAGCTCGCGCCGAGGCCGGCATCGGCAGCGAAAGCAGCGAAGCCGAGCAGCGGGACAAGCGCAAGGGAACGGAAAATGTGTTGCATGCCCTTCGTATAGCGAGCCGCAAGCCGGAGGGAAAGCGCGATTCGTAGCGCGGGCAGCGGGAAGCACTTTCACCTACCGATCCCCGCGCGGGTCGAAGGCGTCGCGCAGGCCGTCGCCGAAAAAGTTCAACGCGAGCAACGTGCTCACCAGCACCGTGCAGGGGAAGACCAGCAGCCACCAGTAGATGCGGATGGGGTTGATCTGGGCCGCGCCGTCCGCGATGAGCGAGCCGAGACTCGCCTGCGGTGGCTGGATGCCCAGCCCGAGATAGCTCAGGAAGGATTCATAGAGGATGATGGCCGGCACGAGGAGCATCAGATACACGATGATGATCCCGGTGATGTTCGGCAGGATGTGGCGGAAGAGGATTTGCGTGTGCGTGGCCCCCAGCGCGCGGCTGGCGTCCACGAACTGCCGCGTGCGCAAGGTGAGCACCTGTCCGCGCACAATGCGCGCCATCGTGAGCCACGAAACTGCCCCGAGGCCGACGAACAGGCCGATGAATTTCGCCGTGTCACGCATCGCCACGGTGAGCTGCCCGGCGGACTGCAACTTGTCCAGCGCCCCGTGCAACGTGGTAATGAGCACGATGACGAAGATGATGCTCGGCAACGAATAGAGCACGTCCACCACCCGCATCAGCCAGGCGTCCCACCGACCGCCCAAATACCCCGCCACCGCGCCCCAGAGCACACCGATTACGAGGCTTACACAGGCCCCCACGGCCCCGACCAGCAACGAAACCCGCGCCCCGTAAACCACCCGGCTGAAGATGTCGCGCCCGTGGATGTCCGTGCCGAACCAATGCAAGGCGCTGGGAGGGGCGAAGAGTTCGGCCGAGTGCTCGTTCGGCAGGTGCAAACCGGCCGAGAGAAAGCCCGGCAACGCCTTCGCCACTTTTGGCGACGACAGCACCGGCCAGAGCAGGATCACCCCCAGCAATGCCAACATGAACACGCCGCACGCCGACGCAAACTGGTTCCGGCGAAACCTCCGCCACGCCCGCTGGTTCGGACTAAGGGATTCGGCGCTCATCACGTTTGCCCTCCGGTTGCAACCACCCGACAACCGCTTCTTCGAATCTCATTAGCACCCGGCTTCAGCCGGGTGTCCCGCGACGGGCTAAGGCCAAACCGTTTCAACGGTTTGGTCGGGGAAGGAAAACCGTTGAAACGGTTTTCGCACTCGCCTGCTGCTGTCACCCGGCTGAAGCCAGGTGCTAATGAGAGATACGCAAACGAAGCCGCAGCAAACTGCGAAGCCTGGCTCCCGACCCTCGCCCCTCGACCCTCGACCTTACCTACACGTCCCTCGACTTCACTCATAGCGCACCCTCCGATCCAGGTAGCTGTAGGCCACGTCCACGAGCAAGTTCAAGACGAGCAGCAGCGTCGCGTAAAGCAACACAAGGCCGATGACCATGGGATAGTCGCGGTTGAGCGAACTGTTCACCATGAACACGCCGATGCCGGGAATCTGAAAGAGGTTTTCCACGATGAACGAACCCGTGAGCAGGTCCGCGAGCAAGGGTCCCGAGTAGGACACCACCGGCAGGATGGCGATACGCAGCGCGTGCTTGAGCAGGACCGTGGTGTCGTCCAGTCCTTTGGCCCGCGCCGTGGTGATGTAGTGTTCGTGCAACGTCGTGAGCATTCCCTCGCGCATCAGGCGGGCGACGCGACCGGAGAAGTAGAGGCCCAGCGTGAGCGTGGGCAAAATAACATGGGCCGGTGAAGTCCACAGCGCGACTGGCAGCAGCCGCCAGTGAATCGCAAGCACCATGACCAGCAGCGGCCCGACCACCAATGCCGGCACGCACACCGCAAGGATCGCCAGGAAACTCCCGGTGTAATCGCCCCACTCGCCGCGCCGTGCCGCCGACCAAAAGCCAATCGGAATCCCCACGCCCAGCGACAGCGCGAACGCCAACCCGCCCAGCACCACCGACACCGGCAGGCCCTGCGCGATGATGTCCGTGACGGTGTGGTTGCGATACTTGAACGACGGCCCAAAGTCACCATGCAACACCCCGCCGATGTAGCGGCAGTATTGCTGCCACCAGGTTTCATCGAGGTGATACTTGGCCTCGATGGCACGTTTGATCTCAGCACTCGCCGGCGCGCGCTCCTTGTCGAACGGCCCGCCGGGCGCGAGCTTCAAGAGCGCAAACGCCAACACGCTGATCAGCAGGAGCAGCGGGAGCAGGAAGGCTAGGCGTTTCGCGAAATACATGGCGAGTTCACCACAGAGGCACAGAGAACACAGAGGATAAATCTCCGCCGTGCTTCTCTGCGTCCTCTGTGCCTTTGTGGTTCATTTCTTCTTCCTCACGATGGTGTGAATGGGATGTTCATCCAGCAAGTTTGGGTAAATCCCTTCAATGCGCTTGGGATCATAGAAAGTGACGCCCGCGTAGAACCACAACGGAACAATGGGCAGTTCGTCGCGGATAAGAAGGGTCTCGGCCTGACGGAGGATCGCCGCCCTTTTCTTCGGATCGGTCTGGCGGTTGGCGGTGCGGATGAATTCGTCGTAAGCTGCGTTGGCCCAGCCGGTGCGGTTGTTGCCGTTGCCGCTCATGAACATGTCGAGAAACGTGTTTGGGTCGTTGTAATCGCCAATCCAACTGCTGCGCGAGAGGTCGTAGTCGAGTGCGCTCTGGGCGCTGTAATAAACCTTCGGCTCCATCGCGCGCAGCTCCATCTTCACGCCGAGTTCCTTGCGCCAGACCTCCTGTAATTCCACGCCCACCTGCTCGTCGAGCTTGTCGGTCTTGAACAGGTAGTTGAACGGCGGGAAGTCCTTGCCGCCGGGGTAGCCCGCCTCGGCGAGGAGCTTGCGCGCCTGCTCGGGATCGCAGCCCCAGCCCTCGGGCGGCTCATACACGCCCATGCCCTTGGGCGTGAAGTGCGAGGTCGGCGTTTCGCCGCTGCGGACGATCTTGGCGGCGAGTTGCTTGCGATCCACGGCGAGCGCAAAGGCCTTGCGCACGCGCACGTCGGTGAAGGGCTTGCGCTTCACGTTGAAGCGGAAGAAGTAGGTGCCAAGGTAGTCGAACTTGTGGCAGTCCGGCCGCTGGCCCAGCACGTCCATGAGTTCGTTGGGCACGAGGTTTTTGTCCCAGATCACGTCGGCCGCGCCGGTTTCGTAAAGGTTCAACGCGGTGGTGGCGGACTTGATCGGGAGGAAATCCACAACTTCGCTGCGGATGTTCGCCGCGTCCCAGTGCCGGGCATTGCGGCGGATGCGCACCCGGTCGTTCAGCCGCCAAAACTCGAGGGTGTATGCGCCGTTGCACGGAACTGGTTGGGCAAGCAGCCAGCGGTCCCCATGTTTCTCCACCCACCAGCGGGGGACCACGGCGAGGGTCGGGAATGCGCAGAGGTCGAGGAAGAAGGCCGTCGGACCGATGAGTTCCACGCGCAAGGTATGCGGGTCCAGCGCCCGCACGGCCACGTCGTCGGGCGTGAAGAGCTTGCCGGTAGCGGCGTTGGTCTTGCCGGTGGAGTAATCCTCTGCGCCCTTGATGAAGTAGAGTTGACCGGCGTATTCCGCGCCGGTCACGGGGTCCAGGGCGCGTCGCCAGGACCAGACGAAGTCCTCCGCCGTAATCGGCTGACCGGTGGACCAGACCGCATTGGAGCGCAGGTGAAAGGTGTAAACGGTGCCGTCCGGTGACATGTCCCAACGCTCGGCGATGGCCGGCTCGGGCGTGGCGTTGGTGCCTTCGAGACGCGTCAGTCCCTCGAAGAGCGCCTTGACGACCCGCATCTCCGTCTGCGTGGAGATGATCGCGGGATCGAGGGAATCGGGTTCAGCGCCGTTGACAAGGACGAGATCGGCGGGTGGCTCGGAACGGGTGCAGCCGCTTAGGAGCAGAAAGCAAAAGGCAAAAGGTAAAAGGCAAAAGTGACGCAGGACGGTCTTGAGCTGACTTCTGCTCTTACTCCTACTCATCCTCATCCTCCTACTCAGTCCCACAAAGGCCAAGGTGGCTTGAGTAGGAGTAGGAGCAGGAG
>RFSE01000270.1 GCA_009924135.1 Pseudomonadota bacterium | reverse complement strand
CCTCCTGCCGTGGTTTGCGTCGTCCCAGTGCCATGCTCACCATGGACGCGCCGCATTGTTCGCGCGTTACAGGAGGAAACGATTTTTAACAGGCTGTTAAGCTCCTCAATTTCATCGGCTACCTGTTTGATAAATTCATCCTGATCAATGAACGCACGCACCTCGCAAGCGGTGAATGAAACGAAACTCGAAATGCTCACTCTAGCATTCTCCGGTAACTGAGTGACCACCCAGCCGGAGCGTACCTTTTGCTTGAATGTTTCGAAATCAACCAGCTCCCAACAATCGACCATTCCGTCTGCGAAAACTTTGATTTCTGAGAGGAAGTAGTCACCGTTGTGAATGAAGGCGTGCAAATACGTGCCGATTACCTCTTTTTCACCTTCCTTCCTAAATATGCGATTGTTCCTAGGCATTGATTTAAGCTTACTTATTGGCTGATCAACAGCGTCGTCGCCTCCGCAGTCACCTTCAGTCCCGGAATCGTGACCAGTCCGCTGGCGTCCGCCTTCCCCTCGCCATGCGCGCTGCCAAACGTCCATTTGAAAGCCTGGCCGGGGGCGAAATGCGTGTTTTGAATCCGGCGCAACGACACATCCGCGCTCGCCTCCTTGGGGATTTCGAACGTCGTCTTCACCGTTGCCGGAGTGGCCAGGAAGAGGGACATCTCCAAGCGGCCCTTCGCGTCCGTGAGATTCTTCCACCGGAAGAAAGCGTTGATATGACCGGCGGACTTGCTCTTCAGGTCGTCGGGCCAGGGGAGGGTGCCGTTGCCGGTTGCGTTGGCGAACACGGGGTAGGCCTCGTTCTTTTTGATGCTCAACCAGTCGAAGGTGTTGATCAGGTCATTGACCTTCTCGATGGCGGCGTGATTGTTCGCATGGCCAAACGGGCCCCAGTAAAAATAGAGCGCATACTTCCGGTCGTTCATGGCCTTCACAAAGCGCTCGTGGCCCTTGGACCAGTTGTCATTCTGCGCAGAATAATCAATCGCCACCGGCGGGTCGGGAAGCTTGACCGTTTCAGGCAACGACTGGGGCGGGAAGCCCATGCGATGAGAAGCGTGTTCGATGCCGGCAGGCACGTTCGCCTTGATCGCAGCGAACACGTCCCCGTGGCGCAGGCCGATGCCGAGCGTGCCGCTGCCACCCATCGAGTTGCCGCAGAGATACACGCGGTTCGCATCGATGCCATACTTCGCCATGGTCCATTGGATCGAATCCATGACGCGCTTTTCCACCGGGCTGAGGTCGCTGCCAGAGTTCCGCTGGGTGAGCCCGGCGTCGCCCACGTGCATGCCGCCCCACCACCAGTCACCCTTGTTCGCCCGGCAATCCACGTAGAGCGCGTAGAAGTCGTCGGGGGAGCGGTAAATGTCATGATTGCCGACGGTGCGGGTGCACTTCAGGCAGGACATTACATCGTGCCCCGCCGAATGCAGCACGACGTAGAGCGGCGCATTCTTCCGGTCCGCCTTGGGATGAACCACGACGAACGTGTCCTGCTGCGGTTGCTTGTAACCCCACTCCGGTCGCACGCCGTGTTGGAAGACTTCCGCTTGCCGGCCATCGATCACCAGATCGTCGAAATTTCCGGTTTTGGGTGCGGGCACAGAATCCGCCGGCCAGGTGCGGTCGGCGGAAACGAGCGGGAGGACGGTTGTCAGAAAGACGGCCAGGGCCAAGGGGGAAGCTTTGAACATAAATTGAGGTGTCTGTCGGACTGCGAGTTTGCGGCTCTGTTATCCTTTGCCAAGGGTTTTCTCCCCCTCAGGTCGCCGACCTTTCCCTTGCATGCTTGGGCCAGTTTCCCGACGCTCCGCAACGGCGTCGCATCATGAAAGCCTACCTTGAACAGTATTTCCGGCTCGCGGAGAACCGCACCACCGTCCGCACCGAAGTCATCGCCGGGCTGACCACGTTCCTGACGATGGCCTACATCATCTTCGTGCAACCGGCGGTGCTGTCGGGGGCCATGTTCGGGATGAAGACGGGCATGGACTTCGGCGCGGTGACGACGGCCACCTGCCTGGCGGCGGCTTTGGCCAGCGCGATCATGGCCCTGTATGCGCGCTATCCCATCGCCCAGGCCCCGGGCATGGGTGAGAACTTTTTCTTCGTTTTTAGCGCCATCCCGGCGGCGGCGGCGGCGGGTTTCACGAACTCGTGGCAGGTCGCCTTGGGGGTCGTGTTTGTCTCCGGAGTGCTGTTCCTCGGGCTGTCGCTGTTTCGGGTGCGCGAGACGCTGATCGACGCGTTGAGCCCGAGCATGAAGAACGGCATCGCGGTCGGCATCGGCTGTTCATCGCGTTCATCGGCTTGCAGAACGCCGGGTTGATCGTGAAAAGCCCCGCTACCGGCGTCACGCTCAACCATCATTTCGGCTCGCCGGACATTCTGGTTTTCTTCTCCGGCTTGTTCGTCGCCGCAGCCCTGCACACGCGCAAGGTGCAGGGAGCCATTCTCTGGGGTATCGCTAGTGCCACGCTGCTGGCGGTCTTCTTCAAACTGGCGCTGCCCAGCCTGCCCGAAGGCTGGACCGCTTCGAAGGACGTTACCGAGTCGCTCCTCGTGAAACGCTTTGCCCTAGCGGACAAGCTGGTGGCCATGCCGCCCTCGCTGGCACCGACGTTTCTTCAAATGGACGTGCGCGGCGCGTTGTCACTGGCGATGCTGCCTTTCGTGGTGGTGTTCCTTTTCATGGTGCTCTTTGACACGGTGGGAACGCTGGTCGGGGTAGGGGAGCAGGCCGGGCTGATGAAGGACAACAAGCTGGTGCGGGCGCGCGAGGCTTTCACCTCGGATGCCTTGGGCACCACCGTGGGTGCGTGTCTCGGCACCAGCACCGTGACCAGCTACATCGAAAGTGCCACCGGCGTAGAAGCCGGGGGCCGAACCGGCCTGACCAGCCTGACCACGGCTGGCTTATTTCTGCTCGCCCTGTTCTTCAGCCCGGTCATCGCAATGATCGGCGGCTACGCGCCATTGACCGCCCCGGCGCTGGTGCTTGTGGGGGCGATGATGTTGCGTAACATCGTCCGGATCGATTGGACCGATACTTCGGAATCTGTGCCAGCCTTCCTGACGATGCTCGGGATCCCGCTGTCCTACTCCATCGCTGATGGCCTCGCGTTGGGCCTCATCGCGTACTCGGTCATCAAACTCCTCGCTGGCAAGGCCCGGTCGGTGCATTGGATCGTTCACCTGCTGGCGGTGCTGCTCGTGATCTACTTCGTCGCCGTGCGTGCGCGGATGGACCATTCGTGACCAGCGGTGGAGGGGAGCCATCGAACCGGTGGGAGTCTGCGGTGGACTAAGAAAGTTGGTGGTCAAAAAAGGAAGGGGGCCTCCAGGCCCCCTGTCCGGCCTCGCGGGAAACCCTTTGGTAGAACCAACGGGCGGAAGCCATTAGAGGGGCCAATATCCGGGTGTGGCACCGCCGAAGTCAATCACCATCGAGAACGTGGCAAGAGCGATTTGTCGGGATCGAAAGATTGCTGGACTGTCTGCGGATTGAGCTCGGCTTTGGATAACGCGAGCGCGGGCTGAGTCGGTATTCCAAGTTCAACGTTGAGAGCGGCGTAGCTTTGTCGCTACGCTCCTGACATGGGTTCAATCGCCCTCAATTTAGATCGGCAGCTCGACGAACGCATGCTCGCGCTGGGGGTGCGCGCGTGCGATCTCGAAGAGACCTTCGTTCGCTCCGGTGGTCATGGTGGGCAGAATGTTAATAAAACCTCCACCTGCGTAATGCTGGTCCATCGGCCAACAGGCGTGCAGGTCAAGTGCCAGGAGACGCGGCAGCAAGGGCTCAACCGAACCCTTGCCCGTCGCCTGCTGCTCGACAAGCTGGAGGCGGCGCAAAAGCGACAGGCCATTGCTGAACGTGACCGGGTGGAGAAAATCCGCCGCCAGAAGCGCAAACGTTCCAAGGGGGCCAAGAACCGCATGCTGGCCGACAAAGCTCATCAGTCCGGCAAGAAGGCAGCGCGGCGAACGGTCTCGTCCGAGTGAAAGGGCCTGACGCTCACGGTCGCGCCGGCGATGGGGACGCAATTGCGGCGGAGAGCCGGGGCGGTGACCAGATCACTTTGTAAATACCAGCAAGCCATTGACGGTTCCACTGCGGCTCGGTACTTCCAACCTTGTCAGTCACATCGGTGAGGTGAACTGAGCATCCTGAAGGACCGTTCTTGTGACCGCCAGCGGAGCTTGCCCTTGGTCTGGGGGAGGGCATAGAATACCAGCGATGCTGAGTTGCGGACCAGGTTCGGAGCTGTAGTTTTTCGCCAGAGGAATGGCTTGTCATTCTGAGGATTACTCGCTTCTCGCCTAAGTATCGAATGGCAGTATCGAATGCCGGTAAAACAGTTGCGTTTTATTATTGTAAGTAGTTTTCAGTGAACAGGTTGCGCTTGTAGCTCAGCTGGATAGAGCATCCGCCTTCTAACTCTCTCCGCCAAATTTCACCGGCTTTCCCTCTTTCGCTCAATCAATGAAATCAAGGGTTTTGAGCGTGTCCCGCTTTCCCCTGCTTTCCCATTTCGGCTCACTTTTCGGGCAGGAGTATAGAAAAGGAGTATAGAAAAATTCCCGGCGATTTCGGCGTAGACGCTCTATCCTTTCCGGGAGCATGGCCTCGGAACCTTAGCGCATTGCTTCCCGGCATGGCCTACGCGGGGCGCATTGCAGGGCACTTTGCCGCCGTATTGGCCACAAGCCCCGCTGCCCATCCTGACGCCGGATGAAGTGGCCAGGCTGTTGAGAGAGTGAGCCGCCGCCCGTGTTTCCCGCCCGGTGTCCGGGAGGCTGACTGCACGCTACGGCGGCCTCGTAACTGCAAGGCCTACACCGCCGGGAAAGTGGCCTTGACGCTTGGGAACAGTGGGCGCATTTTGCTGCGGCATCATCACAACCTCGTTTTGGAAGAGGCTGCCAAAGAGTTTTTCGCAATCACCCCAAACCCAAAGACCCCATGAATGTCACCGGAACCTGCCCCCACTGTTCTGCCGCGTATTCGTTCGATGATTCCCAAACCGGTCAGCAGAGCCACTGCCCCACCTGCCATTACGCGATTACTCTGATTGCGCCCGCGCCCGCGATTCCGCCCGGCCTGAAAACCAAGCCGCCCACGATGCCACCGGTGACGCCGCCCGCGCGCACGCCGAAAACGGAGCTGGCAAAGATTCGGGCAGGGACTTGCTACGGCGCAGCCCGGAGCTTGATCGGCGCGGCCAGCGCGTTGCTGGGCATCATTGGCGCGGTGGCAATAGCCGCCGCGCCGGCGTCACCGGACATTGGCGTTGGCGCGGCGAGCATTGGAGCGGGGCTGCTGACCATCGTCGCGGCGATGGTCATTTACCAGAGCTTCTCGGTGATCTTCGACATTGCGGACACCCTGATTGCCGCGCGGGTGTGAAGTGCTTTACTCCTGCCTCCAAACATGAGCGACGAATCCGCACCCAAATCAAACCGGACGTGGCTTTACGTCGTAGGCATCATTGCCGGGTTGCCGCTGCTTTACGCCCTGAGTACCGGGCCGGTGTTCGTGCTGTATGTGCGTGGCGTTTTTTTAAGGGAATCATGCGCGGCGTTTTACTGGCCATTGGAGTTGTTGGTAGCGTCCACGGGCAACACAGATTCCCTTTGGGCTTACCATAAGGCGTGGCTTGATCTGACGGGCACCCCGTATTGATCGGCGGACTTCGCGCCGCAGGGTATCCCCAACGCTCTAGGATTTGATACGGCGCGTCCTGAGTGTCGGCGAGGGTGGAAGGGGGCGCGGAGAAGGAGGGCACGCTGGCGGGGCGCTCCCGTTGTCTTTCAACATCCGTGTGGAGGACAGCGGCGGCCAGCCGATCTCGTTAGCGAGTGTTTTTGAAATGACCCGCACCCGGCCAAGCCAGTCACGGTGGCACGGGTGCGGGTGCCAGGGCGGTGTGACATGCCGCCCCGGCAAAAGGGTCACTTGGTGGGCTTTCGTTTGCCTGGATACTTTTCCGGTTCAGGTGCCAGGGGTGCCACAGAAGTGTCCCCGGTCGCGTCCGGCTGCGTCGGTTTCACAGCGGCCAGCGGGTGCTCAAAGCCTTCTCGCCGGGCGAACCGTACATGTGGGAATCAACCAGCGGGTCGATCTTCAATTCCCGATGCCAACTGGTCGTGAGAGCCTCGCCACCGATGAGGGCGTCGAACCTCTCGGC
>RFSE01000269.1 GCA_009924135.1 Pseudomonadota bacterium | reverse complement strand
GGCGTGCGTGGGCGAGGGTGGCCGCACCCCTCATCCGGCCTCCGGCCACCTTCTCCCCTCGCTCCGCGAAGGGAGAAGGTCCCCAAGTGGCATCCCGGTGTGCACGAAACTGAGATGCGCGCAGGACCACTTTAACCGCAGTTTCTAGGTTCGTTCACCTGTCACTTCGCCACCGTACCAGGGGAGGCGAAGAAGCTTTTGACCGCCGTTCCGTCCGCCGTGTTCCACAGGCGGACCTGGCCGTCGAATCCGCCGGTGGCCAGGCGCTTCGTGCCTTCGTGGACGTTCAGTGAGTAGAGCCACTCCTTCCCGCCCCGGAAGACGCGCTGTTCCTTGCGGTCCGTCAGCGTGTGCTGGCGCGCGGTGCCGTCGGCGGAGCAACTGAAGATGGATTCCGGCGTGGCCACGAGTTTGAAGACTTCGAGGCTGAACCCGCTGATGTCGCCGATCTTCTTCCCGTCGTCCGGATTCCAGGCGTGGACCTTGCGGTCGCGGCCGGCGGTGAACACTTGTTTGGCCTCGCCGAACACCACGCCATACACGGCGGCCTCGTGCCCGATGTACGTGCTGACCGACGCGCCGGTGGTGAGATCAAAGACCTTGGCGGACTTGTCGAGGCTGGCGGAGGCGAGGCGTTTGCCATCGGGGCTGAAGGCAATGGCGGTCACGGCATCCGAGTGATTCGCAATCACCCGGCGGCGCGCCCCGGTGGCCGCGTCATAAACGACAATCGTGCCATCCGCCGACGCCGTGGCCAGCAACTGGCCGTCGGGACTGAACTTCACGTCCTGCACCACGTCGCCGTGGGCGCCGAGCACTTTGAGCAGCTTGCCGGTGTCGGCTTCGAAGAGGCGGGCTTCGCCCAGCTCGCCGGGAATGCCGCTGCCGACCGCGAGGCGCTTGCCATCGGCGCTCCAGACGAGGGCGTACGTGCGCGGGGCGAGGTTGCCAATGCGCCGGAGCAACTGTCCGCTTGCCGTATCCCACACGGTGACTTCGCGGAAGCCCGACACGGCCAGTTCCTTGCCGTCCGGGCTGAAGGCCAGCGCCGTGACGGGCACCGCTGCGGCGTAGTACTTCGGGGCAGGGGCGTGCGTGCGCGGGGGGACCAGCTCGGCGAGCGTCAACTTGGGATCAGTGCCATCAAACTTCGCGCCCTGTTCAATCCAGCGCTTCACCAGTTCCACCTGCGCGGGCGGGAGCGGATCGGCCTTCTGCGGCATGCGGTCGTCGGCGTCCTTGGTGATCAGGAGCTGGTGGAATTTGCTCGTGGCCGGTTTGCCGGGCGTGACGTTCCGGTCCTTTCCTGTCCCGGCCATCAGGGCCTCGTAAGTGTCCAAGCGGTAGTTGCCCTTGGCGCTCTTCTCACAATGGCAGGTCTGACACTTCGCGATGAGAATGGGCGCGATGTCCGCCCGGAAACTCACGGCCTTCTTGTCCGCTCCCGAAGCCGGCAACGCGATGACGCACAGGAGGGAAAGAAGTTTTATAAGGAAGGCAGGAAGGCAGGAAGAAGAGATCTCCTGCATTCCTGCTCTCATTATTAAAGCCCCTCTTACTTCAAGATATCGCATGGATTTCCTGGATCAGTGTTGGAAGAGGAACTCATTCACATTCAGCAGGGCCCAGGCGATGTCTTCGAGCGCCCGTTCGCGGTCAGCATTGCCGGTGATGTGTTTCGTTGCCCTCGCCAGTTCCTCCGGTTTGGGCGGACGGCAGAGCGCGGCGAGGTAAAGCTCCGTGATGATTTCCGGGTCGGACTTGCCGGCGGCCAGACTGCGGCGGAGGCGGTTGTCCTTCGCCTGCAGCTTGCCGTGGATGAGCGGGCCGTTGAAGAGCTGGAGGGCCTGCGCGAGCTGCGGTGCGCTGGGCCGTTCGCACGCGCAAGCCGTGGTGCGCTGCGGCTGGCCGAAGACCCCGAGGAAGGCGTTGCCCGGCTCGGGGGCGGGAAGCTGGGTGGCCATGGTCCCGGCGGGCAGGTTGCCAAAGCGTTCGGTCATGCCGGTGACATGACAGACGGCATCGAGCATCTGCTCGGCGGTGAGCAGCCGCTGGCGTGCGCGGGAGAAATTGCGCGTGTCGTCCTCGTTGAAATGACTGGCGCGGGAACTCGCCTGGTAGGTCGAGCTGTTGAGAATCGTGCGCAGCAGGTGCTTGCGGTCGAACCTGTGCGTCGCAAAATCTTTTGCCAACGCCGCGAGCAACTCCACGTTCGACGGCGGGTTCGAGTCGCGGAAATCATCCACCGGTTCGACGATGCCCTGGCCCATCAGGTGTGACCAGATGCGGTTGGCCTCGACGCGCGCGAAGTAGGGGTTGTCCGGCTGGGTCAGCCACGCGGCGAAGACCTCGCGCCGGTCCGTATCGTCGGAATCAGCCAACTGGCCCGCGCCGGGCGCCCACGGTTTCATCTCCTTGCCGGTGCGCGGCTGGGTGATCTCGCCGTGGCGGGCGGTGTAGATCAACTGTTCCCCGGTGCGGGCAGTGGTCTTGCGCTTCACGCGCTCGAAGATCGCGCCCATGCCGTAGTAGTTGTCCTGCGTCCAGCGTTCGTAGGGATGGTTGTGGCACTTGGCGCATTGGAGCCGCGCGCCGAGGAAGATCTGCGCGGTGGTCTCCAGCGTGTCCGTGGTGGTCTGCGTCGTGCGGTAGAAGTTCGCCGCCGGATGCTCGAACGTGCTGCCTTGCGCGGTGAGCAGTTCGCGGGCAAAAGCGTCGTACGGCTGGTTCTCCGCGAAGGCGCTCACGAGCCAGCGATGATACTTGTGCACGCCGCCGGCGGTGACTTGCTGGGCGTTGAGCCGGAGCAAATCGCCCCACTTGAGCGCCCAGAAACGGGCGTATTCCGGGCGATCCAGCAGCGCATCTATCAGCTTGCTGCGCTTGTCCGGAGCCGTGTCACCGAGAAACTTCCGGGTCTCCTCGGGGCTGGGCAGGATGCCGATGACATCCAGATGCACGCGGCGGATGAACTCGCCGTCGGTGCAGGTTTCCGCCGGTAGAAACCGGAGTTGTTGCAGCTTGGCGTTGACCAGGCGGTCCACGTAGTTGCGTTCCGCCGGTGCGGCCCAGCGGAAGCCGGGAACGTCCTTGGTCAGCGTCAGATAACAGGCCTCGACATGTTCGAGGTAGCGCACGCTCACGGCCACTTGCCCGCGTTCCCCGGTCCCGATGGCCAAGCCCTCCGGCGTGACGGAAGCCAGCGCTTCATCCGAGCTGGCATAGACCGCGAGCCGCGTGATGTCACGGGTCGAGCCATCGGAGAACTTCGCCAGCACCTGAAGCTGCTGCGTGTGGGCCGGCCACTTGAGCACACGGCCGGTCGGCGGATAAACGGCGATGCCGGTGCAGTGCGGCGCGTCCTCGCGGTCGAAGCGGCAGCCCTGACGAATCCAGCCGGTGAGCGCCGTATAGGCTACGTCATTGGTGCGCAGACGCAGGCCGCCCCGGTGGCCGACTTCCATCAACGGCTTGCGCAGCAGCAGGCTCGCCTCGGGGTCCAGCACGTCCACGCGCCGGTTGAAGTACTCGAACACCAGCGAGACCTTGTCCACCTCGGGATCGAAGGCCCCGAGGGAAAGGGCGAAGCCACCCTTGCCACTGGGCGCGCCGTGGCAGCCGCCGGAATTGCACCCCTGCTTGCTCAAGGCGGCGAGCGCCCCGTACTTGAAGGACACCGTTTCAGGCGTCGCCAGGCTGGCCACTGTCACCGGAAGTCTCGCCTCGCGTCCGCCGGCCTTGACGAGCAGCTCGGTCTTGCCCTCGCGCAACGGCGCGACCCAGCCACCGGCCACGGAGGCCAGCTTCGCATCGCTCAGTGTGTACGTGGCCGCACGGGTAAGGTCCTGCACCGAGCCGTCGGCATAGACACCCGTGACTACGACCTGTGCGCGTTGCTGCGGGCTGCCCAGCGTGATAGTGGACGGATGCACTTCGAGCCGCAACGGCTTGCCCACGACGATGGGTTGCAGCGGGGCCGCCTTCGCTTCGCTCTCGACCTTCTCGGCGGCTAGGAGTGTGCTCAACGTGAGACATGCGAGCACCACGCAGACGGCCGGGGCGCGGAGGCGGAACGCGAAGCGAGGGCAGGGCCGGGGCGGCTGACCGGCCGGTCGGGGCGAATGCGGTTGGGAGTCCATGCCGGGCTTCATTGGGTGATGTGCAATGGCACCTTCGCGAGCGTCACCTTCCGGGTTTGATCCCGGAAGGTGCCGGTGCCGATGATTTGAAAGTCGCTCTCGCCGGGTGCCACGGCATTAGGGCTGCTCAACTCTACCTCGTAATCGCCGGCGCCCTTGGGTTCCTTCGTCATTTTCGCGGTGAGGCCTTTGGGCAGCCGCTCGAAGGCGAACTCGACCTTCGTGTTGAACGCCTTGTCCGTCCCGGTCACATGGATGGTGAAGGTGCGCTTGCCGCCGGCGGCAGGGAACTGCACCACGTTCGTTGCGAGCGCGACCTGGAAGAAGTCCGGCAGCCGTTGGCCCACGCCGACCGCCAGGACACCATCCAGTCCCGCCGGTGGGAACGGCACGGTGGGCCAGGACCGTGCGACGACGGGGAGCGTGCCGGCCGTCGTGACCAATACGGTGTTCTCATTGGTCGCCGTGCCGACAATGCTCAGGAGCATCAGCATTCCTGGCGGGTGATCTTGCGGCACTTCCACGCGCAGGCTGGTTTCGGATTTGCCCTGCGCGATCACGTTCGACGAAAGTTGAAACAAGCTGGCCGCCCCGGGGAGCGTGAGCGTTATGGGGCCGTTGTAACCGCTCCGCTTGGCCGTGACCTTGGTAGTAAACACGCCGCCCTGCGGCGGGCTGAACCGGTTCGTCTCGGCTTGGAGCGTGAAGCCCGGCGAGAACGGCTCGACCCGGATGCGGTAGGCAAACTCCGGGCCGCCGCGCCGCAGCAGGTCTTCCACGGCCAGCCGCACCGGCCCGTCCTGCTTGAAGGTCACGTCGAACGCCACGTCGTTCGTGCTGCTGACATCGCTCTCGGCGAGCAACGCGCCGGTCGCGCTCTCGACGCGGATGAACAATTCGGCGGGCGAACCCGCACGGCGCGTCTCGCTGGTGATGAGCAGGCGCTGGCCTTTCTTCGCCGTGAAGGAAAACCAGTCACGATCACGCGGGGTGGCGAAGCGGCCGTTCAACACGCACGGAGGTGTAAAGGGGGTGGCCTGCGCCGGGGTGTCGTTCGGTTCCACCTCCAAAACCTGCGTGGCCGCCGTCAGGAGGTTCGCCATCAATTCCGCATTGGTAGGGATGGCCTTGATGCTGGCATTGGGGAGCGGGTAGGGCGTGGTCACCAGTGGAAAACTGCCGACGCGCAACCGGAACCGATAGTCCGTGCTGCCCTGCCAGGCCACGTCGCGCACTTCGAGGTAACAGGTCGTGTCGGCGGCGAAGCGATGCTGCAGGTGGCAATCAGCTCCCAGCCCGATCGAATCATCGGCCAACGCCAGTTCGCGACCGGTGGCATCCAGCAGACGGAGTTGCGGGTCGAGTTTCGAACTGAGCCGCGCAGCCACGACTTCGACCGAGAGGCTTTGCCCGGCCTTTGCCAACACTTTGAACAGCTCGGCACGGCCCGCCTTGCACGCGCTGTCCACGGCCACGGGCGGAATCAGCTCCTGCGCGGTCTCCTGGGTGCCGTCGGCCTTCTTATCCGCTGTTATCGTGGGCAGATCATCCACGAAAAGGGGCTGCAGGTTGGCAACGCCATTGGTCGTGGCCAGCCAGGCAGCAGCCAGACCGGCCGGCGCATCCGCTGGCAACGTGAGACGGAACGTGGCCTGTCGCGCGTCGTTCGTCTGCGGTTCGATCTGCGCGCCGAGGCTGGTCCAAAGCTTGGTCGCGCCGCCCAGGTTGCTGCCATGGAACGTGACGACGGTCGGCTTGCCCGGCGCAACGGCGGACGGGGTCGTGTGAGTGACGACCTGTGCGAAGCCCGTTGGCTGGCAGAGAGCGAGAGCGGCCAGACAAGCGGTGGCAAGGAATCGGTTCATCAACCACCTGATCGCGTCAGCGCGGTTAAATGAGTTCCTTGATGACCTCGCCGGTCTTGGCCAGGAAGATGGGCCGGTCCTCCGGCGTGTAGAGCGGCTTCTCGCGGTCCAGTCCGAGGAACTCGTAAACCGTCGCCGCGTAGTCCTCCGGCGTCAGCGGACGGTCCACCACGTAGCCGCCTTCGCGGTCCGTCGCACCGATGAT
>RFSE01000268.1 GCA_009924135.1 Pseudomonadota bacterium | reverse complement strand
TGCCCCAAGGCCGAAGAACTCGACAAATGCTATGCCTCCGGCGTGACTAACTGCCACACCGTCGGCGGAGCGTGCCTGCTACTGCCGTTTTTAGGATCATGCCAGACGACCCTGAAAAGCCGGCCACGCCCAGCCTCGCGGAGGAGCGGCGGGCCGCCGGGTTGATGGCCCTGGCGTTGGAGGAGCCGGCGGAGGAAGGGAATTACCGTACGGGCCATGAGATTGCCCGGGGTGGCATGGGCGCGGTGCTGCACGTCCACGATCAGAAGCTCGCCCGCTCCGTGGCGATGAAGGTGATGCTGCGCGGGAACGCCGGCCCGGAGGAGCGCCTGCTTTTCCAACTGGAGGCGCGCGTGCTCGGCCGCCTCGCGCACCCCAACATCGTACCCGTCCACGATCTCGGCGTGGATGCGGAGGGGCGGCAGTTCTATACCATGAAGCTGGTACAGGGCGTCACGCTGCATGAACTGCTGGCCCGGCTGAAGGCGCGCGACGCAGCCACCCTGGCGAAGTATCCGCTCAACGCCCTGCTCACCATCTTCAAGAAAGTCTGTGACGCTGTGGCGTTCGCGCATTCGCAAGGGGTCATTCACCGCGACCTCAAGCCGCAGAACATCATGGTCGGCGAATTCGGCGAAGTGCTGGTGATGGACTGGGGGCTGGCCAAGATCCTGCCCGGCAGCGCGGTGCAAGCCATCGTCAGTTCGTCGGGTGGTGGCGGCCCGGGCGGCACCTTGGTGATGAACCCGAAGTCCGCTGCCCGATCCGGGGTAAACGAGGACACGCCGACGGTCGTTTCGGACCCCAACGCCGCCACGCTGGCGGGCAGCACCGCCGCCCGCACCGCAGCGCCTTTGGGGTTTTCCGGTCACCAGGAAACACCTTTGCCCCACCTGTCCAGTTCGCAGCTCACCTTGGATGGGGCCGTGATGGGTACGCCCAATTACATGTCGCCCGAGCAGGCGGCGGGGCGCGTGGCCGAACTCGACGAACGTTCGGATGTCTTCTCTCTGGGAGGCGTCCTGTATGCGATCCTTACGCTGCGTCCGCCGGTCGAGGGCAAGGACGTCAACGAACTGCTTGTGCGCGTGTGCCGGGGGGACATCGCGCCACCCTTGCAAGCAACCGTCACCACCACCCTCCCGCACCTGCCCGATGGCCGCGTTCCCGAGGCCCTCTCCGCCGTGGCGATGAAGGCCCTGAAACTGGCGCGGGAGGAACGTTATCAAAAGGTGGTGGATCTGGGCCGGGACATTGAGGCGTATCAGGGCGGTTTTGCCACGGCGGCCGAGCAGGCCGGGGCGTTCACCCAGCTCCGTCTCTTTATTCAGCGGCACAAGGTCATTTCGGCGGCGGCAGCGTTCATCATGCTGCTCACGGCGGCGTTCATCGTCAGCCTGTCGCACCAGCGCGATGCCGCCACCCAGAGCGCCCGGGAGGCCACGGCGGCGAAGCAGGTCGCGACCGCCAACGAGCAGAAGGCGAAGGCCAGCGAGACGAAGACCAAACAATTCGCCGCGCTCCAGCGCCGTGAGAACGCCCGCATGAACGTGCTGCTGGCGGATGCCGCCTTCCTCGCGTCAGACCTGCCCGGCATGATCAAGGCGTTGGAACGCTGCCCGAAAGATTTGCGCGAACAAACCTGGGACTATCTGGCCGCGAAGCGGGACGCCTCGGTGGGCGAGTTCAACCTCCCCGGCGGCCAGCGGCTGGCCGCCATCACCGCTGTGCCGGACCAGCCGGGAGTGTTCGCGCTGGCCGACGTGCAGGGCGACATCACGTTCGCGGAGGCCGCCACGGGCGAGGTAAAACGCGTACTCAAAACCGGCCGATCCGGCTGGCACCAACTTGCGTTTTCGTCGGATGGGGAGTTTTTCGCCCTTGGCCGGCGCGGCAGTGGGGAGGTGGATGTTTTCAACACCGCGTCGGGCGAGCGCCTCAAGACTATCCAACTGGTCCAGAACGACCTGCTGTGGCTAACCGTCAGCCACAACCGCGACCGCCTCCTGCTCGCGGCCATCACCGCTGCGGCGGGCCGGCTGCCCCGGCTGCAATTGGTGGACGCACGCACCGGCACCTCGCTCTGGCAGGTTCAGGGCTACCTGACCATGGCGCTGATTCATCCCGATGGCGACCGCGTGCTGGTCGCGGGAGCAGGCCAGCAACGGCAGGTGCAGATATTGAACGCCACGGATGGCGCGGAGCGGGCGCGGCTCGAAGTTTATCCGCTGTCGATGGCATTGAGCCCGGACGGGCGGCGGCTGGCCGTGGGTACGGCGACGGGCGAGGTGGTGCTGATGAACACCGTGACCGGAGCCCAGATACAGCGGGGCCGGCCGCATGGCGGCACGCTCAAGGCGCTGGCCTGGCTGGGCAACACCCACCTCCTCACGATGGGCACGGAAGGCAAGTTCTCCGAGTTGCGCTGGGTCTTCCGGCTGCTGGAGGCCCAGCAGCTCGCGCCGCGCGCGTCGTTCTTTGGTCTACGGCAGGGCCAGACCGAGACGGCTTGGGCGCTCCATCCGGACACCGGTGACATGCTGACGCTGGAGCAACCGCCGCATCGCTGGCGTTTCCCGGTCGGGCGCGAGCTGGTGCGCAAGTCCCACGAGTCCGAGCAGGCGTGGGGCGGAGTTTTCGTAGCGGACGATGTGCTCATCGCCCGCAGGAATTACTCGCTCGCCCGTTACGATGTCTTGCTGACTGAACTGCCCGGGCCGGCCTGGGATTTGCACGTGGCGGCCAGTCATTGGGCTTCGGGGCAGTTCGCCTTGGCGGCCCATGTCCGCGGGTCCAAGCCCAGTTTGCGGGTCTTTGCCGACGCGGGCGGCAGTCCGGTCGAGAAACTGTCCCTGCCGGCGCGGGGCTTGGTCAACCAGATGGCCTTTGACCGGGCCGGCGAGCGGCTGGCAACGGTCACCCGGGAAGGTGCGTTGGAGGTGTTCTCGCTGGCGGATGGGCGCAGTCTCTTCCATCGCGAGGGCAAGTTCGAGCGCGTGGCGTACGCCGGGACCAACCTGTTCGTCATCGTTGGCCCCGCCAGCACCGGGGAGAAGCTGGATTACCGGCTGGAACGCTTGGACCCCGACACCGGCTCCGCCCAGAGCGCGATGCGCATGGACTTCCAGGTCAATGCGCTCGTCGCCTCGGCCGACGGCCAGTTGCTGGCCTTTGCGGGCGGCGACCGGTACGTGTACTTCATGCATGCCGCGCCCCTGCCCGATGGCAAGATCAAGGAAGGCCGCTTCTTCCGCGCCCACGACGGCGAGATCGGCGCGCTGGCCTTCCACCCGAAGCAGCCGATCCTTGCGACCGCCTCGGCGGATGGTTCGGTCAAGCTTTGGGACCAACACGACCCCCGCCAACCCCTGGACTATTACTACGGCCTCGAAGGCATGCCGGTTACCCTCTCTTTCAACCCTAGCGGCACCCGTCTTTTGGTGGATGGCCAGGAGCGAACCACGCGGTTGTACGATGTAAGCAGCTTGAAGGCGGCGGCAAATGCAGGAACTCCGAAGTAGAAACCGCAGATTTCGCGGATCACACGGATGGGCAGGGATTCCTGCGCTGCGGTGGCGGAACTCATCCAGCGGTAGCCAGCTTGCATAACCGGTTCTTTATCCGCGTCACCCGCGTCATTCGCGGTTTCCCCTCCGGAATTCGGGTTTCTTCCGTGTTCATCGGGATTTATCCGTGGTTGAGCCCTTTCAACTGCGGAACGAAGGTTCACTATCATTCCGTTCCCGTCCGCCCAAAAACTTTTTCACTTTTCCCGTCATGTTCCCCGGGAAACCTCGATTCAGTCCAGTGAAGCCAGCCCTGTGGGCCGCTCACAACGAACATGAAACTGAATCAAACCTCTCGCCGTCGCGGGTTCACGCTGATTGAACTGCTCGTGGTCATCGCCATCATCGCCATCCTGGCCGGGATGCTCCTCCCGGCGCTGGCCAAGGCCAAGGGCAAGGCCTACGGCATCAAATGCGCCAACAACTCCCGCCAGCTCAGCATCGCGCTGAAGCTCTACGTGGACGAGCACGACGGCTACTTCCCCCAGCTCACGTCCGCCCAGACTCCGCCCGCCAACGCGCTCATCCCCGGAGCCGTGACGCAGTGGCCCGATGCCCTCGCGTCCTATGTCGGCGGCAACCAGTCCGTGTTCAACTGTCCCGCGGTTCGCGACACCAACGCCTTCGGCCTGCCTGGTGGCAACTGGGGCCTGGGCATAAACTACCCGAACATCGGCACCTACCTGAACAACCAGACCCCCAGCCGGGTCCACGAAAGCGCCGTCGCCCAGCCCGCCGCCACCGTGGCCTTCGCCGATGTCGCCTGGATCGCCAACCCCAACGTCCTTGACCCCGAGCAATGGCAGGCCACGCCCGCGCCCGCGACCAGCGGCACCGAGCAAAACCGCATCATCTTCCGCACCTCGAACAACGCGGCCTACAACTTCTTCCCCTGCCGCACCATCGGCCGGCACAACCAGCGCGTGGCGACCCTGCACGCGGACGGCCACTACGAATCCATGAAGAACACCACCATCGGCCTGCAATTCGCCGAAGGCGACCCGAACGCGCTGTGGGACTTGCAGTGAACCCGATTTGCGGACGGACGTTGAAGTGGGGTGAGCGCCGCGCCGCTGCGGCGTAGGCAATCTCACCGTCGGTTGCTCAATCGTCGTGGAAGTCCGCGAGGTCTTGGAGTGCGCCAGTCCTCTGGCGCTTTTCGTTCGGACGCAGAGGGATGTCGGTTGGTCGGAAAAGCGGCGGAGAGCCGCCGCACTCCCGGACGCTGCCGCGCGTCCGATGGCTCCAGAGCGCGGGAACGGCTGGACGCAAGGCCCTGATCCGGTAGGCTCTGGCCCATCACATGATACTTGGTTTATCCTACCGCCCCGGTCGCGAGATCGCTCGTGGCGGCATGGGTGCGGTACTGGATGCGCGGGACCAGAAGCTCGGGCGCAGCGTGGCCATGAAGGTCATGCTGCGGCGCAATGTCCCCGAGGAGGAGCAGCAGCGCTTCCTGCAAGAGGCCCGCGTGCTGGGACAGCTCGCGCATCCCAACATCGTGCCGGTGCATGACCTGGGCACGGATGAGCCGCTGTAGCTGCTGTAGCGGCGCTCTGTGAGCGCCGAGTTGGACGGTCAGCAGGACATTTGCGCGTGCTTGGCTGATCGGGCGCGCAACTCGGCGGTCACAGACCCGCTGCTACAGGGGGCGCGGTCGAATTCGTAGTCTGCCGCCGCACTCGATTCTTTGTGCCCTTTGTGTCTTCGTGGTTCATCCCGTTGGCTTCCTCCCGCCGACTTTCCGCTCGCCAGCCAGACTCCGGGTTATCAGCATCCGGCATCATGCAACGTTTATTCGCCCTGCTTGCGCTGCTTTGCGTTCTTGGTGGCCACGCCTTCGCCGCCGAGGCTCCACCCATCCGGGTGCTCGTGTGGGACGAGCAGCAGCCCGCGCAGAAATCGGCCTACGACGGCGGGTTCCTCGGCGACACCATCGCCGCGTACCTGGCGAAACAGCCGGGCTTCAAGGTCGTCTCCGTCAACCTCGCCGCGCCCAATCAGGGCCTGTCCGACGCCGACCTCGATGCCGCGCAGGTCATCGTCTGGTGGGGCCATCAGCGGCATGGGCTCGTCGAAGCGCCGCGCGTCGAGGCCGTGGTGCAACGCGTGCGGGAGGGCCGGCTCGCCCTCATCGCGTTGCACTCGGCGCACTGGGCGCGGCCCTTCGTGCGGCTCATGCAGGAGCGGGCCAAAGAGGATGCTCTGGCCCAAATCCCCGCCGCCGAACGCGCCACGGCGAAGTTCGAGTATTTTAACGACAACCCGCTCGGCAAGTTGCCGCGCCGCGATGCGCAACTCACTCCCGCGCTTCGCCACGAGGACGGCGTCTGGAAACTCACGTTGCCCGGTTGCATCTTCCCCGCCTATCGTGGCGACGGTGCGCCGGGGCACCTCAAGACGTTGCTGCCGGAGCACCCGATCGCACAGGGCCTGCCCGCCACCTGGGACATCCCGAAAACGGAGATGTACGACGAGCCGTTCCACGTACCCAAGCCGGACGTGGTGGTCTTCGAGGAGCGGTGGGACAAGGGCGAGTGGTTCCGCAGCGGCTCGCTGTGGCGCGTGGGCAAGGGCGGCGTCTTCTACTTCCGGCCCGGCCACGAGACGTTCCCGGTGTTCAAGCAGGCCGAGAACCTCCGCGTGGTGGAGAACGCCGCGCGTTACCTCGCGGCGCAACTCCCGG
>RFSE01000267.1 GCA_009924135.1 Pseudomonadota bacterium | reverse complement strand
ATAGGGAATGGGGAATGGGGGATGGTATCTGGGTGAAGTGGGGATTCATCCCTTCCTGTTCTGCGGGCAGATGTGAAATGCGGCCCGGTCTGTCGGCACGCTTTGGAGCGGCGGTCGGTGACCGCCGGGTTGCGGGGTCCGTTTTTCCGAGGTGTTGCAGAGCACCGGTGGCCAGATGCGGCGCTCATGGAGTGCCGCTACCGCACGTAAGCTAATCACTGTCCCGCGTCAGGTGCTGAGCTGCCAGACATGGACAAAACCCGCCATGTCGGCGGCGGCGAGGCGGGTGCCGTCGGGGGAGAAGGCGATTGCGTGAATCCAGTCCTTGAACTGGCCGCCGCGCGGTTTGCCGAGTTCCTTCACGAGCTTGCCATCGGCGAGGTTCCAGAGGCGCACGACGGTGTCGCGGCCGGCCGAAGCGAGGTGCTTGCCGTCCGGGTGGAAGCAGAGATCGGTGAGGCCGGACAAGTGGCCGGGTGAGAATTCGCGTTCCTTCTTGCCCGTAGCGGGGTTGAGGAGGAAGACCTTGCCGTTGTTGCCATCGGCTTCGCCGCCGCGTCCCAGGGCGAGCAACTTGCCATCGGCGGAATACGCGGCGGCGGCGATCTGCATGTCCTTGAACTCCTTGCCCAGGTCGTGCTGGACCGTACCAGTCGCAGCGTCCCAGAGCTTCACGCCGACGTGGCGACCGGAGTCGAACACGAGGGGGTAACGCTCGGACACGCAGGCCTGCTTGAGGTCGGGCGCGAGCGCCACGGCGTAAGCCCAGCCCTTGACCGACCAGCGCTTCAGTTCGGTGCCGGCGCTGCGGTTGAAGAGGACGACCTGCCCGCCGTCGTCCCCGGTGATGAGCGTGGTCTGATCCTGGCTCATGCCCAGGCCGACGATCCATTCGCCACCTTGAATTGTCTTAGCCGCCGGCTGCGTGCGGACCTCGACCTCCAGCGGCGGCGGAGCCTTCTTGCCCGAGCCCTTGTTGCGGGTGGCATCCTCGATGGTGCGGGCGTTGAGCACGAGCTTGCCGGCCGCCGCCGGCGCGGCCTGCAAATCCCAGTAACGCAGCGTGTGGTCGTGGCTTGCGGAGATGAGCCAGCGGTTTTCGGCACAGAGCAGGCGGTTGATGACGTTCGTGTGGCCGGTGAACTGCCGCACGGGCGGCGGGGCGGCATGCAGCGGGCGCTCGCTCTTTTCGCCACTGCCGGACTTGGCCTTCTCGGTGGGCTCGGGAGCTGGCTCGGGCTGGTTGGGTAACTCCCAGAGTAGAATTTCGCCAAGATTGTTGCCGGCGGCGACGTGTTTCGGTCCGACGAAGCTCACGGCGGAAACCCAGTCGGCGTCCCACGGCAGGGACCACAACAAGGCGGCCTTGGCGAAGGGCGCGTCGGCGGCGGGCCCGGCGGGCGCGGGTTTGGTTTCGGCGCTCACGACAGCAGCTCCTTGATGGGCTTGGCTCCCTCAGGCGTGGCCCAGATCGGGCGCGTGCCGGCGAAGTGTTTCGCGCGCGGGTTCACACCCAGGGCGGTGTAGATGGTCGCGAAGAGGTCACCTTCGCTCACGGGATTCTCGGCGACCTCGCGGCCATCGGCATCCGTGGAGCCGTAAACCACGCCGCCCTTCACCCCGCCACCGGCCAGCACGATGGTCCAGCCCCGGATGAAGTGGTCGCGCCCCGCGCGGTTGTTGATGGTTGGCGTGCGGCCCACCTCACCCATCCAGACGACGAGCGTGTCCTGCAACTGGCCGGTGCGTTCCAGATCAATCAGCAGGCCGGCCCACGCGGGATCAAGCACCTGCATGTTCGCCTTGTGGCAGACGAAGTTGTCCGCGTGGCTGTCGTAATTGTCCTGCCCCACCTCGACGAAGGGCACGCCGGCCTCGACCAGTTTGCGCGCCAGGAAGCAACTACGGCCAAACTCCGTCGCGCCGTAGAGCGATTCGTGCTGGGGCCAGTCCTTCGTGGTGTCGAACAGCTCCTTCGCCCGGAGCAGCCGCCACGCGCGTTCCTTGGCGACGCGGTGGCTTTCATAGGCCCCGGCCCCGTTCTCCTTTTGGTGTTCGGCCTCCATGAAGCGCAGCAGGTCGTTGCGCCGGGCTTCATTGGCCGCGGGCAGGTAGGGACTGGTGAAGTAAGGGAGCTTGCCGCCGCGCTCAATGCTGAAGGGCTCGTAGCTCGGGCCGAGATAACCGGACCCGGCGTTGCCCGTGGGGCCCATGCGCACGAAACTCGGCAGGTCGGCATCCACCTGGCCGAGGTACTTGGCAATCATCGCGCCCAGTTCCGCATGGGGGACGCGCTCGGACTGCTTGTAGCACGTATGCATGTGGTAGATGCCGTCCGGATGATCCGGCGACTGCGTCCGCATGCTTCGAATGATCCCGAGCTTGTCCACCTGCTGCGCCAGTTTTGGCAGATACTCACAAATGTGGTAGCCGGGGAGCTTGGTCTTGATCTCGCGGAACGGTCCGGCGGTGGACCGGCCGGGTTTCATGTCGAAGGTATCGATCTGGCTGGCCCCGCCGTTCATCCAAAGCAGGATGCAGCGTTTGCCGTGCTTTTTGGCCTCTGCTGCCACGGCGGCGGTGTTGAAGAGCCCGCCCCAGTTCGCGACCGTTGCTCCGGCGGTGGTGGCCAGTGCGCCCTTGAGCAGCGCGCGACGGGAGAGATGCTCGTGGGGTCGGCAGGTGGAGGTGCTCATGGTTGCAGGGGTGGAGTAGGAGTAGGAGTAGGAGCAGGAGCAGGAGTAGGAGTACGAGAGTTTGGCGGGCAGTCGCCGCTCCTACTTTTACTCATACTCTTACTCATCATCTCAGTGGTTGAAACGGAACTCGCTCAGGTTCACCAGCACCCAGAGCGCCTCTTCCACGAGCGGTTCCGGCTTTGGGTCGCTCTGCAAGTAGGCCGTAAACTTGTCGCGCTCGGCAGAGCTGGGCAGGCGCGTGAGCACCGCGAGGAACATCCGGTCCACGCGGCGATCCCAGGGATCGGTGGAAGTCAGGATGGTGTCCGCCAGGTTGCCCTTTTTGCGCCGGAGAAAGGCGCGGACATTCTCGCTGTTGTTCAGGAACAAATGCTCGCCGAGGCGGCCCTGGAACTCGCCCTGGCCGTTGGTTGGTTCGCCAAAGTAACGGATGAAATACTCGCCCGTGGTGCCGTCGGTCTTTTGGGTCGCGTCGCCGCTGACGGTTTTGAGGGAAGCAATGATCTCCTCGGCGGAGAGCGGTCGCAGCCGGGCGCGCTCGTAGAGCTTCGGCAAGGCTTCCTTCGCCGGCCCGGTGCTGGCGAGTTGATACGTCTCGCTGCGGACCAGTTCGCCGATGAACCACTTGAGATCGAACTGGTGCGCGACGAACTGCTGCGTGAGCGCATCAAGCAATCCGGGCAGCGCGGGCTTGCTGTCCGCCTCGAAGTCATCCACGGGATGCACGATGCCGCGCCCCATGAACTGGCCCCAGACGCGGTTGACTGCCGCGCGGGCGAAGTAGGGATTCGCCGTGGCCGTGGCCCACTCGGCGAGCTTTTCCTTGCGTGAGAATTCGGGCTTGGGCAGCGACTTGGTGCCGGTCTTGATGTCCGGCTCCTTGTACCCGGCCGGCAGGGGCGGTTCCGTCAACGGGCCGCCGCGCAGGAAGGCGGGTTTCACCGGTTCACCCTTCTTGCCAGGCTTCGCGTCCTTCATGTTGCCCGCGAAGAGCACGTCGCCGCTGCCTTTCTCGCCGATCTTGTACTTCTTCACCTGCTTCTCGCCACTGCCAGTCGAGCCCTGGTCGAGCACGACGAGCCGGACGAAAAAGCCCGCCATGCCGTAAAAGTCCTGCTGCTTCAAGTCGGTGTAGGGGTGATCGTGGCAGCGCGCACACTGGAGCTGGGTGCCCAGAAAAATGCGGCTGAACGATTCGGTCAGGTCCTCGGGCCGGTTGTTGTAGGCCGCATAGAACAATTCCGAGCCATCCTCTTCCGCGAGCAGCAACGCGCGCACCCAGCGGTCCAGCGGTTCGTTCTTGGCGAACTTCGCGGTGAGCCATTCGCGGAACAGCGTGCGGTTGCGCGTCACGTCCGGGTTCGGTGGCTGGCGACTGAACAGCGTCAGGTCCCACAGGGTGGCCTGATTCGTGGCGAAGCGCGGGTCATCCAGTAACCGCGCGATGAGCTTGTCGCGTTTGAGCGAGTCCGGGTCATCGAGGAAAGCCCGCGTCTCGTCCTGCGGGGGGATGGTGCCGACGAGATCGAGGTAAACGCGGCGCAGGAAGGTGGCGTCGTCTGCCTTGGGGGCGGATTTGAGCTTCGCCGTTTGCCAGGCGGCCTGCACCTGCGTGTCAATGATTTGCCGGAGCAGCGGTTCCCCTGACTGCGCCAGTGGACCCGACCAAGCCGCCCAGCAGATCGCAACCGTCACCAGGCGAGCCAATCCATGGCTCACGCAGCGGCTTAAGCATCTCTCAGGCATCGGGTCTATTGACGGAACCGGGTTGCCCTTGATTCGAGAACGAACGGGCCGGGCGCATCTCGACACTGCCTCCGAGGAACGAAATCCTCCGGAGCGCGGCTGTGTCGCGGAGACCTGCCGCAGCGGCTGCGCTTGGCAGAAGGCGATGAGGTGTTCCGTCCCCGTTCGGCATTCCAACGTTGCTGCGGCTGATCCCGCGCCGCGCGGGACACAGCCGCGCTCCGGGGCAGTGCCAAGATGCGCCCGAACAGGCCTGATTTGAGACCCGGTGCTGGGCGGTTACTCCGCCGTAATCTTGAGCGTGTGCGTCACCGGCACGAAGGCGGTCTTGATCGCATTGGCCAGGGGCGTACGGAACTTCTCGGTGAGCGCGATGATGGTCTCGGGTTCCACGCGGTACTCCGGGCCATGGAACATGTTCTTGATCTGGTGCGTCTCGTAACCCTGCTTGGCGGCCACGGCGGCATCCACCTTGTTGAAGGCTTCCGAGAAGGGATTCACCGCGAAGTCGTCGGCGAGGTTGACTCCGTGCGCGAGTTGCTCGGCTGTGTAGCTGTGCGACTCCGTGCCCCAGGTCACCTTGTACTTGGTGGCTCCGGCGTTCTTCCCGACGAGAGTCAGGCGGTTCAATTCCTTGTTGAACGGCACCAGTGACATGCCGGAACGGATGGAGCCGTCGCTCTTGAGATCACCCGTGGCACAGTACGGATAGCGGGTGCTCTTGAGCTTCACCTCACCGCCACCGGCGGACAGGACTTCGTGCCCCTTCGTGGCCGTCGCCTTGTCGCCCTTCAAGTCCACCGTGATGGTGCCCACGTCGCCGTCGAGGCCGAGCGACTTGAGGAAAGCGTAAGCCATCACCAAGTGGCCGGCACCGCCGGGATGCACGCGGTCGCCGCCGGAGATGGCGTAGTTCGGAGCATAACGTTTCTGCCCTTCGATGCCTGCCGTGAGCATCGGCCAGAACACGTCGGCAAAACCGACGTGTTCCTTGTCGGCGATCTCCATGCCGATGTGGCGCAGCTCGCCGAGGCTGAGATTCTTCGCCTCCGCGTTGGCGTCGCCGGTCCACCCGACGCTGCCCGGCGAGCCTTGAATGACGCGCACGCCATGGGTTTTGAAGGCCTGCACGATCGCGGTGGAAGCCTTGCGATAGCGGTCGCCCACATCCGGGGTGTACGCGCGATAGCCGTGATCGTTCATGCCGTAGCAGGTCGTGGCGACGGTGGGCTTGAAGGTGAGGCAGTCGTTCGTCATGCGGCTGAGGAAGCCCGGCGCGGTTTCACCGCCCCAGCCATACTGGCGCACGGTGACTTCGAGTTCCGGCACGCAGACCGTGAGATAGGTCTCCATGATGCGGGAGTACATTTTTTGCTCGGTGATGGAGTCGCCGATGATGGCGAGCCGGTCCCCGGTCTTGAGCACCAGGCCGGACGGTTGAGGAGCCTTGCGGGGCTTGAACTTCTCGAGCCGTGCGTCGTCGGGTTTGGCTTCCAACTCACCGGCCGGAGCGGCGTGCGCTGCGGAGGTCAGGGACAAGGCCAGGGACAAAGCGAACAGGGGTTTCATGGAAAGCAAGTGCATGGCGGCGAATCTCCGGCGGAAGCGTCCTGCGAGTCAAGCTGACAGCACGGCGACTGGTGTGGCGGTCGGGCGGCAGGGCACCCTGATTTTCCCATCTGCCTCCGCGTTCAGGCCAGATTGTCATCGGCCTTCAAATAAACCTAAAAACGGCAGTAGCAGGCACGCTCCGCCGACGGTGTGGCAGTTAGTCACGCCGGAGGCATAGCATTTGTCGAGTTCTTCGGCCTTGGGGCACG
>RFSE01000266.1 GCA_009924135.1 Pseudomonadota bacterium | reverse complement strand
CACGCCTATCCGGGCGGCAAGATGCCTGCCGCCACCTTGGGCGCGGGCAAGGCTGCCCGCGCTACGACCCCGCGCCCCGCCCGCCTCGACAAACTTGAAACTTTCCTCCCGGCCTGCGGGTCGTATCCTCCGTACGTCACAGGTAAAGATTATTGGTAACCGGGCTGAGCCGCTGGCGTCACCCACTGCACATCACGCTTATGATAATGGCCGACATCCTTAAAATCTTCCTCCTCATCGTCGGTGGCCTGCTCATTTTCCTCTCGTTCTGGCTCGCGGCCGAGGCGCTGTTCCCCGTCATCGTCGAGCGGGCACGTCACCAATATGACCGGCCGTGGAAGCTCACCTTCGCCGGCCTGGCCATGGCCGCGCCGCTGATTGCGCTGGCCGTCGCGCTCTCCAAGGCCGCGAACAACCCGCTGATGAACATCGCCGCCGTGGCCCTCGGTGGCATCGTGGTGATCGGCGGCCTCGCCGGTTCCGCCGGTCTGGCGAAACGCGTTGGCGCCGGATTGCCCTCCCCGACGGATGAGGCCCGGCCCTGGCGCCGCGTGTTGCGCGGCGGCACCGTGCTCGCTCTCACCTTTCTGCTGCCCTTCATCGGCTGGCTGGGCCTGAGCATCTGGACCCTGGTGTCCGGCTTCGCCGCGCTGGTCTTCGCCGTGCGTGAGGGCAAGGCCGCGCCGGCCCCGCAGCCCCAGGCACCGCCGATCCCCGCTGCTGCATGAACCTCACGCGCCGTCATTTCCTCCAGGCCGGCAGCACCGCGTCGCTCGCGGCGGTGGCCGCCGGATGCAGCAAGGTGGACGTTCCCGAGGTCTTGCTGCCGGGCCGCCGCCCGTTGACCGTGCCGGAAGGACCTTACGTCACGCCTGCCGGAAATGACATCGATCTCGTTTCGCACGCGTTGAACCGCCTCACTTTTGGGCCCCGGCCGTGGGACTACCAGAGCGTGCGCAAGCTCGGCCCCACGGAGGAAGCCGCCTTCGCCGCCTTCCTCGACCAGCAGCTTGCGCCCGAGCGGATCGACGATCCCGACGGTGAGAACGCCGTCCGCCGCTTCGAGGTCCTCAACGAACCGCTCGGCGAACTCTTCGAGTATCAGGAGAAGCATCTGCTGGACGCGTTGGTTCGCGCTACGGTGTTGCGGGCGGTCTTCAGCGAACGCCAGCTCTACGAGGTGATGGTCAATTTTTGGAGCGACCACTTTAACATCGACCCATCCAAGGGCGACGCGAAGTGGCTCAAGGTCGCCGACGATCGCGATGTGGTCCGTGCGCACGCACTGGGCAATTTCCCGGCCATGCTCCGCGCCTCCGCCCTCAGCCCCGCGATGCTCTGGTATCTTGACGGGCGCGTGAACAAGAAGGGCAACGACGCCGACAAGCCGAACGAGAATTACGCCCGCGAACTGCTCGAGCTTCACACGCTCGGCGTCCACGGCGGCTACACGCAGAAGGACGTGATGGAGGTCGCGCGTTGCCTCACCGGATGGACGGTCAAGGAAACCCACCATTCGCAATTCGGCCTTGGCAACGTTGAGTTCAAACCCTTCCAGCACGATCGCGGCGAGAAGGTGGTGCTCGGCCACGTCATCCCGAGAATTCCTAAACAGGCCAATGCGGAGAAAATCGAGGAGCTCGGTCGTGCCGAACTGGACACCGTGCTCGGCATCATCGGGTTGCACCCGGCCACGGCGAAGTTCCTCGCCACGAAGCTGTGCCAGCGTTTCATTGCGGATGAGCCGCCCGCTGCCGCCGTGAGCGCCGTCGCGGAGAAGTTCATCGCGTCCGGCGGCGACATTCCCACCACGTTGCGCACACTCTTTGCCACCGAGGGGTTTCTCACCACGCGCGGCAACAAGCTCAAGCGCCCGTTCCACTACATCGTCTCCGCGCTGCGCGCCACGCACGCGACCACCGACGCCAGCCACGCGATCCAGGACTACCTCCTGCGCATGGGCCACGCGCCGTTCCACTACCCGACGCCCGACGGCTACCCGGAAAAGGCCGCGCCGTGGCTGGGCACGCTGCTCTGGCGGTGGAACTTCGCCGTCGCGCTCACCAAGAACGAACTCGGCAACGAAACCAAGATCGACGCAGAGAAGCTGAACGCCAGCTTCAAGTCCGAGGAAGGCCTGATGGCCCACCTGCTCGGCCGCGCTCCCACGGCGGATGAAGTGACCGCCAGCAAGGAGTCCGGAGCCACCCTTGCATTGATGCTCGCCGCGCCGAGTTTTCAGAAGTGTTAGCCACAGATGGACACAGATGAAACACAGATGGGAATGCAGGCCCGGTTTGCCATGGTGGCCCGGACTGTCCGCCGTTCTATCTGTGTTTCATCTGTGTCCATCTGTGGCTAAAAATCCATGAGCACCCAGACCTCCATCACCGGCAACGGCGACCAGTTGAAGACGCTCGTCGTCGTGTTTCTGCGTGGCGGGGCGGATGGGTTGAACATGGTCGCGCCGATGCACGATGATGGATACTACCGGGCGCGTCCGCGCATCGCCATCAAGGCTGCGGAGGCCGCGCGGCTCGATGGCAACTTTGGCCTGAACCCCATTCTGGCCGGCCTCGCCACGCCATATCGGGCGGGTGAACTGCTCGTGGTCCATGCGGCGGGATCGGAGGATTCCACGCGGTCGCATTTCGAGGCGCAGGATTTGATGGAGCGCGCAGGCGAGGTGGCGGGCGGCTGGCTCGGGCGTTACCTGCGCTTCCGGGGCGCGACTACTACCGGAGCCCTCTCCGCCATCGCCGTGAGCCGCGCGTTGCCCGAAAGCCTGCGCGGCGCCCCTGCCGCCACCGTGATGCGTTCGCTCGATGACTTCACCCTCGGCAAGGGCGGCGGACCGCTCCAGGCAAGCTTGAAGAAATTATACGCAGCCCACACCGACGGCCTCGGAGCATCCGCGCGTGACACCCTCAACGCGCTCGATCGTATCAAGCAGGTGCGGGACACCACCTACGTCCCGGCGCACGGGGCGGACTACGAGCGCGATGACTTCGCCCAGGGCCTCAAGCAGGTCGCGCGGCTCATCAAGGCGCGCGTCGGTCTGGAAGCCGTGTCGCTCGACCTGGGCGGCTGGGATTCCCACCTCACGCAAGCCGCCATCATGGACCCGAACATGCGCCGGTTGAACGGCGGCCTGAGCGCCTTCTACCGTGACCTGGGCAAGACCATGGAGCAGGTGACCGTCGTGGTGATGACCGAGTTTGGCCGGCGCGTGGGGGAGAACTCCGCGTTTGGCACGGACCACGGACGGGGCAGCGTGATGTTCGTGATGGGCGGCGGGGTGAAGGGCGGACGCGTGCTCTCCCACTGGCCCGGCCTCACGCCCGAAGTCCTCGAAGGCCCCGGCGATCTGCCGGTCACGATCAACTACCGCGACGTGCTCGCCCCCATCCTGCAACGTCACCATCCACAGGTGGACTTGGCGAAGGTGTTTCCGGCCTATGAGCTGAAGCCGGAGGCGGTTTACGGGTGAAACTGATTTAACCACAGAGGCACAGAGGACACAGAGGGAGACAATTCCAAATCAGGAAGGCAGGAAAGCAGGAAAAGACCGGTTTCCCTTCCTGCCTTCCTGCTTTCCTGATCCCTCTCTGTGTTCTCGGTGCCTCTGTGGTTACATTCATCCATGGCGCAATCGGCATTTGAAACCTGCGAGCGGCCTGCATCATGCTCCATTCTCAAATTGCGATGCTGACCTACGAAGAAGCTCTTGCCCATGTGCTTGGCACGATGCCGGCGGTGAATCCGGAGAAAATCCCCGTGGCCGAGGCCGCCGGGAGATTTCTCGTCGAGCCCATTTCCTCAACCCTGGACCTCCCGCCATTCGACAACTCCGCGATGGACGGCTACGCGGTGCGGGCGGCGGATGTGGCCTCGGCGAGCGCCGACCGGCCCGTCGCCTTGCGGCTCGTCGGCCAGGTGGGCGCGGGACAGGTCTTCGCGGGCACCGTGGGCATGCAGACGTGCGTGCGCCTCTTTACCGGCACGCCCCTGCCGGCCGGTGCGGATGCGGTGGTGATGCAGGAAGACACGCGCGCGGACGGAGAAACCGTCCATGTGCTCGACCGGGCGCGACCCTGGGAAAACGTCCGCCTGCGCGGCGAGGACGTGAAGGTGGGTGCCAGTCTCGCCGTTCCCGGCACGCGGCTGGGTGCGGGCCATTTGAATCTCCTCGCCGCCGTCGGCACCGCCAGCGTGCGGGTGGGCCGGCGACCCCGCGTGGCGCTGGTCGCAACCGGCAGCGAACTGCGGCCGCCCGGAAAACCGCTCGCCCCCGGCCAGATTTACGAGAGCAACCGTCCGATGCTCGCCGCCCTGCTCGCGGAGTGCGGCGCGGAGGCCCGCGTGTTTCCCCTCGTGCCGGACTCGCTCACGCGCACCCGCAGCGCCCTGCAACGTGCGTTTGCCGATTGCGACGCGGTGGTCACGACCGGCGGGGCGTCGGTGGGACAGTTGGATTTCGTGAAGGCCGCGTTCGCCGAGCTGGGCGGCAGCCAGGAATTCTGGAAGGTGGCGATCAAGCCCGGCAAACCGTTCGTCTTCGGCCAGCTCGGGGGCAGGTTTCTCTTCGGCCTGCCGGGCAATCCGGTGTCGGCCTTTACAACGTTCCTCCTGCTCGTGCGTCCGGCCTTGCTGCGGTGGCAGGGGGCAACGGACACCGGGCTGCCCTCGTATCGGGGCACGCTGGCCGAGCCGCTGGTGAATCGCGGGGATCGCCGGCACTTCGTGCGCGTGTGCGTGGATGCGGAAGGCAGCGTCCATTCCGCCGGCACGCAGGCCTCGCACATGCTGCACTCGCTGGCGGCGGCGAACGGCTTGGTGGACGTGCCGCCAGAGACAACTTTGGCAGCGGGGATGGTGGTGAGAGTGCTGCGGTGGGGGTAGGGGAATTGCAAGGTGGCACCGCTGGTCACGCCTTCACTTCCAGCGACGCAAAAGCCTGTTCCAGGCTGGCCAGGTTGCCGCCCTTTTTCGGGGCCGGCGCGAGAACGGAACGGAGATAGAGCACGCCGTCTTCGGCGGTTTGCACGGAGCGCGGGAGTGTCGCGCCCGAGGCGTTGGCGTGGCCGCCGCCCTGAAACTGCTGCGCGACCTTTAGGGCCTCGCCATTTTCACTGCGGAAGCTGGCAATCACCGTGCGGTTGGACTTCACGAAGAGCGTGACCAACGTGGTGTAGGGCGTGGCCTTTTCGGCGAGCAAGCGGTGCACGATGCTGTTGGAGTTGCCCACAACGGTGTCCACGAAGCCGACGGTCGGGCTGATGTCCACGACGTTCTGGCGGCTCCACTCGAAGCCCAGCGGGTCTTCCACGCGGCGCTTCACGGCCATCACTTCGAGCAGCGGATGGTCGAGCAGGCGTTCCGGATTGCCCTCGATCAACGCGTGGATGTTCCAAAAGTTGTAGGTCTTGACGAGGTTCCCGTAGTCGCATGCCAGCTCGAAGTCCGGGTCCTCGACGAGGTACAGGTCCACCACGTTGCTGAGGTGCACGAGGCGGTCCAGTTCGGGCTTGCCCAGGCCGTGCTGGCAGCACAGCTCGTAACACAGCAGGCTGGCGGACTTGCCGAGATCATGGATGAACTGTGCCTGCTTGGCCGGGGTCTCGGTGGCGTGATGGTCGAGGATCAGCCAGTCCGGCCGGTCCATGCGGGGCTCGAAGCTGAAGTCGGATACCCACGCGCTGCGCTCGCGGAGCTGGCGCTGCTTCCACGAATGGTAATGATGCGCTTCCAGGCGAATGTCCTGGTCGAACAGTTTCCGGGCGAGCCGGCGCAGCAGGAGGCCGGAGAGCAGACCATCGAGGTCGCTCTCGTGCGTAAGAATGATTTCCGGTTTGGGCAGTGAAGCCATCGCGGCGAAGCTAAAGACCGGCGCGCAAGGTGGCGAGCGGGGAATTGCGGGGCCAACCTTCCGCGCCTAAGCGACGTCTGCGTTCAACCGCATTGGGCGCATCTCAATTTCTTGCCGCCCGGTGCGAAGGGAAATGAATCCCAACGGGATTCCGGCCCATAGCCCAGGGTTGCGAGGCACGAGCTACCCTGGGGCAGCGTCCGGAATTGTCTTCAACCCCGTTGGGGTTGTTCCCCGTTTTCCAAACCACCCAAGGTAGGCGCTCGGGCGCCAACCTTGGGCTCTGGGCCACAGCCCCGTTGGGGCTGCAAGAAACTGAGACGCCTTCCCCCGCGCCGGGCTCCGGGAATTTTTGTTGCCCCGGTTTTCACCAAATCCTTAACCTTAGAAAAAGCAGTTGGAAAGTTGCCAGCAGCGGCAAGTAGCTGGTGGAGTGGGGGATGCCCATGCAAATTGCCCCGGTCACCCCTC
>RFSE01000265.1 GCA_009924135.1 Pseudomonadota bacterium | reverse complement strand
GCCGCCCGCCAAATCCTCCGCCGCCAGCGAGTCCGACCCGCGCCTGCACGCCGACGGCCAGGGCTGGCGGCTGGACAAGGCCACCCGCACCGATCCGAAGCGTCCACGCGTGTTGCTCATGGGCGACTCGATCCTCAACGGCTACCTCGCCGGCACCGTGAAGGCGCTGGAAGGCCAGGCCTACGTGGACGCCTGGGTGAACCCGTTCGCACAGTCCTCCTTCCGGTTGCACGAGATGCTCGCCGAGGTGCTGGCCCAGGGCCCGTATGACATCGTGCATGTCAACATGGGCCTGCACGGCTGGCAGAAGGGCCGCATTCCCGACGGCCAATTCGAACCGCTCACGCGCAAGCTCGTCGAGACGATCCGGGCCAAGGCCCCGAACGCCACCTTCATCTGGGCCAGCAGCACGCCCGTGACCACCAAGGGCAAGCCGGGCGAACTCGACGCCGAGATCAACCCCATCATCGTGGAGCACAACCGCATGGCCGCCAAAGTCATGGCCGAGGCGAAAGTCCCCGTGAACGACCTCTACGCCGTCATCGCTCCGCACCTCGACCTCGCGCGCGGCGACCAGTTCCACTGGAAACCGGAAGGCACCGCCCTTCTCAAGGACGCCGTGGTCGCGACCTTGCAACGCGAACTGAAATCGCGGACAACCAAGCCGTGAACTCCCTGCACGCTTCGTCCAGCGTGGTGATCCGCCGCCTGAGCCAGCCGTGTCGGTTTGCCCTTCAGTTCGCCGCGCTCCTGCTCGCGGCCCCGGTGGTCGCCGAGGACTGGCCCACGTTCATGCATGACCGCGCGCGGAGCGGTGTATCCAGCGAGTCGCTGAAGCTGCCGCTGGCCGAGCTGTGGTCGTACACCCCGCCCGCCGAACCGACGCGCGCGTGGCCGAGTCCGCAACCGGGCTATAATGAATTGCCCAAGCTGGCCTTCGACGATGCCACCCATGTGGCGATGGTTGGTGGCACCGTGTTTTTCGGATCAGCGGTGGACAACGGCATCCACGCAGTGGATGCCCGCACCGGGGCAAAGCGCTGGACGTTCTTCACCGGGGGACCGGTCCGGCTTGCGCCGACCGTGGCGGAGGGCCGTGTCTATGCCGGTTCAGATGACGGGTTGGTGTATTGCCTGGAAGCCAGGGACGGACGCCTCGTGTGGAGCGCGCGGCCCGGGGCGGGCGCAACGCGCATTCTCGGAGCCGGGCGGATGAGTTCGTTGTGGCCGATCCGCACGAGCATCCTGGTGGACGGCGGGGTGGCCTATTGCGGCGCGGGGATCTTTCCCGCCCGCGAGACCTCCGTGGCCGCGTTCGAGGCCGCGACTGGAAAGCCGTTGTGGAAGACCAGCACCACGCCCAAGTCCGGCGAAGCCTATGTCGCCCTCGCGCCCCAAGGCTACCTGCTCGCCACCGCCGACCAGCTCTACGTCCCGTGCGGTCGCACCGCGCCGCTTGCCTACGCCCGCGCAGACGGAGCCTCGCGTGGCTCGATGGTGAAGACCTACCTCATCGTGCCCAGCAAGGGGGTCGTCAGCGGCGACTATGGCGTGCTGGTGGATGACCTTTACTACCTTGGCTCGCAGAACGAACTGCACTGCTACACGCCCGATGGCAAGCACGTCTCCACCGTGCGCGAGGCGGCGCAACTCGTTGCCACGAAGAACCAATACTTCCGCCTCACCGGCCCGCCCGTGCCCCGGTATGGCCGCGACACGGCTCCGCGCCCCAATGTCATCACCGCCGTTGACCGGACGGCCGCCGACGCCGCACCACGCCGGGGCACGCTGCCGAAGGAAGCCACGCAGTGGACCTTCAACGGGCCGAACTTGCAGCTCGTCATCGCCACCGGCGGGCAGGTCATCTTGGGTGGCTCGAACTCGGTCGTCGCCTTGGACAGCGCAACCGGCAAGTCCGTTTGGACCGGGCAGGTGAGCGGCCTGGTCAAGGGCCTCGCCGTCGCGAACGGACAGCTCGTGGTGAGCACGGACAATGGTCGTCTGCACTGCTTCGGCTCCGGTGCGCCGGTGCCGGAGCTGGCCGCCAAACCAACGCACGCGAACGACGCCGGTGTGATCGCGCGCGCGGATGCCATCCTGAAGGAATCGGGCGTGACGCGCGGCTACGCGTTGCTCCTCGGGGACAACGCCGCCGGACTGGCCACGGAACTCGCGCGCCGCACGGAGTTGCACATCCACGTTGCCGAGTCTGACGCCACGAAAGCCGCTGCCGCCCGCGCCGCGCTTACCACCGCCGGCCTGTATGGGGCGCGCGTGGAAGTGGAGGTCGTGCCTGTCGGCGGGACGAACGGCCTGCCGTATCCACCTTACTTCGCCAACCTAGTCGTGGCTGACATGGTCGCCCCGGACCAGGGAGCGTTGACGGCCCGCGCGTTGCTCCGGGTACTCAAACCCCACGGCGGCGTACTCCTGGCCAACACCCCCACGCCGGACGCGGTCTGGGCGGTCGCTGGCACGGTGGGCAAGGCCCAGCTCGGCACTTCCGCCGCGTGGACGAAACTGGTGCGCGGCGCGCTGCCCGGAGCCCGCGATTGGACCCACCAATACGCCGATGCCGGCAACAGCAGTTCCTCCGACGACGAGCGCGTGCGCGGCCGGCCTGAAGTGCTCTGGTACGGCGAACCTGGCGCGGACAAGATGCACGACCGCCATCGGCGCAGTGAAGCGCCGCTCTCGCTCGGCGGCCGGATGTTTGTCGAGGGCTACCGCCAGCTCACCAAGACGCCGTTGCTGTTAAGCTTTGATGCTTACAACGGCCTGCCGTACTGGGAGCGCGAATTCCCCGGCGCCGAGCGGCTCGACATCACGCAGGACTGCGGCAACCTCGCCGCTTCGCCGCACGGCCTGTTCGTCGCCACGGACAAGGATTGTCACCAGCTTGACCTTGCCACGGGCGCGACCCGCCGCACGTTTCCCGTGCCCGCCAGCCCGGCCGGTGCGGCCGGCCCGTGGGCTTACGTGGCGACCGAAGGGGATCTGCTCATCGGCAGCGTCTCGGCGGGCTTCCAGTTCAGCCGCACCCTGTTCGCGTATGACGTGCCCACGGGACAGTTGAAGTGGCGTTATGACAGCGCGGCCATGCGCAACAGCACTTTCGCGGTGCACGGCGGCAAGGTGTTTCTCGTCGAGCATCGCGGCCAGACCAACGCGCCGAAAGTGCTGACGCTGATGGAGGCGCACAAGGAGATCGGCAAGCCCAAGCCGGCCAAGCCCGACGGGCCCGCCGCCGCCCTACGTCCGCACGGTTGTGGCGCTCGACCTCGCGACGGGAAAGCTGCTGTGGGCGAAGGATCACGACCTCACCTTGTGCGGCAATTGGACCGGGAGCCTGTGCCTCACGGCCAAGAACGGCGTGGTCCTGCTCTCCGGCGTTTACTCGGCGTACGGCGCGCCAAAGGGCGATGAGAACGACCGCCGCGCGCTGGCCCTGTCCGCGACCGACGGTTCGCCGCTGTGGAACCAGGCGATTGGCAACCGCGTACGTCCGGTGCTCGTGGGCGAGCATGTCATCGGCCGGCCGCGCGCTTACGACCTCCGCTCCGGCGCGACCGTGATGAAGCCCGGCCCCAAGAGCCCGATCCCGTGGTATGTCCCGGCCACCGGGGCGTGCGGCCAGATGTCCGCCTCCGCCGGGATGCTCTTCTACCGCGACGGTTACACCGTGATGCGCGATGCGGACACCGGCGGCACGCTCATGGCGTTTACCGGGATGCGCCCGGGCTGCCTCATCAACGTCATTCCGGCCGGCGGAGTCATCGTGCAGGTCGAGGCCAGCTCGGGCTGCACCTGCTACCATGCAATCCAGTCCACCGTGGCCTTTGTGCCGCCGGGTGCCGAATGAACCGCCCGCGTCATCAACCAGGGCCGCCGAAGTGACGGTCCCTCAGCAGCGTCTGCTTACTCCGTATGATATTTGATCCCGCCCGCCATTCCCGCCCCAGCCGGCGCACGTTCCTCCAGCAAACCGGCCTGGCCCTGGCCGCCGCCGCGCTGCCCGGCCGGGCGGCCGCGCCGCCACTGACCAGCTTCTTCGTCGTGGGGGACACGCATTTCCTCGCGGACAAGATGCAGCCGGACCAGCTCGACGCGCATTCGGCCGCGTACAACGGGCAGTTGGTGGACACGTTGAACCGCCTGCCGGGCACGGAGTTTTCCGAGGCCGTGGGCGGCGGCAAGGTGCCCGTGCCGAACGGCGTGTTGCACGTCGGCGATGTCATCGACACCGGTGACAAGAACGGCCCCACGCAATCGGCGATGCAGAAGACGGAGTGGGCTGGCTACCTCGCGCAGTTCGGGATGACGGGCACCGAAGGCCGCCTGAAACATCCCGTCATGGAGATCGCCGGCAACCACGACGCCCCGCAGGGCACTGGTTACGCCATCGAACAAATGGCCACACGGCAACGGACGCGGAAGAACTTGAAAGGCCTGAGCAAGAATGGGCTGCACGGCTCGTGGGATTGGGGCGGCGTTCACTTCATCACGCTCGGGCTCATCGTGGGCACGGACCGCAGCGTGGATCGCAAGCGCCGTTACGCCGCGATGGACAGCCTCGCCTTCCTGCTCGAGGACCTGGCCAACACGCCCAAGGACCAGCCGCTCGTCCTGATGCATCACGTGGACATGGCGCGTTACACCGTCGCCAAGCCGGACACGGACTACACGAAATGGGAATGGGACCCGGCGGACGTGCAGGCGTTTTACGCCGCGATCAAGGACCGCCGCACCGCCATCTTCTACGGCCACACGCATGTGCGAAACGTGTTCCACTGGGACGGCAGTTCGACCAAGTCGGACCAGGGCGTGGCGGTCTTCAACGTGGACAACTCGGCCCACTTCAGCGGCCCCGCCCAGGCGTTCTTCCACGTCGAGGTGCGCGGCGACGGCCTGACGGTCCGCGAGTTTGAAACGCTCGACGGCTGGAAGACCGGCCGCTGGACGCCGCAGGTGTGGAAGGCGGCGGTGTAATCAATCCTGCTGTACTCACACGATCCAACGAATCCCATACCATGCTCAATCGTCGCGACCTCCTTGCCGCCCTCGCCCCGGCCGCCGCTGCCGGTGCGGTCGTGCCCCAGATGCTCTCCGCCGCCGCGCCGGGGGCCAGCGTCGCGGACCGCACCAGCTCGATCCGCATCACGAAGCTCACCGCCACGCCGGTGCAGCGGAAGGTTTACCTCAAGCTCGAAACGAATCACGGCGTCACGGGCTGGGGCGAGATCGACCAGTTGGAACCTTACGCGGCCGCGTTGTTGGCGAAGTCGCTGTTTGAACTGCTCGACGGCGAGAACCCCACGCGCATCGAGTATCTCTGGCAGAAGATTTACCGGTCGCACCGCGACATGCGCGGCGGGCCGTTCATGACGCACACGCTCTCGGGCATCGACATGGCCTTGTGGGACATCGCGGGCAAGCTCTGGGGCGTGCCCGTGTACCGGCTGCTCGGCGGCCCCTCGCGCGACAAGATCCACGTCTATCCCTCCGCCACCGCGACCAAGGTGGGCGCGAGTCCGGAGCACTTCGCCGGCTCACCCGCCGACATGGAGCGCCACGTGCGGAACATCGTGAACGCGCGCAAGCAGGTCGGCCCGGACGGCATGGTGATGTTTGACGCGCACTGCTCGATGCCGCCGCCGTTCCTGATCCAGTTTGCCGGCGCGATCCGGTCCTACGATGTGACCTACATCGAGGAACCCGCCGTGCCGGGGAACATCGAGGTTTTCAAGCGCATCAAGCAGCACGTCAAAATCCCCCTGGCCTGTGGCGAGCAGGCGCGGACCATCTGGGACATCATCCCTTACCTGCAGGAGCGCATCGCGGAGTTCGTGCAGATCGATCTGGCCCACACCGGCGGCATTTCGCAGATGCTGAAGATGGCGACGCTGGGCGAAGTGTACCAGGCCGCGCTCGCCCCGCACTCCGTCACGACCGATCTCGGCATGTCCGCCAACCTGCAAGTCTCGGCGTCGGTGCCGCTTTTCCTCATCCAGGAGTACTATCCGAGCATCACGCCCAAGGATTTGATCCGCAGGTCCTGGGAGGTGGACAAGGACGGTTATGCCTCGCTGCCCACGACGCCCGGCCTGGGCTGCGAAGTAAATGAGGCGCGGCTCGAGGAACTTTCCAAGCTACCGTCCAAGCCCGAATGGCCCACGAGGGGACGGCTCAAGGACGGTTCCATCTCGGATTACTGAGCACCTGCATGACCACGGACCTGACCTCCGCAGCTTCGCGGGCACAGCTCGCCACGCTGTACCGCGACGCCTTGCTGAACGACGTGATGCCTTTCTGGCTCCGGCACGGGCTGGACCACGAGCACGGCGGCATCCTGACGTGCCTGGACCGCGACGGCAGCGTGGTGGACACGGACAAAAGCGTGTGGTTCCAGGGCCGCGCCGCGTGGATGTTTGCGACACTGGCGAATACGCCGGGCTTTGCTCCCTCGCCCCCATCGGGGGAGAGGGCCGGGGTGAGGGGGCAAACGCTGCCATCGCCATTCGTAGCAACCTCTTCACAAG
>RFSE01000264.1 GCA_009924135.1 Pseudomonadota bacterium | reverse complement strand
GACACCGCGTTTGACCAGAACCCCAAGCTCTAGTAGTGTATGCCCAATGAAACCGGCCATCTACCTAACGGACCCGAAGGAGATTCGGCGGGTGCGCTCGAATCAGCCGCACGTCACCTCCGAGCAAGCCCGCGCCCAGCGCGAACAACTCCGGCGCGCGAGCGAGAAATTCTTCGCGGACGCCAGGAACGCGACCTCCTTGCGTGGGCCCGCGAAAGTCACCGCCTGATTGAGCCGTCCCGCTATTTAGCGCGCATCGAGGATGCCGGAGAGGAACACCGTGTGTGGCTTGATGAGGCCACCCAGCGTTACTTCAAAGCCACGCACGCAGGAAAGTTCGGCTTTTATGTCATCGCATTGAGCGACGGCACTGCGGAGCTGACCGGCGCTACGCCGCTGGAATATCTGGAACGGCTGCAACTTCAAAACGAGCTCTTCACCGACGACATCCGTCTCGTTGGAGTCGCGATCGAGCGTAATCAGACAGTCATCGTCACTTCGCAGGAAGCGATTCGTGGCAGAGATGTCACGGCCGAGGAGATGACCGCCTTCATGCGGAAACTCTGGTTTCAACCGTTGCACGGTCTCTCGCTCGGCCGTCCCGGCTCCCTGGCCTTCTATCGCGATCTGGATGAAGTCGCGGCCTTCGACGCGCACCCCGGTAATTTTGTGAAGGACGACAACGGGGTCGTGCTCCCCATTGATCTGGTGCTGGTACGCGCCGATGCCGCGCTGCAAACTGCCTTCGCTCCGTTTCTCGACTGACCCACCCCATGAACCCCGCTTCCACCAACCGCCTGATCCGCTCGCTCTTCCTTCTTACGGTGGCAGCTTCCACGCACGCAGCCGATCTGCGGGTGAGCACGGACTTCGAGGGCGGCTCCGCGAAGGTCGAATCGATTGATCAAGCCGCGCGCGTCATCCGCTTCATGCCCGATGGCAATCCGCAGCGCGGCTGGTCATGCTGGTGGTACTTGCGCGTGGACGGGGTGGCCAAGGATGAACGACTCACCCTCGATCTCGCGGCCAGCGACCGCCCCACGCGGAACAACGGCCAGGACACCAGCAAGCCGCTCGCGTCCATCTGGGCGATGCCAGCTCGCGCGACGTTCTCCACGGACGGCAAGACCTGGCAGCATACTGCGCCCGGCAAAAAGCAGGACGCGCGCATTCTTTACGAAGTCACCGGCACCGGCGGTCCGCTCTGGATCGCGTGGGGCCCGCCCTTCACTCCGCGCGATACCGACGCGCTGCTGGCCGAAGTGGAGAAGCAATTGCCCGCCGCCAAATCCTTCGAACTGGCCCGCACGCGGGAAGGCCGGCCCGTGCGCGGCCTGCGCGTCAGCGAAGCAACCACGCCGAATCCTCCGGGCATCTGGGTGCACGCCCGGCAGCACGCATGGGAGAGCGGCTCCTGCTGGGTCGCGCGCGGCTTCACGGAGTGGCTGGCGGGCGACGACGCGGACGCGAAGTGGCTGCGCACGCACGCCGAAGTGTTCGTCGTGCCCATCATGGACGTGGACAACGCGGCGACCGGCAACGGCGGCAAGGAAGCCAACCCCCGCGACCACAACCGCGACTGGGACGACCACCCGGTTTACCCCGAAGTCGCCGCCGCGCAACAACGGTTGCGCACCCTCGTGAAGGAAAACCGTCTCGCCGTGTTCCTCGACCTGCACAACCCGGGGCCGGGCGATCCCACGTTTTTCTTCGTTTTGGAGCCCCAGTTCCTCAAGGAGCCGATGATCGCGCAGTGCAACCGCTTCGTTGAGCTCGCCTACGGGCGCATCAGCAAGATCAAGCCGCTCATCCCCATGAGCAACCGCCCCAAGACCACCGGCGCGAGCTACCATCCGCTCTGGCGCAACATGAGCGCGAACTGGGTCTGCGTGAACGGCAATCCCGACACCGTGAGCCTGTGTCTGGAAACCATTTGGAACTACGAAAACAGCACCACGACCGGCTACCGCGCGGTCGGCCAGCACCTTGGACGGGCGACGGCGGATTATTTGCGTGAACGAGCTTCCGCTGTCCCGCGCCCGTGAGCTAATCTCGCCGCGATGACACCCACCGCTTCGCGCACCGCCTGGCTCGTGGTGGCGTTGCTGTTCCCGGTGGCGCTGCTGAACTACCTCGACCGGCAGATGCTGGCGGCGATGAAGTATTCCGTGATGGGGGACATTCCGAGCATCGGCACCGAGGCGAACTGGGGCATGATGCTCGGGCAGTTCAAATGGGTTTACGCCATTCTCAGCCCCGTGGGCGGCTACGTGGCGGACCGCTTCAGCCGGCGTTACACGATTTGCGCAAGCCTCTTCGTGTGGTCCGTGGTGACGTGGTGGACGGGCCATGTGAAGTCCTACGATGAACTGCTGCTCGCCCGGTCGCTCATGGGCGTGAGCGAGGCCTTTTACATCCCGGCGGCGCTGGCCCTGATCGCGAACCACCATATCGGCGAAACGCGGTCGCGGGCGGTGGGCTTTCATCAGATGGGGATTTATGTCGGCATCATGATCGGCGGCTTCAGCGGCTACGCAGCCGACGCTCCGGGCCTGGGCTGGCGCTGGGCCTTCGACCTGACAGGCGCAGCGGGCGTGCTCTATGCCGTGCCGCTGCTGTTTCTGCTGCGCGATGCACCGAAACACCCCACCACGGACGACGCTCCACGCACCACGGGCTTTGGCGACGCGGCGAAGGAACTCCTCACCAACCGCTCGTTCATCCTGCTGGCGCTCTACTTCACGTTGCCCGCGCTGGCCGGCTGGGTGGTGAAGGATTGGATGCCCGCCATCTTGAAGGACAAGTTCGCCATCGGCCAAGGCGAGGCCGGCGTGTCCGCCACGCTCTACGTGAACCTCGCCTCATTGATCGGCGCGGTGGCAGGCGGCTGGCTCGCCGACCGCTGGATGCGCCGGAGCGAGCGCGGACGCATCTACACCAGTGCGCTGGGCATGAGCCTGCTGATACCGTCGCTCTTCGGCGTGGGCAACTCCGGCACGCTCGCGGTTGCCATCGCCTTCCTCGTGCTGTTCGGCCTGGGCTGGGGCACGTTCGACTGCAACAACATGCCCATCCTCTCGCAGGTCGTGCGGCCCGAGCTGCGCGCCACCGGGTATGGCGTGATGAACCTCGTGAGCATCAGTTGCGGCGGCTTTGCCGACGTGGCCTTCGGCGCACTGCGCGACCGGCAAGTGCCGTTGAACATGATCTTCGGTGTATTCGCCAGCACGGCCATGCTGTCGGTGATTCTGGTCTTGCTGATCCGGCCCCGGAAAATGCAGAACGAGCCATGAACCAATCCTTACGCCCCTTCGTCCTGGCGTTTCTAATCGCGCTGCTGTTCGCGCCGGCACCAACCCTCCGCGGCCAGTTGGCCGGCGGGTACAGCTCTGTACCCGTCGCTGAAAGTTTCGGATCGCGGAGCCACCCGCCGCGCCGATGCAGTCGTGTGGCGGAGGCTGGATGGCCAGCACGAACTGACTTCCTGGAAGTGGCTCGCGGAGAGCACCGCGCAGGCGCTGCACTACACCGTGCCGTTCAAGTCCGGCGAGGGCTACCCGCGCTATCGCATCCCGGCCCTCTGGTGGATGCCCAAGAAGCCGCTGCTCGCGTTTGCAGAGGGCCGGGTTGGCGGACGCGGGCTGACGGGGGACATCGACATCGTGCTGCGTCGGAGCCTGGACCTCGGCCAGACGTGGCAGCCGCTGCAAGTCGTCGCCGACCTCGGCAAGGACACGTGCGGCAACCCCTGCGTGGTGCAGGACGAATCCAACGGCCGGCTCTGGCTCGCCTTCACCCGCAGCCGGGGCGGGGACATCGAGGCGGACATCGTCTCCGGCAAGGCTCCCGGCACCACGGTCTGGATCACGCACAGTGACGATGACGGCACCACCTGGACCGCTCCGCGCGAAATCTCCACCACCGCCCGCAAGGCTTCCTGGGGCTGGTACGGCACCGGCCCAGGTGCGGGCCTCCACCTGCGCGGCGGCAGCCGGCCCGACCGTCTGCTCATTCCCAGCTACCACAGCGACGGCGGCACGTATCGCACTCACAGCCTCTACTCCGATGACCATGGCGAGACTTGGCAGCTGGGCTCCGTGGCCGCCGAAAACACCAGCGAGCCGCAGGTCATCGAACTTGACAATCACTCCCTGGTGATGAACGCCCGGACCATCGCGGGTTTCGGCGGTTATCGTACGCAGTTGATCAGCCAGGATCGGGGCCTGACTTGGCGTCCAGCGGAGGGCCTTGGGCAACTGGTCGAAAACCAGTGCCAAGGCTGCGTTTATCGCTGTTTCCGCTCCGGATCAAACGGCCAGTCAGATTGGATATTCACGCATCCGATCACGCCGGGACGCGTCGGGGTTCACGCGTGGATCAGCGAGGATGCCGGCCGTTCGTGGCCTCATGCGCAATTGCTCTGGAGCGGCCCCAGCGCTTACACCGCGATGGTGCGGATGCAGGGCGGCCTCGTTGGCGTGCTGATGGAATGCGGTGAGAAACAGACCTACGAACAAATCGCCTTCATGAAGTTTACCCCCGAGTGGCTCAAAGCTGGCAAGCCTCCTGAAGTGAAGCCACCAGCCGCCAAATGAGCAGACGGCAGGTTTCGTCAAGCGGGCAGCCGTGTCCGCACGACCCTCCACCTGAACGCCGTGCCAGCGACTTGTAGTCGCCGGGTTGCAGGTGGGTCGCTCCAAGCTGGTGCGTCCTTATGTAACCCACGGACGGCGACTGCAAGTCGCCAGCACCGTGTTCAGGGATTCCAACTGCGAACTGCTCGCAGGGAGAATTCTCACCCCGCTGTAGCCGCAACGCGCGGGCAGGGCCACCCGCGTTACGATGCGGAACGCATTCGTCCGCACCGTCGCATCGCGATACACGCCTTATGGCAGGGCGCATCTTGACACTGCCCCCGGAGCGCGGCTGTGTCCCGCTCGGCGCGGGATCAGCCGCAGCCACGTTGGAATACCGAGGGGATGGAACACATCAACGCCTCCGGCCAGGCGCAGCCGCTGCGGCTGGTCTCCGTGACACAGCCGCGCTCCGGAAGTTTTCGTTCCTCGGGGCAGTGTCGAGATACGCCCCTTATGGCATGAGCCGCCACCGTTTGCTTGAGTACCCGGCGCGGAGGAGTATGCTTTGCCAAAACACCAGCCCGATCAACCAGATGAACTCCATCGCCCGAGGTCCTCGCAGCGCCGCCTTCACCCTGATTGAATTGCTCGTGGTCATCGCCATCATCGCGCTCCTTGCGGGCATGCTGCTTCCGGCGCTGGGCAAGGCGAAGTCGAAAGCCCAGCAGACCCGCTGCCTCAGCAACCTCCGTCAGTTCGGCGTCGCCATACGGCTGTATGTGGACGATTTCGAGGACAAGTTTCCCCCGACGCGCGGACTCAGTTCCACCGGGGTGAATTTCGACAGCCAGTATTGCTGGTGGGGCAAGGGCGGCTCGAACCAATACGCCACGTTCGCCGGGGACCGCCGGTACGTGAATCCCTATGTTGGGAAGTTCAGCGCCACGGACCAGATGCCGGCTGCTTACTGCCCGGCAGATCGCGGCTACACCCCGGGGGCCGTCCCGCCCAATTACGACGGGTTCGGCTCCTCCTACTCGCCCAATGCCGGTGCGGCCATCAACCCGACCATCAATTACATCACCAAAGACGCCAACCTGAACTCGGTCCGCACCGCCGAAATCGCCTCGCCCGTCCGGATGCTCATCAACGGCGAACCCGGCGTCTGGCGGCCCATCTGGCCCATCACCTACGCGAACGCCTCGCCACAGGAGTACTGGCATACCAAGATCAACGACAACCGTTTCAACGCCACCTTTGCCGATGGTCACGCCGAATTCCTGAGCGTCTTCGTCGGCATCAAGGCGACCAACAGCTACACCTGTGACCGTGATTTGTGACCGGCTGCTTCTGGCGTCTAACCTGGCCACTTGAAACCCAACGCCGGCCGCTGAACCAGCGAAATCCCACCGCCTCCACGAAAGGTCTCCGATGAACTACCTCTGGTTGGTCCTTGCTCTGACGCTCCTCACTAGCTTGCCCGCCCGCGCTGCCACCGCGCCCCGGAACATCATCTTTATCCTCAGCGACGATCACCGCTGGGATTTCCTGAGCTTCATACCCGAGGCCCCGAAGTTTCTGGAGACGCCGCATCTGGACCGGCTGGCGAAGGAGGGCGCGCACCTGCGCAATGCCTTCGTCACCACCTCGCTCTGCTCGCCCAGCCGCGCGTCGATGCTCACCGGCCAGTACATGCACCACCATCATGTGGTGGACAACCAGCGTCCCGAGCCGGCGGGCATCCGTCTCTTCCCCGAGTACCTGCGCGCGGCGGGCTACCAGACGGCGTTCTTCGGCAAGTGGCACATGGGCCATGACAGCGATGCGCCCCGGCCGGGCTTCGATCACTGGGCCGGCTTTCGCGGGCAGGGCGAATACTTCGACCCCGTCCTGAACGTCAACGGCACCCGCCGCGCCTTCCCCGGCTACAGCACCGACGTGCTCACCGACCTCGCGCTCGATTGGCTGGGCCAGAAGCGGGACAAGCCGTTCTTCCTCTACCTC
>RFSE01000263.1 GCA_009924135.1 Pseudomonadota bacterium | reverse complement strand
ATTCGGACAGCAGCGGATTGGCCACCAGCACGCTGGTGATGAGCTCGATCATCAGCGACAGACCCGAGCCCTTGGCCCCGGACATCGGCAGTGGAATATGCGCCGCTGCCGGATCGGTGGTTCGGGTTATACTATCTGCTGTGGCCGGTCTTGTGGCTCGTCAGACGTTTCCGATGAATCGACCAGACACAGCCTGTTTTCTAGGCCATGACAAGTCAGGCAGAAAGGGGATAGGTCTCCGTCGCCAACGAATTGGAAAATGCTCCGATTTTCTGATCGCTGGTTCAGCCTCTACTACCCGGCGGCCCCGTTCTTATGGCTATGGCGGCGGTACCGAAGGAACTTAAATGACTGACGAAATGGAATGGATCGTTATTTTTACCTTGGCGGCGTGGTTTGTAGTCACGCTGGCTTACCAATGCTTCCTCAACCGACTCCTCCAGTTCGCCTTCCGCTGGGACATCTTCCGGGTGGTGCCAAGCTGGCATCTCTACACAGACATTCCACGGGTGCGCCGGCTTTACTTTCGTGACTGCGATGCTACGGGCCACGTTGGCCAGTGGCAGGAAATTCCCATGCGGTGCAGCCGCCAGCCTTGGCGTGCGATTTTCAATCCGGACCTCTTTGCCGCTGATGCACTGCTCTCGTTGATCGAATTGCTCTGCGAAGCCGTACAACGGGCGGAGCCGCTGCGGCCGGAGAAAATTGTCAAAACGGTGGGCTGGCAGGGCATCTGGCTCCAGGTTGTGGTGGAACCGAGCAGTCCTGGCTCAGTTGCCCGGCAGTTTGAAGTGCGGGAAGAAACGCTGGGGGCTGGTGCGGGGGAACACAGTGTGTATGCATCGGAATTCCTGCCGCTGACTAGGACGAAAGGGGCGATATGAACGACTTCGCCTTCCTTCACGATCCTTGGCGCTGTGTCGAGATGGTCACCCGGCTGGCTGGCCTGAGTGTGACCGTTTCGGCGTTGGAGTGGCTCGCGGCACGGCACGGTTTCGCGGATGACGCGGCGCTGGGCTGGCCCTTGCTCCGGCAACGCTCACGCCTCAATGGCGATGGACCCGTGGCGCGCTGGCTGGGGGTGCTTTTCGGCACCCGCGGCTTTGCCGGGCTGCAAGCCCTCCGGCTGCTGGCCGGCCTGACCTTGCTGGGACTGGCCGACGACCCGGTGGCGCGACCTGCGGCGCTGTTCATCGCCACGGTGGCGGCCTGCCTCACCAACCTGCGCCAGTTCGGCGTGGGGGTCATCGGCGGGGACCGCATGCGGCTGGTGGTGCTCGGCGCGCTCACCGTGCGCGAACTGGCCCCGGAAAGCCGGCTGGCAACCCAGGCGGCCTTGTGGTTCATCGCGGGACAATGCGTGATGGCCTACGCTACCAGCGGGCTGCTCAAGTGGTGGCGAACTCCCGAATGGCGGAACGGCACAGCCGTGGGATGGCTGTTAGGCCGTGAGTTCATGGGGCATCCCGGCCTGGCCAAGTGGCTCACGACCCACCCCGCGATAAACCGTCTCGTTACCTGGGGGGTGCTGGGCCTAGAGGTGTTATTCCCGCTGGCACTGTTTGGTGGAGTGCCCGTGACCACCGTGTTCGTGGCGGGTGCATTCCTGATGCATCTGGCCATCGGCCACTTCATGGGGTTGGCCCCATTTCTCTGGGCGTTCCTCGCGTGCTATCCGGCTGTACTGTTCACCAGTGCCCAAGTGCGCGCCTGGCTGGGCCGGTAGGCACCATCTCCGCTGGCTCGTACCAGCTACCGGAACATTCCCGTGGAATCCTCGCGGCCCCCACCGGTCGCGTAGTGCCGGCAGGATGAAACTCCGTCGAACCGCATCTGCCGACGCCGTCGGTGCGAGCGCAGCGACCATCTCGATCATCCCGTTCAACCAACTCTGGGTGATGGCCGGTAGAATTACAGGGCAACCGACCGTCTTTCCTCCCTCTCCCTACGCGGAGCAAGGGGAAAGTGCCGAGGTGAGGCGTAGGCCGCGGCGGCGTTGGTGGCCACACCCCTCATCCGGCCTCTGGCCAGCTTCTCCCCTCGCTCCGCGTAGGGCGAAAAGTAATCTGTTTGGAATGCGGGTCTGCTCAAAGTCCCGGTCCGGGCGGGCTTTCACTCGGTGATCATCTGGCGATTCTTTTCCGCAACGCCTCCCATTCTGGGGCTCTGGTATCGGGACAAAAGCATTGATGTAGGTTGTGCTTTTGGTCCTTTTTGGCCGCTTATCCGGTAGCGGTCTTAAGTGCCACGAAATGCTGAGAATTGGTCTCTGCGGTCTGCCCCGGCTCTGTTCCTCGCTTGGATTTCCCATTAGCCCGTGGCTGAACAAAAAAAAGGGCCTGCAAAGCAGGCCCGGAAGAATCAAGGCGAGGGCGTGGGGATTTTTATGAGACCCGAGTCGAACCCATAACACTATTGTCAGAACCGTTCGTACTGAGGGCAAGTGTATCCAGTGGCAAGGAGAGCTTCAACAAGGTCGGCTCTGACCAGATTTTTTCATTTTCGGATTGAAGGTCGGCGTTTTCAGTTTTCATAAGCTTGTTGAGCATAGCGACTGAGTAAGCCGATAGTTGAAAGCGCTGTTCTTGGCAAGTTCTTTTTTAGGGACCGAGCATTCAGGCATTTGATCCTGAACGTCAAAATTGAAACTGCCCAAGCCAGCATGAGCGAGTTTTAGCCCAATTGTGATGACAAGGAATCTTAAATCGAGGAGTACCCAGTTCAGGAGGGTAGCATCCAAGTCACAAAGTGGGCGATTCGAAGTTGGTGACACAAGATGAGTTGAAACTGGTTGTCCCAGTGGATCCCTGAGCCCGGCTTATCAAGCCGTTGCAAGGTAGTTTCCACCTTGGTTCGGTCGAGGTAGCGCCAGACGGGAGCACCGGCCGGATGCCGGGTCATGAAGTCGAGAATCGCAGGCCGGCAGTCAGCAATCCGTTTCTGGTAGTCCGGTGCAAACCATCCTTTGGAAGTCCGCTGGAGCACTGGCTCCGGCAAGATGGTTTGCAGGGCCTGCCGGTAAAGGCCGCGCGGCATCCCATCGCGGGTGAATTCCCCCAAGGGGACGCGATAGCACCAGTCCCAGATTCGCCGGTCCATGAGCGGCTGAGGATGTTCGAGGTGCGGGTTGAAATGAGTGGTGCTTGCCTCAAATCGGGCATGCACGAACTTGTTCAAGTACAGCCGGCGGAAGTCCGCTGGTAGGGCTTGGTCCATGCCAGCAGCGCACTGTAGTTCGTCAACCCTCAAGCGCGCCGTGAAATCAGGATGGATGGCCGTAATTTGTTCGGGGCGCGACCGGCCGTGGCGGATTTTTTCATTCAAACGCTGCATCCATTGTGGGGCCAAAGGCCTCAGCACCTCACTGCGGAAGATGCCACCCATTGTCCTTCTGCATTTCTGCGCCTGCCGGCGGGCCCGCCGGATTGCTTCCAGCCAGCGTCCCGCGCGTACCAGTTGCTGTAGATGCCCGGTGCCCTTGAATGAAGCTGCCATGTCGCCTCCCCCACCACCCAGCACTATCCGTGCCCCTCGTTGCTCCGCACGTTGGTCCAGTTCCCGGACACGAAACGACTTGAGGTTGTTATCCGGCAGGTCCTGAAGCTGGTAGTAGCTGTCATCAAGGGTCACCACCGGAAATTCCAGCCCATAGGCATACTGCGCCTCCATGTTCGGATAACACGCGAGCGTGCTGCGGATGAAGTCGCGCTCTTCATGAGCCCATTCATCACCTTTGAAGTTGTCGGGGAGGATGCTGGAAACGGTGGTGATCTGTTGACCCTGCGCTGCCAACTCACGAGCTGCGAGGCACGCCACGCCTGTCGAATCCAGTCCACCACTAAGCATGGCCGCCACCGGGTGCCGCGTGCGCAGCGCTGAACGGACGGAGCGCTCAAGCATTTCCCGCAGCGTTTCCGCGTAGTCCTCCGGACGGCGCAGCTGGATTTCTTCTCCCATGGAGGGTTGCCAATAGCTGCGGATTTCCGGCCCTCCTCCAGAGCGGATAGTCAATGTGCGCCCACCCGTCAGACGGAAGATGTCTTTGTAAAGGGTGCCATCGTCGGGATGGGGGACGCCACCGAGCATGCACGCCAACGTCAGCTCATCAAGAGCACGCGGCACCTCCGGCACAGCCAGCACTCCGCGAATCATGCTGGCAAAGGCGAAGCGCTTGGGAGAACAATGAAAAAAGAACGGGCGTTGAGCAAAGGCATCCGTCGCGCAGAATAGTTCGCGCTTCCGCATGTCCCAGAGCGCGAAGGCAAATTCCCCTTCCAGCCTGGCCGCGCACACGGCACCCCATTTCTCGTATGCGCGCAGGATCAGTTCCGGGTCCGGCAGGCCGCGTTCGGCTGGCGGCAGGCCCAGCGCGGCACACAAATCCTCGCGATGATCCAGCCGTCCGTCAAAGGCGATCACGCGCTGACCGTCCGAGCTGCGCCAGGGCGAGGCTTCCGCCTCCGACTCCGGGGTGATGCTCAGGAGCGCGTGCCTGAGCGCGACCGGGCCGCTCGTGAACGTGCCGGAGCCATCCGGGCCGAGGTGCTTCAGCCGCGCGAGCTGCGCCGAGACGAGCGCGGGGTCGGCCGGTGCGGAGTCGAGGTTGAGAAAGCCGCAAAGCGCGCTCATGGGAAAGTCGGATGCCGGAGCCGAAAAGCAGGAGAACCCGCAGGGGGCAGCCTCGATGCGGGGCTAATCAGCCAGTCGTTCTTGGCAAAAGTTGCTCGGATCGTGCTCAATGTAGGGCTGATTGGTGCGACTATGGGGATGACATGCACGGCTGCCTGCCTGCAGCGCAGAGTTTGCACGCGGATGCCAGCCAGTTTCAACCAAGTTTGCGGATAACATGAATGGCCGGATCTCCCAAGAATCCCATGAGGCTCCCGCAAGACCTGAACCCGGGAGCCAGGCTTGAAGCCATGACCGCGCTTGGCGTGCCCTGGCATCCAGTTTGAAAACACGGCCGAAATCGGACAAAGCTTGCCATGTCTGGGAGAAAACTTGGCTTGGTTGGCGGCTCCAGGCGATCCGGGTTTTCTTCCAGTCGCTCCGCGTTTTCTCCGAGCAAAGGCAAGTTTTCTTCCAAAACTGTGCCATTGTGTCCCTTTCGCCACGAGTTTTCTTCCCGGTGGGTCAGGTTTTGATCCAGTTGCCAGCGGTTTTCCTCCCGTCACCCAAAGTTTTCCTGCCAACGTAATAATCTGATTGCGAGCGGTTTTGGTTTTGATTTACTGGCCTCCGTAACCAGCAACTCGTTCCAAAAAAGGGGAAATTTATGCCTGAATACCATGAAGAAGTTCATTCCAGAGGCCAGCAGACCATTGGTGTGTGGGGCACGTTCGCCTCGGCCTTTACTGTCGGGCCATTGACGCTTGCCCAGCACACAACGGATGTGGCTGCCATCGTCACGGCAGCCACCGCCCGCGACACCCAGCAGGACGCCGTGGATGACGCCCGCGCCGCGCGCGAGGCGAATTTCAACTTCCTCAGCGACCTGGGCGTCCGGGCACCCCGCGCCATCGAGGGGCAGATCGCGGCAGACGACGACCTGCACGGGGCGATTGATGACGTGCGGGCCATCGAGGCCACCAGCCAGGACAACGCCCAGGCACGTATCCGCCGGGTCATCAGCCTGTGGACGCGGGTAAACACCCAGCGCACTGGCGCCACCCCGCCGCTCACCGCGCTGCTCGTGGGCACCACGACCGTGGCACATTTGCAGACGGCCTTGGATAATCATCCCATCCTCATGCAAACGGTGGAGAACGAGAAGGCCGAACTGAACCAGAAGCGCGCCGCCCTGCGCAATGCCGCGAGCAAGGTGGACCAAAACAACAAGCGGTGGTTCGCGGCTTGGGAGGGCAACTTCGCGGACGGCACGCCGGAACGGGACGCTCTCAGCCAGATTGACACCGGCCCCCAGACGCCGGAGCCAAGCCCATTGGCAATCGCCACGGTCACGCCCCAGGCGGGCGGCCATTTCTCCGTGGTGTTCACTGCCGGCGGCGGGGCCCACGCCACCACGCGGCAACTGCTGTGGCAGGTTGAGGGTGTGGATGCGGACTTCACACATCCCATCGCCCTGACCGATACCAGCCCCAAGCATGTCACAAGCGGCGCGGCAGCCGATGTCACCGTGCGTTTTAAGACCCTTGTGTCCAACAGCGTGGGCACCACCGAGAGCGCCGTGGTGGAAGCCGTAGCAGCGGCGTGAGCAGATGCAGAGGGCGCTCCTATAAAGGCGGAAGGCGGAAGGTGGTAGGCAGCGTGGCGCTCACGGCCCTTCGTCCGCGAAGGAGGCGAGGGTGGTGTGGGTGCGGCTCTCGGCGCGGCCCGTCAGGATCTTGTCGCCCGCGCGCAGCCAGGCATGCGCGGTGAACTTCGTCTCATCCGGCCGGGCCACGCCGAGGTAGAGGGTGCTGGCAAGGTGGCGACGGCGAAGCATCCACTTGGCCGCCATGGCCTGCGGCAGGCAAACAAAACCCAGCGGCACGTTCGTGGCCACGGCTTGCACGGCCCAGGAAATCCGGGAGGCGAGCTGGCGTTCCAGCTCGGTGAGGCTGGCAGCACTCTCCGTCATTGGCCGGCCCAGGTGCGGTGCAATCCAGCGGAACGGGACGAACAGCAGGAGCAGCTTGGCCCAGGCGAGCCATCCCAGTGCTTCCAGCAACAGTGCCCGCCCCGCCCAGTCGTACCGAAGGAACTTGGCCAGCCG
>RFSE01000262.1 GCA_009924135.1 Pseudomonadota bacterium | reverse complement strand
GCCTGCCTGTCCATCCGTTCGTTCATTCAAGGACGACAGCCGGATGGACGGACGCGCGTGCATCCGTCCGGGGAAAACTCCCCCGGCAGCCGGGTGGCGGACAGGTGAGAGAGTTCCTTCACCCCTTCTTCCCAACCTTCCGCGAAAACGCCGCCGCATGTGGTGCCGCCGACACACTCACCGGCACCTGATGCCGGTCCATGAACTCCTGCACCGCCCGCGCCGGCACGCGGACATCCCCGTTGAACGCGAAAACCCGCGCCCCGAAATCCCCCGCCTTGATCCGGTCGCGCACCCAACGCGGGGAAAAACCCAGCCGCGCCGCCACCTGGCGCACCGACATCCAAGCCAGCACCCTGCGCCGATCCGTGGTCATGACTCAACCCTCCTGAACGTGTGTGCGGAAATCCGAGTGTCCGGCACCGCAAGGACTGGCAGGCGGTTCACTGCGTCCAGCTTCGTGGCATGGTCCACGTGGGTGTATCCACGGCTGACCTCAGCACTATCGTGACCCACCAGGTCCATGGCCACGACCTCGCCAACCCCCGCCAGTTTCAAGTGCGTAACCGCCGTGTGCCGCAAGGCGTGGAAGCTGACATCTGACGCCTTTCGCTCTCCCGAGCGGCCCTTGTTCGATTGGTCGCGCTTGTGCGTGCGCTCCTGCGCCAGCCCAGCCGCCACGAGGCATTCACGAAACTCACTGGACAAGGCACCCACACGCTTCTGCTTTTGCAGCGTGGCGTAGGCGTGCGGATGAATTGGCTGCTTCGGGTCGTCCCCGGCCGGCAGCTCCTCGACGTGCTTTTGCAAAGCCTCGGCCATCGGCAGGATCACCACGCGGCCCGTCTTGCTACTTTGATAGATCACCTCCCGACGCTCCAGATTGACGTTCTGCCACGTCAGCGCCGCCAAGTCCCCCAGCCGGCCGCCCGTGTAGTAGCCGAAGAGAACCAGTGACCGCCATTCGGCGTTGCACACAGCGAGTACCCGCTTCAACTCATCCAGGGTAAAGGCCCGGCGCTCCAGCCTCTGACCGCGCACCTTGAGCAACTGGACGTGCTTCGCCTCGTTCCGCACCACGATGCGGGCGGACTCGGCCGCGTTGAACAGGATGCGGAGAATCTTGAGGGCCAGGTTGGCCGTGGCCGGCTTCACCCGCTTGGCCTCGGTATCCCGGAAAAGGGCAATGTCCTCCTGCCGCACCATGCCAATGTCCTGCTCCGCCTTGCCGCCCAGCACTTCGAGAAAGCGGTCCGCAACCGACTTGTACCGGTCCCACGTCCCGGCCGCAACCTCGCCCTTGGTGCGCCCAAGCCAGGTCTCGACGAATGCCCGCGTGGAACGGCTTTCCAAGCCCGTGCCGGTGGTCAGCCGCAGCACGTCATCAAAGGCACGTCGCGCCGCCCGGCGCACGCGCAGGTCCGGCAGTTGGCCCAGGAATGACTTGATCTGGTCCACCGAGCAGGCACCCCGCCCGGCCTCCTGGAGCTTTACCGCCAGGACCGTGGCCACCTCCCGGTTGCTGGTGGCGGTCGTCTTCTTGAGCTGCTTGACCTGCTGCCCCACATACGCCGTGAAGCAGGCGGTCCAGTAAGGGGAACGGTCATCTCGATAGAGGCTCGACATAGGCTATTTTGGGTTGAATGTCTGGAACCGAGTCAGAATTAAAGTCAGAATAACGTCAATGTTTTTCCATGCCGCAGATGTTGTAAGTCATTGGAAATCAACCTAGGCGTTATTGGCGAATGGCCCCCTTTGGAATCGGGGGTTCGAATCCCCCTCTCTCCGCCACTCTTAATTATTCCCTTTAAAATCAAGCGGTTTGGACGTTTCCTGTCACCCCATGAGCCAGCAAAACGTATTCAAAACGTATTCAAAGTACCAGTTTTTGGCCCTTCCGTGCACTACGCTTCAAGGTGATTCCCAACACTTCAGTTCCTGCGTCGTGACTCGGTGAAATCACGATTTTTGCTTCGTGAGAGCAAGGCCGTAAGCTGAACAGAACTCGAATCCCAGCCCTGGGAAACATTTGAACTTCAGGACATTCGACCTTAGGTCGATGGGAACTACAGTTCCCCTGCCCCGCAACAGCCCCTCCTTCCGGGGCTATAAACCCTTGAAGGGTAGCTCTGCTGTTCCTTCCCCGTCCCGGCCGTGATCTCCTGCCGCTGGCGGGAGCGGCCATTCCACGGGTCCACGTTGGTTTAGCCCCAGGAGATAACGATGAGTTCCCATGCCGATACCATCCTCACCGAGGAAATTGTCCCCCGCCTGCGCCACCTCATTCCCCACCAAGTTCCCAGAGTGGGTTCGGAAGACCCCGAGGAGTTGCTCCAGGACGCCACGTTGATCGCCGCCCGCATGCTTGATCGCGCCCGGGCCAACGGCAAGACCGTGACGCCGGGGAACATCGCCTACTACACACTGCTTCACGTCCGCTGCGGGCGGCGCAGTCACAGTGCCAGCCGCAGCGATGCCATGGGCACCCGCACCCAGATCGTTGGCAACAGCCGGTTGGACTCCCTGGATGACGCGGTGGGAGCCCAGGACGCCGAGGAACCGCTCACCTTGGGCGACGTGCTGGCCAGTGACGCGACAGACCCGGCCGAGACGGCGGCCCGCAACCTCGATTGGCAGGCCTTTGCCGCCACGTTAAACGAGCAGGACCTGGCGGTGCTCCAGTGCCTGGCCGACGATGTCCGCCTACAGGAGGTAGCGACGCGCTGTGGCGTTTGTCGCAGCACCGTCCAGGGCTGGCGCAACCGGCTCACCGAGCTCGTACGGAGGTTCATGGGGACGGACGTGCTACACCTGATTCAGCGTACGCCCCGGTGGCGCGAAAATCTGACCTCCCTGCATGAACAACTTGAGTGTCGAATGGATCGCCGCCTGGCGGCGTAAGCACCGCGAAACGAGCCGACCTGCAAGGGCCGGCTCCTTTTTTAGCTGCACGGTCCGGCGCTCACAACTTAGGCGGCGCGATCATCCACGCGCTGAACGGCAAGAGTCGGCCGCAGTCCGCGTTTCTAACAGCAGCTTGCCCTCAATGAGCTTGAGCAGCCGGCCCGCATGGCCAGTTCAGTCCGGACGAGGTGGGGCTGTGCTGGTGATTTCGCTGGGAGTTGCGCGGCGTAAGCGCAGTCACCAAACCCAGTGCAACACGTCGCCCGACTCGGAGACGAGAGCCGAATGGTCGTCAAGCGTGCGTGCGTGAGCAACGCCGTTGTAAAAGGGTTCGATTTCTTTGAATCGAGTTCGGTAGGCGGGCAAGCCATCGGGCCGGATGTGGAACCACCCACCGGCATCCCGCGCCCGCGCAAACCCCTTGTGGAACACATCCAGGTCCAGAAAGCGCCCGGCGTGGATCGGCTCCCCCTCAAGGTCAATGTGGCGGCACAACCCGTCGGCATCCCGGACAGCGGCCACCCCATCGCGATAGTCCCCGGCATAGCGGAACGTCCGCGCGTAGGCAGGCCGGCCATCAGCCTGCAAATGGAAACAGCGTCCCGCCGTGTCGCGCACGGGCACTCTACCCTGCTGGTAATTGCCGCACCAGACGTAGCGCTCGGGGTAGGCAGCCTCGCCGCTGGGGTGGATATGGAACCAGCCTGATTCATCCGTCACCGCCGCGAACTGCTCGTAGAAGCCAAACGTCTTCCGGAAACGGTGCGCGTAGGCGGCCTGGCCATCGAGGTGGATATGAAAGCTACCAGCTTCGCCCCGCGCTGCGGCGAGTCCGGGTGGATGAAACTTGAGCACCTCCAGGAAGCGCGTCGCGTAAAGCGCATGGCCCTCCAGCAAATGATGCGTGCCACCCGGCGCGACAGTGATGCGGTCCAGTTGCATGGCGCGATCAAGCGTCCGGCATCCGCCGCATGAGGCACGTCTGGCAGAGCGGCCGCTGCTTGTAGCCGGCCACGAGCGCCTGGTATTCCGCGCCTCGCCAGATGGACTCAAAGGCTCGCTCTTGAACCGTGCCAAAGGTGCCCAGTGATTTTCTCAACTCATCGGGGGCGCAGCAGGGGTCGAATCGCCCCGCGTGATTGACCCACGCCTCCTGGCCGAGAAAGGGACATTCCGAGCGGGGGTCAACCTGCTGCCCGGCGTTGAACTCAAGCGGGTGGAAATTCTCCAATTTGACCGGACTCCCACCGGGGCGGACGTGGTTCGCGGCGCTTTCCCGGCACTGCGCCACCACGTCGTTCCAGCGCTGCACGGACTCCCGGCACCGGCGCAGGTTCTGGTCCTGCATCTCCGCAAAGTGCACCCATAGATGATGCCCCTTGACGCGGTCCACATTCAGTTCCGCAGCCAGGCGGACAATCCCGGGCAGCTCGGCGAGGTTCGCTTCGAGGAATGTGGCTTGCAAGGTGACGGAGCAGTAGTTGCCGCCCTGCGCCGCGTGTCCATCCCGGATCTCGACGAAGGTGCGGAGGTTGTTCAGCACGGCTTCCATCCGGCTGTTGCGCATGATCTCCTCCTGCACCTCGGCGCGGGTGCCGTTGAAGGAGATTTTCACATCGGACCCGACGGGAACGATTTTGTGCGCCCATTCGCTCGCCCCGCCGCGAGGAAATGTGCCGTTGGTCGTCAGGTTCAGGCGGATGCCAAACTTCTGGCACAGCCCGAGGATCCGGTCGAAATGCGGGTATAGCAGCGGCTCTCCCATGGTGGAGGGAATGATTTCGCGCGGGGGATGATCCTTGAGTTCCTCCAAGACCTGCTCAAGCACCCGGATGTCCATGCGCCGGGGTGGCTGGCCGCAGGCCTTACGCTCTTCCTGACTGGAACTGTAGGGCGAGTGCTCCTCACACATCAGGCACTTCAGATTGCAATCGTCCGGGTTAGTGTCGAACGTGAGCCGCCACGGATGCGAGGTCATGCGTGCACCTCCTCGCGGGCGGCTTGAGGATGCAAGACGCTGGCGTAGAGCCGCTCAATCTCACGCGTGTGCTGGTCCACTGAAGGCACGTCTCCGTCGCTACTGAAGAGATAGCCGCGCTGGCCCAGCCGCGCCGCCCAATCCGGATCATTCATCAAGCGGCCCATCTGCGCAGCCAGAGCCGCCGAATTTCGATGCTCGAAGAGCAGGCCGTTGACCTCGTGATGGACCAACTCCGCCATGCCGCCAGCGTCTGCGGTAATGACCGGCACGCGGGCCTGCTGCGCCTCATGGATTACCAGCGGCGAGTTTTCCAGCCAGATGGACGGCACCACGATGGCGTCCACCTGGTTGAAAACGCGGGTGACGATCTCGTGGTTTGGATACTCCCCTTCCCAAGTGATTCGTTCCCGCACGCCGGCCGGAAGCCGCCGCTGTCTGGCGAGCAGCGGCGGCGTGAATTCCGGGTGCGCCCGCCCCCAGAGGCGCAGGCGGACATTCCCGTCCAGCCGGGCGAAGGCGTCCAGTAATTGATGAATGCCCTTCGCCGGCACATGGGTTCCAATATAACCGAACACAAGCCCCCCATCCGCCTCCGGTTGTCGCCTCCGTCCGTGCAGCCGTTGCAGGTCGAAGCCATAGTCCAGTTGCGCCACGCGCTTAGCCGACACACCGAATGCCTGCTCGAACTGCCGGGCGAGTTGTCGGGAAGGGGCAATGAACAAGTCCACCAGCGTGGTGATTTCGCGCACATGCTTCATGCGCTGCCGCACCCAGTCGGTGAAGTGGCGCACGCTGGCAGCCTGCTCCTCAGCGGCACCCGAGCCATAGCGCGGCGCGTAGCAGCGGGACGCGCACTTCGAGTCCGCTTGGCCATCGCACAGCCCAAGAGTTGTTGCTTCGGACTCCGGGAAAAACTGGAGAAACTGTCCCCTTGGACATTGGAGCCAGAAATCATGCAGCGTGAACACCACGGGCGTGCTGAGGCGGGCGGCACATGTCACCAGCGAGGTCGAAAGGTGGTTTAAGTGCTGGATATGCACCACGTCCGGGGCAAATTCCTTCAGGCAGCGTGCGAACGCCGCATCCACCCGCTCGTGCCGGTAGCGGTCGCGGAAGTGCGGCATGTTGATCATGCGGATGGGAATCGGCCCGGCGTCTGGGCAGCCGTCATCTGACTCATCAAACTCCAAGTAGGGAGGCTGGTAAGGATCCTCCAACCGGCTGAACACCATCACTTGATGCCGGACAGCCAGCGCCCTCGCCAGCGTCTGGGTGTAAACCTCGGAACCTGCGTTGTAGCGTGGTGGATAACCATGGACGACTAGGAGGACACGCATGGGCAAGGATGGGGAAGAGAACGCTTTGGAGTCTGAAGGGCGTGGGAGGCAAGCGCCCCCCACGCCTCGCTCAACTTGCTGGGTCAGGATTGCCCGCGATTACCAGCGCCAGCTTGAGCACCGCTGCCACTTGGACCGGCGGGACTGGTCTTCGGTCCATTGTGCGCCGCAGCCCGCTGTGCTCGCGGGCCGAAGCTGCTCTGGTGGGTCTGGCTTCCGGCTTGGCGGTCGCCAGCACCTTGGATTCGGGCAGCAGCGCGGCTGTCCATCGCCGCTTTTCCATGGTTGTTACTTCTGTTCATACCGACTTTCCTTCCGATGCCACGTTCGCTCTCTGTGGCCGTGCGGGAGTCGAGCTGTCAGGAGTGAAAACGACCCCTTCCCCTCCGGACGCAGGACCACACCACGGGCGCGGCTTAGTCGGCGTGCCATGACAAAGCACTACGGCTGGGGGTAATGGAGTTTTCATCTGTCGCTCAGCTTCACGCCTCGTCAACCA
>RFSE01000261.1 GCA_009924135.1 Pseudomonadota bacterium | reverse complement strand
GGGAGACCGAAGGGCGAGGGCTTTCGTGCGGGCGTCGGCTTCGAGAGCGGCGATGGCTTGTTCGGTTTCCTGAACGCGTTGGTTCAGCGCGGCGATTTTGGGGTCGGCACTGGAGCCGTGCGTGAGCTGGGTGATGAGCTTGGGAATGGCGTCGCGCCAGGCGTCGGCAAGGCCGGACTGGATTTGGGCCTTGAGCGAGCGAAGCTCGGCGCGGTTCCGGTTCAGAACTGCCGACGAGTCCAGTTGCACCTGCGCCGGGCGGGCGGAAGCGAGGATGCCGTACAACGCGTAGTAATCGCGTTGGCTGATTGGGTCGAACTTATGATCGTGGCACCGGGCGCAGGAAACGGTGAGCCCTTGAAAGGCTTTTGCGAGCACGTCGATCTGGCTGTCCACGGCTTTCACCTGATCATCAAGTGTGTCCACCGGCTGGAAGCCGTGTTCGACGAGGCGGAAATGGGCAAGGCCGAGCAGGGATTCGTTGAGATTGTCGGGCTTGTTCCAGCGGGTCTGGGCGGGGGGCAAGAGGTCGCCGGCGATGTGTTCGCGGATGAGTTGATCGGCGGGGGCGTCAGCAGCGAAGGCGCGGATGACGTAATCGCGATAGCGCCACATTTGGGGAATCTCAGGATCGCCCTCGCTGCCGTGGGTCTCGGCGTAACGGACGAGGTCGAGCCAGTGACGCGCCCAGTGTTCGGCGAAAGCCGGAGAGGCGAGGAGGTGGTCGGTGGCATTGCCGATGGCCGATTGCCGGTTGCCGATTTGGGATTCGCGGACGAACGCTTCCACTTCCTCGGGCTTGGGCGGCAGGCCGGTGAGGGCGAAGGACAGGCGGCGGATCAGGGTGCGCGGGTCGGCGTCCGGTCCCGGAGCGAGGCCGTGGGTTTCCATCTGAGTGAGCAGGAAGCGGTCAATGGCGTTGGTGCTCCAGGCGGTGTTCTTGGGCGTGGGAATGGCAGGTCGTGTGATGGGCTGGAAACTCCACCATTGGCGACGGAAGGCGAGCGTGTCGGCCCAGGCGGAGGACATGCTTGCGGCGGTTGGGGCTCCGGATCGTGGGTCCGCTGCGCCTTCGCGAATCCACTCGGCGAACTGTGCGATCACCCGCGCGTCGAGCTGCGCGCCTTTCTTCGGCATCTTCAGCGTTGGGTGCGTGTGGCGGAGGGCTTGCAGGAGCAGGCTGGCGTCCGGCTGGCCGGGGACGATAGCGGGGCCAGATTCACCGCCCTTGAGCAAACCGTCCCGGGTGTCCAGGGCAAGGCCGCCCTTCTTCTTGGCGGTGGCATGGCACTCGTAACACTCGGCGGCGAGCACGGGGCGGATGTTCTTCTCGAAGAACTCGATCTGTGCCGGCGTGGGGTTGGCGGCGTGGCCAATACCATGGAACAGGCAGCCGGCAAGCAGCACGAAGCCGACGGCGGCCCGAATTAGGCCGGAAACTTTGAAGGTGCGATTCATACGAAGATCATTCCGCCGCTGAAAGTTGGAGCCGCCAGCCGCGGTTGCGGAGCAGGTCGAGCATCACCGCGCCCAGGATCACCAGACCGAGAACCACCTTTTGAGTGTAGCTCTCGACGTTCATCAGGTTCATGCCATTTTGAATGACGGCGATGATGAGCGCTCCGATCAAGGTGCCAAACATCTGCCCCTTGCCGCCGCTCAGGCTGGCCCCGCCAACGACCACCGCCGCGATGACGTAAAGCTCGTACATCTGGCCGAAGGTCGGGGAGCCGCTCTTCAACTGCGAGGCCAGCACCACGCCGCCCAGCCCCGCCAGCAGGCCGCTGACGACGTAGGTGAGAAACAGCACCCGTCGCACGGGCACGCCGGAGTAACGTGCCGCCTGGCGATTGCCGCCCACGGCGTAAAGGAACCGGCCCAGCACTGTGCGCGCCATGATGAGGTGCGCGGCGAGATAAAGCAGGCCCATCAGCAGAACCGCATTGGGCAGTCCGAAAAGGTCCGCGCCCCGCCCGAGCTGCACGAAGGAGTCAGGCACCTGATAGACCGATTGTCCGTGCGTGAGCAGATACGCTGCGCCACTGGCTACCAGCATCATGGCGAGGGTGACGATGAAAGGCGGTAGGTGAAACACGGTGACCATGGCCCCGGAGATCGCGCCCGCCGTTCCGGCAACCAAGATCGCCGCCACACATGCCACCACCATGCCGAAGGCGGTGGCCTGCAATGCCCCGGCGAAGTCGCGGATGAACAGGGTGGCGAGCACCGCCGCCAGCGCGATCAGGCTGCCAACCGAAAGGTCAATTCCGCCACCGACGATGACCATGGTCATGCCGATGGCGACGATTGCGATCACGGCGATCTGGTTGCCGATGTTCAGCAGGTTTTCGCGCTTCAGGAAGTTCGGCCAGCGGTAGGTTTGCGGTTGCAGAAGGACGGGTTTGCCCAGGGCGGGAAAGTCTGTGGCGAGTTCGGAAAAGACCAGCCAGTCGGCACTTGCTTGCGTGCACGCAATCGTATCGAGCTTGCCTGCGGTGGCGGCGGTTTGGAGTGCCGCCCGCGCGTCCTTGGGCTCGCCTTTGACGGAGGCGATGACGGTTGCTCCCGCCTTTGCCAACGCGGTCTGAAGCGTGTCGGCGAAGGCAATGGCTTCCGGCTGGTTCGGCACGGCGATGAGCACACGGGCGGTTTTGCCGAACTGCCCGAGGATGCGGTCCGAGAGTTGCCGGGCCGCGTCCGCGCCGGCGGGGTGCTGTTCGGTGAACGTCGCCAGACTGAAGAAGCCGCACAGCAGGATCAACACGCCGACCATGCCGTAGGTGGCGAGGAAGCGGGAGAGAGCTGGATGAAGGCGCGGCATCGGATTGGATTTTGCTAGGGACGGCGGAGCAAGTGGCCGTTCCTACTAACCAGGAACCTGTCGGTTTGGCTTTGTACCGCAGGCGTCCTCGCCTGCGAGTTCGGGCGGCGTCTCGCCGCCCGCAGGTACTCGGGGCGGGACGCCCCGGTAACTCGCAGGCGAGGTTGGTCACAGCTTCCCTGCCTTCAAGAATTCATGCCGCACGGGGACGGTGACGCGCTGGCCGGTGGTGGAGACAAAGGTTACCTGGCCGGGGGCGAACTCCAGCGTCTTCACTTCGACAAAGCCGGCGGGCACGCGGACGACGCCTTGGATGTAGTTGATCGCAGTTGGACGGTTCGCACTGAGCTCGATCGCTGTGGGGATGCCTTCCTTCGTGAGAATGTTTGGCTGTACCGAGGCGGCGAGGCCGTCCGCCCAGTGGCCGGTGATGTCTTCGATGCCCACGCAGTTGTTGCGGCTGTACCAGGGCAGGCCGTGGCGTCCGTGATTCTCCAGCCAGAAGAGCGTGCCGGTCAGGACGGCGGGATCTTTGAGGGCAAACCACACCCAGCCCTCGTCACTGCGTGTGGCCGTCACCCAGGCGGGCGCGCCGGGTTCGTTGACGAGCAGATAGAGGTCGGCGTGGCCTTTGCGGGCCGGGAGCGCGGCGAGATCGACATCGGGTGCGCCCTTCCACGCTTGGGGAACCTTGTGCAGGTCCGTGAATCGCGCGCCGACTTGCAGCGCCTGATACTCGCCCTGCGAGGGATCACTGAAGAGCCCGGGGGCGACCATGCCGAACTTGAACGGGCTGGTGGCAATGCGGAACGCACCATCCTTTTCAGGCATGGCCAGCGTCGCATGGTGCCCGACCGGAGCTTTGCCGGCGAAACCTTCAATGAGGTGCTGGCAGTAAATCACGTTCTGGCCGTCCACTAGGGAAAGGGACTTTGTGACTTTGCCGGGACGGACCTTGGTTTCCAAGGTGGCGGTGAGCGTCGTCACGTCTCCGGCCTTCTTCGTGGCGACATGTTTCCAAAGGGAACCGGCGGTCTCGCCGTGCGGCGGATGTTTCTCGCCGTTGACCGCGTCGCCGTTGCCGCCGAAGGGCAGGCAGAAGAAGTCGCCGCGCAACGGAACCAGCACGGGCACCGGGTAGGCCAGCTTCTCACCTTGCCACGGGCTAATGTGGTAGGGTTGTACCGGCGCGGCGGAGTCACGGTAGAACGTGACCGGAGCCATGTGTCCGCCGAGTTGGGTGACCGAAAGTTCGACCTGCGGCGTGGCAACGATCCAGCTAGGCTGCGAGGCAATGGTGCGGGTCTTTTCACCCGGGCCGCCGTAGGCGGAAAAGGCGAGGGCGAGGGTGGCGGTGAGGAAGGAGAGGTGTTTCATGGGGGCTTGGGAATTTGAGATTGGAGATTGGAAATTCGCAATTGGGCTGCGCATACGCCGGCATGGGGGGCGTTGGAATCGTAGCGTTCATTGAAGGCTCATAGCCTCCTCCAACGCGCGGCGCATGGCAGCGGCGTCAGGGGTGACGCCGGTCCAATACTGCACGCCGATGACGCCCTGGTTTACGAGCATCCCGAGACCGTCGAGCGTGCGGCAGCCGCGTGCGGTGGCGTCGCGGAGCAAGCGCGTTTGCGGCGGGCTGAAGACCACGTCGGCGACCACCATGTTCGGCTTCAGCGAATCCAGGTTCAGCGCCAGGCGCGCGTCGGCATCGTAGAGGCCGATGGACGTGGCGTTGATGACGATGTCGGTGTCGGCGGGCAGGGCGTAATCCCCGCGCCAGACGACGAGGTCGGCGTTGAGTTTGGCCTTGTGACGAAGGGTGTCCACCAGTTCGCGGCCGCGGGCCTCGTCGCGGTTTACGACGGCGATGTGTTTCACGCCCACGAGGCCGACCTCCACGGCCACGGCCCGCGCCGCGCCGCCGGCTCCGAACATCACGATGTTCTTGCCACGGGGATCGCTGACTTCTTGCAGTGATTTGAGGAAGCCTTTGCCGTCGGTGTTCTCGCCGATGAGCTGCTCGCCGCGACGAACGACGCAGTTGACTGCGCCGATGAGCGAGGCGGATTCACCGAGACCATCCAGCAACGGGATGACCGCGACCTTGTGCGGCATGGAGAGGTTGAAGCCGCGAAAGCCCATTGCCTTCGCCCCGCGCACGGCCTCGGCAAGACCGGCGGGCGGCACCTCCATGTTCACGTAGCGCCAGTGCAGCCCATGGTGACGGAAGGCCGCCTCGACCATCGCGACGGTGGGGTTGCCGGCGGCACCCTGGGACAGGGAGCCGACGAGGGAGTGGAGGAAGTTGGCGGAGGGCATGGTGGGGAGAGTTTTCAGTAATCAGTATTCAGTGTTCAGAGGCAGTAGTTCGGTGATGATGCGGCGTATCGTAGAAAGCTGAGCCACCGCCGACTCGTGACGTGAACCGCGACAGCGGAACTGCCAGCGCCAACGGCGGTAAGTTCCAAGCTGCCGATAATTCTGACGAGCATGACTCAAACTGAACTCACCATTCGGACCACCGCGAACCTCATCTGCGTCGTGGTCATCTTGACCGTCATCTTCCCACCAGCAAACTGGACACATCTCAAAAGCACCACGCTCGCGCAAAGTGCGAGAACCACAGCACGGACACCGATACAAGCTGCCGTTTGTCGCTGGCTCCTTGGTGACGTTTGTAAATGACATGGCGCGAAGTGGCCTAACGACCCAAGCTCAGCGACCCGGCGCACGGGACGCAATGATTGCAACCGCGGCGCCCCCGCCGGGTTCGCTGTAGCGCATGGTTAGGCCACTGGTGGAACATAAACAGGTAATGGAGTGCCGTCCTCGAACTCTCGAAGTCTGGTGCGTGCCACTGCAATAAGCTCCTCAATAGCGACAAGCGGCACATCGTTGTTGAAGGTACTGATAATCAATGAATGGTCAGCATCACAACGAAAGACTTCGGCGACCGTCTCCTCCCCTGCGACCGTCTCCTCCCCTGCGACCAACTCAACACCGAGTCCGTCGCGAATCACATCGGACGCGACGACTTTTTGGAATGGGCCTCGAATAGTTTTCATGCGCGCTCGAAGTGGCCTAACAGGGTTTTGACTGAATACTGAATACTGAACACTGATTACTTCCCTCTACTTAAGCGACTCATCCTTCATTGCATCCGCCTTGCGATACAGGCTCGTCGGAATGAGCAGCTCCTTCGGCACGTCTTCGCCCTTGGAGTGCTTCACGATGGCGCGCACGATCTCGACGCCCATGCGCTCAGGGAACTGAATGGGGTCGGCGTAAATCTTGCCGTCCTTGATGGCCTGCTTGCCCTCGGGCTGGCCGTCGAAGCCGATGATCTGGATTTGTGCCGTCTTGCCGGCCTTCTCGATGGCCGCCCGGGCACCAAGTGCGGAGGGGTCATTGATTGCGAAGACGCCGCGCAAATCGCCGTGCGCTTGGAGGGCGTCCTCGGCGGCCTTGTAGCCCACGTCCTTCGCGCCGCCGCCATCCAGTTCCATGACCAGGTCGATCTTCGCGTTGCCGCCCTTGGCGTTGTAGGCGTCGATCACTTCGCGGAAGCCCTTCACGCGGAGGCGGCAGGATTCGGCCTGTTTGAAATGCAGGATTGCCACCTTACCACCCGCCGCGCCAAGGGCCTCGATCATCGCCAGGCCCGCTTCCTTGCCGCCGCCGAAGTTGTCCGTGGCCACCTGCGTGAGCAGTTTTACCCCGGGCTCGTTGCACGGGATGTCCACGGTGAGGACCGGGATGCCAGCGGCGTTGGCTTCCTGGATTACGGGCACGATGGAGCGCGATTCGCATGGGCTGAGCACGATGGCCGCGCATTTCTTCACGATGAAGTCCTTCACGTGGTTCGCCTGCCGCGCGACATCGGTGTCGGCGCTGAGGACGATCGTGTCGTAGCCGAGCTTCGCCGCCTCGGCGGTGATGTTGTCGCCGATGACCTTGAAGAACGGATTTTGCAGCGTGAGCAGGGTTACGCCGATGGTGCCCTTCTTGGCCGGGGCCG
>RFSE01000027.1 GCA_009924135.1 Pseudomonadota bacterium | reverse complement strand
GGCTTGGGATTATCCGCGAGTGCTCGGTAGCCGGGTGCCTTGTTCCGCCGGGCGGGACGCCCCGGCTCTACGGCGGGCGGGACGCCTGCCGCCACCGGACCGGCCTTGAAGTCCAGGCACGCTTAAGCAAGCGCGCGGCAAAAGAATTCACCGCTCCCGCGCTTTGCGACTTTGCGTCCGTGCGTTGAACCGCTTTACTTCCCCGCATGTCAGTACCGCAAGCCGCCCCAACGCGCGCCCGCCATTTCGTCCTGTTCTTTGCCGTCTCCCTGGCCGTCATCACGTACGTGGACCGCGTCTGCATCTCGCAGGCAGCTCCGCAGATGCAGAAGGATCTCGGACTGACCAAGGAACAAATGGGCTGGGCCTTCACCGCGTTCAGCCTGGCCTACGCGCTGTTCGAGATTCCCGGCGGCTGGCTCGGCGACAAGATCGGGCCGCGCAAGGTTCTCATGCGTGTCGTCGCCATGTGGTCGGTCTTCACCATCGCGACCGGCTGGGCGTTCAACCTGGCATCGCTGATTGTTTTTCGTTTCCTGTTCGGCATCGGCGAAGCGGGCTGCTTTCCGAATGTGACCAAGGCGTTCACGTTGTGGTTTCCCGCCTACGAACGGGTTAAGGCCCAGGGCGTGATGTGGTTGAGCGCCCGCTGGGGCGGGGCCTTTACCCCGCTGCTGGTCGGCTGGATGCTCGCCGTGGGCGGCGAGGGCAAGGCGGGGTTGGGCCTCCATTACAAATGGGTCTTCCTCATCTTCGGCCTGCTGGGGGTGATCTGGGCGGTGTTCTTCTACCAATGGTTCTGCGACCTGCCGAAAAATCATCCCAGCGTGAACGCGGCGGAGCTGGCCATCATCGGTGACCACTCGCACGCGACGGGTGGCGATCATTCCATTCCCTGGGCGGAACTCTTCGCCAGCCGCAGCGTCTGGATGCTCTGGCTGCAATACTTCTGCATGTCCTTTGCGTGGTACTTCTACATCACCTGGATGCCGACCTTCATCAAGGAGACATTCCCTAATCTGACCGACATCAACCGCTCGCTGCTGGCGTGCGTGCCGTTGTTCTTCGGCGGACTCGGCTCAATCTTCGCCGGTTTGGTGTCCGCCCCGCTGGAGAAATACTTCGGCAGTTCGGGCAGCGCGCGCCGGTTCATGGGTTGTGTCGGCCTTTGCTCGGCGGCCGTCATGCTGCTGGCCTCGGTCTGGCTGCGTCAGACCGCGTCGGCCGGAGAGGCTGGTTCATGGATTCCGATTCTCTCCATGCTGGCGGTGGGCCTGGCGAGCTTCTGCAACGACCTCGCGATGCCCGGCGCATGGGGAGCCTGCATGGAAGTGGGCGGCAAACACACCGGGTCGCTCTCGGGCAGCATGAACATGATGGGCAATCTCGGGGGCGCGATGCCGGGCTTCGTGGTGCCGATGGTACTGAGCCTGACCAATCTCCCCGACGCTGCCTCGCCTTCGTGGAACGCGGTGTTCTACCTCTTCGCCGCCGTGTACGTGGTGGGCGGCCTGAGCTGGATGGCGATCGATCCCGTAACGCCGCTGGTGCAGCAGGTAATGAGCACGAAAAGCTCCGGCTGGGCGATTGCGTTGCGAATGGTCGCCGGCTTGAGCCTGTTTGTGCTGCTCACGGGCCTGATCGTGATGGGGTGCAGCCCGGAGCCTTCGCCGCAGGGCCGGCAGATGGCGCTCCTCGGCGGCAGCCTCATGCTGGGCGGCTTTTTCCTGGCCTTCCTCGTGGATTGCCTGACTGACATCCGGGACGGCGTCCAGAAGATGAGCGGGAAGTTTTGAGTGCAAGTCATGCGGCTGAAGACGAGGGCCCGGAAATGCTTTGGCTCACTCGTGTGATCAAATCCTTGGCCGCAGTGGTGGCGTCCAATGCACGGTTACCCCAATCGACAACAGTCCCGCCCCGATTGGAACCGATTGGATGCGCTGGGAGCGCAAATGTTGTCCCTCATTTTTTAACAAAACCTGAAGCAGCAAGCAGTTTGGATGTTGTCGAAACCAGGGGGCTCAGGTAAGTGTTTTAGGAACTCGCATGAAAAATTTAAAGTTGTTGGCAACCGTTGCGGTCATCCTGTCCATCGGTGCGGGCAGCAGTGCCTGCCGCAAACGGCCTGCGGCACCCGACTCTTCCGCCCCCACTGGGGCCACAACTGCCGCGCCCGGAACGACCCCGGCTCCGGCCCAGGCACCAACTGCCACCTCCGTACCTGCACTATCCGCCAGAGATGAGGCTGAAATCCGCAAGCGCTACATGCCGTCAGCCACTCCGTGGGCAAAAAGGACGGCCGCTGAAAAACAGTCGGCTTACTTTGGATGGTGCCAAGTTTACATGCTGGGGGATGCCGCCACGAAGGCAAAGGTGGTTGCCGAGATCAAACAGGCTGGCTTGTCAGCGGAAGATACTGAAGCGCTTAAGAAGCTGAATCGTGACATGCGCATCCCGATGATGCCTCTTTAGCGCCTGACTGAAAATTTGGAGCGGTGCTGCGGACCGGGGTTTTGAGGTTGGCCCGAGCCGATGGGCAAGCCAGTGTCAGTCAGTAGCCAGTTCCGGGCCGCCCGGAGGGGTTTTGCAGGCCAGTCCGTCAGGGGCCTTTGCGCCTCAGTCAGAGACCATCGCAGGGATCTTTCTTCGTTTCGCCCTGCCAGTTGGCCTTGCCCACGTAAACGGAACCTCTCCCAATTTCAGACAGGTTCCCAGCCAGCACGTCAAACAACTGACGCCCAAGCGGTTTAACGGCAAGTCAGTATTGACCGTTTGCTACACCGGGCTCACACCACAAGCGGGTCCGGTTGGTCGGCGGATTCACAGCGAGGATCGGCCACACGTTATTGTAGTCCACCCATTCGGCCACCCCGCCAATCGTGCCAGCCAAGGCGCCGGACACATGCCGTTTGCTGATGCCTTCGAAAGGGTAATTTCCCCCATCCCACCAGCCGCCCGCCCCGAGTTTTTCGTCCTGCTCCCAGTGGATAAAATCATCGTTTTGGTAATCCGTTACCCGACGGTAGTTATTTGCTGCGCGGCCAAAAGCCCCATTCATACAATAGCTGCTGATCTTCTGCGGCCGGCTCATGTAGTCAACGGGGTTTTTGAAATCCATCACACAAATGTAAGAATTGGTTGTCTTGAGATAAGGCCAGTAATTGCCCAGCGTGTAGTCAAACACGCCTCCTGGGTAAGCGGCTCCGGTGTAGGTGTAGAGCCATCCCGCCTCATTCAAGGTTTGCCCCCAGTTGGACAGGGTCACTTTGTCGTCAAAATCATCGTTGTAAAGCCGTTGGGCAAAAAGCATCTGACGCAGGTTGTTCGTGCAGGCTGTGGCCGACGCCTTCGCTTTCGCCTTGCCAAGCGCCGGCAACAACATGCCCGCCAATATCGCTATGATGGCGATGACCACGAGCAGTTCAATCAGGGTAAAAGCAGCGCAAAAAGCCCGTCCAGCCAGCGGGAGTGGCATGTCGGCACGCATGTGTTTCATGTCCGCAATGTGCGCTTTATCCGCGGACCGGTCAACCCCTTCTTCGACCAGAGCGACAAACAATGAAGCACTCCACTTTGCGACTCGCCCTCGTTGAACTCACGCTGAATAGCCAACGGTTTACCGCGTCGTCTTTAGCGACCGTTCCGTTGACATTACTTTCGATTCCGGTCACTAGTAAACAAATCACATGAACCAACCTGTCTCCGCCTCCCGCCGCGACTTCCTCAAGACCTCCACCGCCACGGTCGGCGCCGCTGCCGCTGCCGCTGACCTCGCCTTCCCCTCGCTCACGCGGGCCGCCTCGGCAAGTGACAAGATCCGCATCGGCTTCATCGGCTGCGGTGGACGCGGTTCCGGGGCCGCCGCACAGGCGCTCAAGGCGGACAGCAATGTCGAGCTGTGGGCGATGGGCGACGCCTTCCCCGAGCCCATTGAACGCAGCCTCAGTTCCGTGAAGGCCGCCGTGAAGGACGACAAGAAGTTCAACGTGTCCCCCGAGCGCAAGTTCGTGGGCGTGGACGCTTACGAGAAAGTGCTCAAGAGCGGCGTGGACCTCGTCATCCTCACCTCACCGCCCGGCTTCCGGCCCGGCCATCTGCGCGCCGCCGTCGAGGCCGGCAAGCATGTGTTCACCGAGAAGCCCATGGCCACGGACGGCCCCGGCGTGCGCTCGGTCATCGAGTCCGTGAAGATCGCCAAGGAAAAGAACCTCGCGATGGTCGCCGGTTTCTGCTGGCGCTATGACTATGCCAAGCGCGCCGTCTTCGGCAAGATTCTCGACGGCTCCATCGGTGATGTCCGCGCCGTTTATGGCACCTACCTGACCGGCCCGGTGAAACCGATGCCCAAGGCCGAAACGCGCCCCGCCGGCATGTCCGACCTCGAGTGGATGACCCGTAACTGGTACAACTTCACCTGGCTTTCCGGTGATGGCCTCGTCGAGCAGGCGATCCACACGGTGGACTGGATGATGTGGGCCATGCAGGACAAGCCGCCCGTGAAATGCACCGCCACCGGCGGCCGACAGATCCCGGCCAACGGCGGCAACATTTTCGACCACATCTCCGTGGCGTACGAATGGGAAAAGGGCGTGCGAGGCTTCATCGCCCAGCGCCAGATCACCGGCTGCTATGGCGAAAACTCCTTCTATGCGCTGGGCACGAAGGGCAACGCGTACATCTCTCGCGGCGCCTACACCACTGATCTGGCCGGTGAACGGACCTGGAAATACGAAGGCCCCGCGCCCGACATGTATCAGGTGGAACACGACGAACTCTTCGCCTCCATCCGCGCTGGCAAGCCCATCAACAACGGTGATCGCATGGTGACCAGCACGATGGCCGGCATCATGGGCCGCATGGCCGGCTACACCGGCCTGGAAATCACCTGGGACATGGCGTTGAACTCGAAGGAAGTGCTCGCCCCGCAAGATCTACGCGACTGGAACGGCAAGGTGGAAGTCCCTCCGCTGGCCATGCCCGGCCGCACGAAGTTCAGCTGAGGTTCGAGCCCGGCCACCGCTAGTCTTCAACTCTGCCCGGAACCAACGGTTTTGGAGCGAACAGCCGTGTCGCGATGCCAAACCATGGCAAAGCTCACGGGGTAAATCTTTCAGCAAAAGCTTACGACTAGAGGTTCGTGAACTGCCTTGCGCAGGAGCGCGGACGGAGAGCCTGTCTGAAGGTTTTCCGCTCCGCCCCGTCTGTAACCGCAACGTTCGCTAACCGTCTTACTTTGCACATGAACCGACTGCTGCTGCCCGCCCTGCTTGCCACCTCGCTGCTCACCACCGCCGCTGACTGGCCACAGTGGCGCGGCGCGGATCGTACGGACGTCTCGAAAGAAACCGGCCTGCTCAAGCAGTGGCCCGAAGGGGGCCCCAAGCTCGCCTGGATGAACAAGGACGTGGGCCTGGGCTATTCCGGGTTCGCCATCGTCGGCGGCAAGCTCTTCACCCTGGGCCTGCGGGGTGATACCGAGCACCTCATCGCCGTGGACGTAAAGACCGGCAAGGAACTCTGGGCCACGCCCGTCGGCCCGATCCTCAAGAACGGCTGGGGCGACGGCCCGCGTGCCACGCCTACCGTGGATGGCGACCTCGTTTATGCGCTGGGCGGGACTGGCGCGTTGCTCGCGGCGAAGGCCGCCGACGGCAAGGAAGTCTGGAAGGCCAACATGCGCGACTTCGGCGGCAAGCCGCCCGGCTGGGGCTTTTGCGAGTCGGTGCTCGTGGATGAAGGCAAAGTGATTTGCACCCCGGGGGGCAAGGACGGGACATTGCTCGCCCTCGACAAGGCCACGGGCAAGAAACTCTGGCAGACCACTGACTGGACGGATGGTGCGCAATATTCCTCGCCCATCATCGCCACCCACAATGGCACCCGCCAATACATCCAGCTCACCCAGCAGCACGTCGCGGGCGTCAGTGCCAAGGACGGCAAGCTCCTCTGGAAGTCCGAATGGGGCGGCAAGACGGCCGTCATCCCCACCCCGATTTACAAGGATGGGTTCGTTTTCATCGCGTCCGGCTACGGCGTCGGCTGCAAGCTCGTGAAGCTGGGTGCGGACGGGACGGCGGCGAACGTCTGGGAAAACACCAACATGATCAACCACCACGGCGGGGTCATCCTCGTCGGGGAAAAGCTCTACGGCTACTCGGACAAGGGCGGCTGGACCTGCCAGGACTTCAAGACCGGGGACGTCACCTGGTCCGCGAAAAATCTTGGCAAGGGTGCCATCCACTGCGCCGACGGAATGTTCTACTGCCTCGAAGAAGGCAGCGGCACGGTCGCGCTGGTGGAGGTTTCGGAAAAGGGCTGGAACGAGAAGGGCCGCTTCAAGCTCACGCCCCAAACCGAACAGCGCAATCCCAAGGGCAAGGTCTGGACGCACCCCGTCGTCAGTGATGGCAAGCTCTACCTCCGCGATCAGGAGCTGCTTTTCTGCTTCGATGTCAAAGGCAAGTGAAGTGACCGGCCAAGCCGCCGGCCGGGTCGCCTCCATTCATCTGCACCCGGCGAAGGGCGGCGAACCGCTCACGTCGGTGGACATCATCCACGTCGTGGCAGGCAAGGGCATTGAGGAAGACCGGCGCTATTTCAACCGGGGCAGCCGGCGGCAGGTCACGTTGATCGAACGCGAACAGATCGCCGACCACGCCGCTGCCTTCGGCATCGTTGACTTCGCGCCCGGCGAGGTGCGGTCCAACCTCGAGACGACGGGCATCGACCTCATCGCGCTCCTCGGCCAACGGGTTGAGGTGGGCGAGGCGGTGCTGGACTTCTACGCGCCGCGCACGCCGTGCCACAAGATGGACGCCTTGTGCCCCGGCCTGCGCGAGCGGATGGAGGACCGGCGGCAGGGCGTGCTGGCCCAGGTCGTGCGTGGCGGAGCAATCCGGGTGGGGGATGCCATTCGGCTCGCCACTGCGAAAGAGTCCGACTAGACTCAGTTAGTGAAGATTCTCGTCGTCACGAATTTGTTTCCACCGCACCACGCGGACACGGACGATTTTCGCTGCCAGAATGTGACCGAGGTGTTGCGCGACCGGGGGCACACGGTAAGGGTGCTGACCTCCACCTGCGGGCTGGCCTCCGAGGTGGGACACACGGCCCGGGCCTTCGGAGCCGGGGCTGAAGGAGATGCATTGGTGCAGCGGCGGCTGCGGCTGAATGGAGTTTATGGCCAGTCGTCCGTCTGCGGCCTGGGCGGGCTGCGTGAACTGGAGACGCGCAACCAGGGCGTGCTGCGCGAGGCCCTCGCGGGGTTTGCCCCGGACTTGGTTTACGTATGGGGCATGACCGGCCTCTCCAAATCCCTGCTGCTGGCATTGCGCCGGGCCAACGTGCCGACGGTCTTCGATGTCGCGGACGGCTGGATGGGCGAGGAACTGCGGACGGACCCGTGGCTGGAGTGGTGGCACCGGGAACGCGTTCCCTTCGGGCACAAGGTGGAGCGTGGGGTTCTGGAATTGCTCAATCACCGCACCAAGTGGGATGCCGCCACGCCCACATTCATCGAACCGGGCGTCCGCCGGATGCCCGCCATTTTCGACCGCGATCCCAACGCCAGTTTCAAGCCCAACGCCGTCTCCTCGTTCCAGTTTCGGCGGATTTATTTCAGCAGCCAGGCGCTCAAAACCGCGACCGCAGCGGCTGGCTTCCGCGTCAGTCATGCCGCCGTGATCCACCCCGGTGTGGATACGAAACTCTTCCACGGCGAGGTGAAACCGGCCACTGCGCCCGTGAAGAAATTTCTCATCGTGACCCGGCTCACGCCGGAGTGCGGCGTCGCCACCGTCATTGACGCCTTGAGACTGGTGCGGGCGCAAGGCGTGAAGGCCACGTTGACCGTGTACGGACGCGGGAGTTCGTCCGAACTTGCGAGTTTGCGCACCCGCGCGGTGCAAGGCGAGCTGCCGGTCGAGTTCCGCTCTGGCGGACTGCTGCGCGAGCTCCCACTCATCTACCAGTCGCACGACGCGTTCATCTATCCGGCGGAACACCCCGAGGCGTTTGTTGGCCCGCCGCTGGAGGCGATGACCTGCGGCCTGCCCGTGATCGTCACCGAGGATCACGGCGTGGAAGATTTGTTCCGTTCCCGCGAGAACTGCCTGACCTTTCCCTCCGGCGATTCCGGCCTGCTGGCGAACCGGATGCTCGAACTGGTCCAGACGCCTGGCGTCGCCACCCAACTTGCCCAAACGGGTCAGGAAGAAGTGGTCGCGCGCTTCCAGTTCGCCGCCACGGTGGAACAGATCGAGCAATATCTGGACGACACGGTCGCGCAGTGGCAGTCCGCGTAAAAGAACTTGGCTAACGGGCGCGCGTTGCTAACGTGCCGCCCATGAAAATCCAGCTTCCCCTGCTCTGCTCCCTCGGTCTTTTCCTCGCGGCCTGCGGCGGGCAAGGCGCAGAAGGCGAACATCAGCCGGCTGGACCAGGCGAAGCTGATTGATGCCCTCCAAAAATTTGAGGCGGGCGAGAGCCGTCCGCCCAAGGACCTCGAGGAGCTGGTCACGATGAAATACATCGCCGCCATCCCCGCCGCCCCGGCCGGCATGAAGCTGGAATACCATCCAGCGGACGGCTCGTTCATGTATGTCCCCGCCACTCCGGCCCCGGCTCCGGCCGCGAAGTAACCGTCCGCCCTGCAATTCTTTGCCCCCGTTATGCGCCGCTTCATCCCGGTCCTGCTCCTCCTCACGTCCATCGCCGTCCATGCGGCGGACGACTACGTGCCCGGCCCCGATTCGAAGAAACAGCCCGGCGTGCCGGAGGGCGAGGTGCTCAAGTTCAGCTTCGAAAACAGCAAGATCTTCCCCGGCACGTATCGCGATTACTGGGTTTACATCCCCAAGCAGTACGACCCCGCCAAGCCCGCGTGTGTCCACGTGAATCAAGACGGCGTCCAGTTCTTGGCCCCGGTCGCATTCGACAACCTCATCCACAAAAAAGAAATCCCGGTCGTCATCGGCGTCTTCGTCATGCACGGACGCGTGAAGGCGGCGACCACCAACGCCCACGACCGCTTCAACCGCAGCTACGAATACGACAGTCTCGGCGACAACTACGTGCGCTTCATCCTCGAAGAACTGCTCCCCGACGTGGAAAAGCGCACCGCGACTGACGGCCGCCCCATCAAGCTTTCCCACACTGGCAACGACCGCGCCATCGCCGGCTCCAGCAGCGGAGGGATCGCCGCCTTCACCGCCGCTTGGGAGCGGCCCGACGCCTTCAGCCGGGTCTTCACCACGGTGGGCACCTACCTGGACCTGCGCGGTGGCAACGACTATCCCTCGATGATTCGCAAGGCCGAGCCGAAGCCCCTCCGCGTTTTCCTCCAGGACGGCAGCAATGACGCCAACGGCTTCGGCGGGAACTTTTTCCTGGCCAATCAGGAGATGTTGAGCGCGCTGGAGTTCGCCGGCTACGAGGTGAACCACGTCTGGGGCGATGGGGGCCACAACGGCAAGCACGGCACCGCCATTTTTCCCGACGCACTACGCTGGCTGTGGAAGGACTGGCCCAAGCCCGTCACCAAGGGCGTCGGCTCCAAGGCTCCCGTCATGAGCGTGCTCGTCGCCGGCGAGGAATGGCAGCTGGTCAGCGAAGGCCACGGCTTCACCGAAGGCCCCGCCGCGAACACCAAGGGTGAAGTCTTCTTCACCGACATCCCCAAGAGCCGCATCCACAAGATCGGCCTCGATGGCAAGGTCAGCGTTTTCGCCGAGGACACCGGCAACGCCAACGGCCTCATGTTCGGCCCGGACGGACGCCTCTACGCCTGCGCCAACGGAAAGAAGCAGATCACTGCCTACGATGCGAATGGCAAGGTCAGCGTCATCGCCGAAGGACTCGAATCGAACGACCTCTGCATCGGCCAGAACGGAAATATTTACGTGAGCGACCCGCCGAACAAACAGGTCTGGCTCATCAAGCCCGGCGGAGCGAAGAGCGTCGTGGACAAGGGCCTCGCCTTCCCGAACGGCGTGCGCCTCACTCCCGACCAGAGCCTCCTGCTCGTCGCCGACATGCGCGGGCAGTTTGTCTGGTCCTACCACATCAACGCCGACGGCACGCTCGCCGCCAAGCAGGCCTACCACCACCTCCGCATCCCGGACGGCCGCACCGAGAGCGGCGCGGACGGCATGACCACCGATACCGAGGGCCGCCTCTACGTCACCACGCACCTGGGCATCCAGTTCTGCGACCAGGCCGGCCGCGTGAACGGCATCATCGCCAAACCGCAGAACAAGTGGATCGCCAACGTCGTCTTCGGCGGCGCGGATTTTAAGGACCTCTACGTCTGCTGCTCGGACAAGGTTTACAAGCGCAAGACGCAGGCCAAAGGCGTGCTGTCCTTCCAAGCCCCCATCAAACCGCCGACGCCGAGGTTGTAGGCGCGGAGCAATTGCTTCTCTCAATTCGACGGCGCAGTAATATCGATTAACGCTGTACTCGTTGGGAGGCTCAGGCTTGCGGCATGAAAAAACAACTGCCGCATTCAACCGCCACCGCAACCCACACCACCGTCGCCGCAAGGTTTCGCACCATCCTGCTCGGAAGTGTTCTGACCGTGGCAGCCCTGGATGGCCGGGCGAGCAATCCCTTCATCTATCACAATGAAGGACCCTTCGTAAACGGACCGTCCATCGCCGCAACCTGCCTCGCAGGTGCTCCTCCTTACGCGGTCGGATACGTGGCGGGGCTCCCGTTCAAAAAGGAGAAGGAAACTGCTGAGTACATGGCGGCCATGCCCGCCATGGTGGGCATGGCCGCAGGTGGTGCGCCCTTCTGCATCCTGAAAAAAGTCTTCTACGACTGCCCCAAGGCCATCGCCGAAAGCCAGGCCAATTCAGAGAACCATACGACCGTTTATGGCCCGGCCCGCAAGGCCCAAACACAACCTTGAACTGCCAACGCCCTGCCAGCTTGCAGTCACGGAGCGATTGCTGAGCTGTCGGGGCACCCTCAGAACTATGAAACCGCAACTCACTTCCGCAACCTCCATCGCCCTCCCCCGCACCGCAGCCACCGGCCTGCGCGCCCTGCTGCTCGGCGGCCTGCTCGCCTTATCCACCACGGATACCCGCGCGTGCGGCATGCCGGTGCCCTTCGGTAACGGGGACCCGTTCGTGTCCGGTCCAGCCCTGACGGCCGGCATCGTGGCCGCAACACCCTGTTACATGGTCGGTTGGATGGCCGGCCGGCCGTTCAAGAAGGGCTCTGAAGTCGGGGCGTACAGCGCCGCACTGCCATACCTCGCGGCATCCGGAGCGGTCGGAGCCCCATTGTGGGGAGTGAAAAAGGTCTTCTACGACGGCCCCAAAGCCATCGCGCAGAACCTGTCCAAGCCCAAGGACAAACCGGCGGGGGAAAAGACCTCCGCCAATTCCAACTCAGAGCAGTAGTCCCAACGGTGGAACCAGTTTGGCGATGGACGGCGCGACGCACGTCGTGAACCGGTAGGGTGAGACTCCGTCAAACCCTACCGACAAATCATCCGCTCACGCTGAACTGGTGGACCATTCCCACCCTTGGCGCAACTGCGGACGGACGGACATTTCCCGTCGCCAGCGGGAGGCGTTTGGTTTGAACTGTCTCGCGTGAACTCTGTTGCCGGAACCTTTCCCGCCGCTTGGCCGTTGCCGGTGCGCCAGCCGTACGAGGGCCGTCACGTCCGCCTCACGCCCTTGCGGGCGGACGAGGACGCAGCGGAACTCTTTCAGGCCGGGCACGAACCCGCCGAGGCGCAGGCGATCTGGCGTCACCTCTGGTACGGGCCGTTCGCGAGCGAAACGGATTTTCGCGACTGGCTCCGCACCTTGGAGGCCGGCACTGACCCGCTCTACTTCACCGTCACGAGCAGGCAGGACGGACGGCGCGTGGGCATGATTTCGATCATGCGCATCACCCCGGAGCACGGCGTCGCCGAGCTGGGGCACATCTGGTACGGCCGCGCCGCGCAACGCACGCCGGCCAACACCGAGGCCGTCTTCCTGCTGCTGCGGCATCTCTTCGATGATCTCGGTTACCGCCGCGTGGAGTGGAAGTGTGACGCCGAGAACGCCCGCAGCCGCGCCGCCGCGTTGCGCCTGGGCTTCCAGTTTGAAGGCCTCTTCCGTCAACACATGATCGTGAAGGGCCGCAACCGCGACACCGCGTGGTTCGCGATGCTGAACACCGACTGGCCGGCACGGAAGGCAAACTTCGAGCGCTGCCTCGCGAGCGACGGGCGCGTTTCGTTGTCGGCGTTGAACAGAACGGCTGGTCAAAACGCTCCGCAGCCCCTTTAATCCACCACAACATCTATGGGCAAAGAATTCAGCATCGTACCGCAGACCGTTCCGCACGTTGACACCAAGTACCGGCGCATCGTCACGCCGATTCCACATCCGGACTCGGTGCCGACCCTCGAGAAGCTTCGCCGGTTCGAGCCGCAGTCCATGCGCGGCCAGCCGCCCATCGTGTGGGACCATGCGCAGGATATTTTTGTCTATGACAAGTACGGCAACCGCTGGCTCGATTGGTCCAGCGGCGTATTGGTGACCAACGCCGGCCACTGCGCCCCGGAAGTGAAGCAGGCCATCCTCGACCAGGTGAACAGCCACCTGCTGCACAACTACGTCTTCCCCAGCGAAGAGCGCGCGGAACTGGCCGAAACCCTCGCAGGCCTCGCACCCGAGGGCTTGAAAAAGGTCTTTCTGCTCACCACCGGCTCGGAAGCGACCGAGTGCGCCATCAAACTCAGCCGCGCCCACGGCATCAAGGTCGGCGGCAAGAAAAAGATCGGCATCATCGGCTGGGAACGCGGCTTCCACGGACGCACGCTGGGCTCGCAGCAGGCCGGCGGCATGGCGGGCCAGAAGAACTGGATCGTGAACGAGGACCCCGCGATCATCACCGCGCCCTTCCCCGACGGTTACTGGCAGCAGGACACGACCTTTGAATCGTTCCTCAAGTCCGTCACCGCGCGCGGCCTCCAGCCGGAGAACGTGGCGGGCGTGATCATGGAGACGTATCAGGGCGTGGGACCGGACTTCGCCCCGGTGGAGTTCGTGCAGAAGCTCCGCGCGTGGTGCGACCAGCACCAGATCGTGCTGACCTTCGATGAGGTGCAGGCGGGCTTCGGACGCACCGGCAAGTTCTGGGCGTTCGAGCACTACGGCGTTTCACCCGACGTCATCTGTTGCGGCAAGGGCATCAGCAGCTCGCTGCCGCTCTCGGCGGTCATCGGCCGTGAGAGCGTCATGGACCAGTTCGCGCCCGGCTCGATGACCAGCACGCACACGGGCAACCCGGTGTGCGTCGCCGCTGCGCTCGCGAGCGTGCGGAAAATCATCCGCGAGAAGCTCACGGAAAACGCCGCCGCGCTGGAACCGGTGCTGCTGGCAGGCCTGAAGGCGATTCAGGCAAAGCACCCGGGCGTCATCGGCCACGTCACCGCCCGTGGACTGGTCGCAGGCATGCAGACCGTGAAACGCGGCACCAAGGAACCGGACCACGATCTCGCGCACGCCATCATCGAGCGCTGCATGTGGAAGGGCCTGCTGCTCTTCGCACCCGTTGGAGCCTGGGGCCAGACGGTGAAGATCGCCCCGCCGCTAACCATCCCGCTCGACGCGTTGGAAGAAACCCTTGGCGTGCTCGCCGAAGCGACGGACGAAGCCGTGGCGGCGCTGAAGTAAATGCAGCGGAGCGCCGGTCTCCGACCCGGCGCGAATCGGTTGGCCGTTAGCCAAAAATCTCCGGCGACCGGCTGCTAAAAAACGCAAAAAGGCACAAGGGAGCCAGCCTTCTCCTTGTGCCTTGTGCGCAATTTTGCGGCAAAGATGTTAGCGACCGAGGTCAACGCGCCGGCCCGGAGAGCGGCGCTCCAGCAGTTACGGCTTCTTGGTAAAGACCATGTGGAACTGCACCTGCGGCGTGGTGAAGAAATCCTTCGGACGCGCGATGCCAGGGTTGGCGGCGCACCATTCGAGCGTGTTGCCGTTGACCCGGTAGATGCCCTCGAAGACACCCTTCTTTTCCTTCGTGTTGCCCGTGGCATCCATCGTCTTGGCAGCGGGATTCAGGGACAGGCTCTCGCAATTACCAAGGCTCACACCCTTGCCGTCTTTGCAGGCGACGATCTTGCCGTCCTTGATGGTCAGCTCGGAGATTTGGACCATCGTGCCCGAGGGGTTTTTAGCCTTGCCCGCCGGGGCACGCACGCCGCCCACCCAGGTGCCTTCGAGCTTGGCGTTTTCGGATTTATCCGCCGGGGCGGCTTGCGCCGAGGCCACGAAGGCAAACGCGGTGGTGAAGAGCAGAATGGAACGAAGCAGTTTCATGTTGGTGCGACGGTTGATGTTTCGGTGTCACGGCAGGGATACGCCTGCCCGCCGACGAAATCAAGCATCGCGAAGCACGACCCGGACGGCTCAACGCGCCGCCACCAGCATGCCGGGCACCGACGGGACCAGCAAACCGTTCACCTCGTCCACCAACGGCCGGGTGGCACCCGCGAAAATTTCATCGCCCTCATCCTGAGTCAGCCGCAAGGACGCTGCTGCTGAATCCAGGAACCCACCCAGCGTGCGCTGGCCGTAGAGCAGCAACCCCTGCCGGAGCGGCAGCGAGTACTGCGCGAGGAACACCCCGAAGACGAGCGTGTGCCAGCCATGCGCCTCCCCGGCTTCCACCGCGCGCAGGTAGCGTTGCACCAGCCGCTGGTCGCGCAGCGGACGCAGCTTGCTGAGCTGCCGACGCCCCACGGCGGCGCTGGCGGCCCGGAACTCCCGGAGCCGCACCTCCGCCCCGAGCGCGCGATCGAGCGCGAGCAGCTCGCGGAGTTCGCCCCGGCCGGCATGCCCATGGGCGGCGAGGATGGCGGGCAGTTCGACGGGCACCAGGATTTGTCCGCGATAGCCGGCGAGAAACCGCCGGAGCGTCGCGGCATCGCGCACGGCCTCCAGCGTCAACGCCGCAGTGGCGAGCGACAAGGCCGGCAAGGCCTCCGGGGCACCCAACTGCTCCAGCAACTCGCGGGCATCACCCGCAAGTTCCGGCGCGAGTATCTCGGTGGCGCTGGCGCTGAACGTCATTCGTTCGCACGAGGCTATCGGGCAAGGCGCGTCCAGCAACGCAAATGTGGCCGGATGCAACTATTGCTTGACGGGCAACACATTCCGGCACGTCCGCATCAGCCAATTTTTCACCCGCCTGCAAGTCGCCGCCCGCACCAGTGGCGGCAGGCATCCTGCCTGCCGTAGAGCCGTGGCTTCCAGCCCGGCGGAACGGGACGTCCGGACACCCGTGCACTCACGGACCATCCCAAGCGGTGAAACTCCTCACGCCCATCCGGGCGGCAAGATGCCGCCCTCTACGGCAGGCAGGATGCCTGCCGCCACGAAAAAAGAAAACGGGCTTCAGCGGGCACACGACTGCTTCCGCCGAAGCCCGTCGCAACCTCACACGAGGCTGCTACAGGGAAAGGGACGCGCCGCAGCGCGCCCGGGTTTTACGGTGTTACCACCAGCTTGTAGAGCCGCACGCCCGCCGACTTGGACGCCGGGTCCACGATCTTCAGCGCGCCGTTCTCCACCACCAGCGCATTGGCCAGCAGCGTCCACGCACCGCCGAGGTTGCCCGTGACATACACCTGGTACTTCGCCGCCTGCACGTCTGTCACGGCCGTGCCGTCGGCGTTGCGCACCACCAGGCGCAGCGAGCCGTCCACCGCACGCTCGATCCCGGCGGCCTTGAGCCCGGCCGGCAGGAGGATGTTGAACGTCCCGTCCACGAAGCTCGCGCCCAGCACGTTCGCCGTCACGTCGGCCACTTCCCGCGCCACCGGCGAATCACCGGATACGCTGATCGCCGTGCTGCCGGTGCCCGTCACGTTGAAGGTCAACGTCACCAGATCCTTGGTGCCCGCCGCGAGGCTCTGGCCCGCCGGCATCACCAGCACCAAGCCCACCTTGCCCGCCGCCGCCTTCACGCTGTTGACCATCAGCGAGCCGCCCGTGGCGCCGCTGGCGGTCGTCGCGCTGACGAAGGTCAGCGTGGTTGGGTCGAAGCTCAGGCTCAAGCTCACGCCGGACTCGTTGCCCTGCGCGTCGATCTGCACGGTCACGGTGTTCGCCTGGCCGGCGATGAGGCTGCTGCTCACCACCCGCACCACACGACCACCCGCCGCCACCTTCGCGCTGTGCGTGCCCAGCCCGGTCGCCTGCACCGTCGGACCACCGACCGTGCCCGGCGTATCCAGCCCGGCCGCGAAGCGCAGGGACTGCACCCAGTCGGCGACCGTGATCCGGCCATCTCCCTTGGTCCCCAGCGGCGCGCAGTCCGCGCGTTGGAACTCGCCGTTGGCGCTGTTCGCCGTATCCAGACCCGCCGCGAAGCGGCCGATCAGGACCGCGTCCGCCACGGTCACGCTGCCGTTGCCGGTGCCGTAAGGCCGCGGGGCCACGTCACCCTCGTAATTGCTCGCCGTGCCGGCCACCGCGCTCGCGATGGTCACACTGCCATCCACGAAAGCGGTGGCGATCACCGTGGCCGACGCATCCGTCACTTCGCGCCGCGCGGTCGCATCGGTGAAGGTGACCGGGGTCGTGCCCACGGTGGCCGTCGGGCTGACCGTGAAAGAAACCAGCAACAACTCGTTCGTGCCGGCCGTGAAGGCGCCGCCGCCCGTGCCACGCGTGAGCACGAACCCAACGCGGCCATTGGCGGCAGGACCGGTGTTCTCCAGGAGCGAGGCTCCGGTCGCATCCGCACCGAGCGCGGCACCCGCGTAGGTGAGCTTGCTCGCGTCGAAGTTCAGCGTGAAGCCCACGGCATTCTCGGTGCCGGCGGCCTTGAGCAGGATGGGCACCACCAGGGTTTCACCCTGCCGGCCCGCCGGGGTCGCGCCCGAGAGGAAGACGCGCGTGGCGAGCGGGCTCACCGTGATGGTGAAGGTCTGCGCCGCGCTCGTGTCCACCCCGCCATTGGCCGTGCCGCCATCATCCTGCGCGATCACCGTCACCGTGGCCGAGCCGTAACCGCTGCCGGCGGGCGTGAAGGTCAGCGTACCGTTCGCGGCAATCGCCGGCTGGCTGCTGAACAGTGCGTTGTTGTCGTTCGAAACGAGGAAATTCACGGTCTGCGAAGACTCATTCGCCGGGCCAGCCGAGATGCTGGTGGCGAAGTTCGCGCCGCCAGTGTAGGCACCAGAATTTTCCTGTACGGTCAGAGCGTAGGAACCGGCCCCACCGCCCGTGATCGCCGCTGAGTGATAAGCTCCTGCGGCCACCAGCAGCCAGTCGGTCGCTGTCCCAACCTGTATTGGGCTGTTCTGGTCGGCCAAGCTGCCATCACCCAAACGGCCGCTGCCGTTGGCGCCCCACGCCCACAACGTCCCGTTGCGCTTCACCCCCAGCGAGTGCAGATACCCACCGGCCACAGTCTGCCAGTCCGTAGCCGTCCCGATTTGCACCGGACTGGTCTTGTCGTCATTGGAGCCATCACCCAGTTGGCCATAATCATTCTGACCCCACGCCCAGAGTGTCCCATCCTGCTTCACGGCCAACGTGTGATAAGCGCCAGCCGCCACCGTCTGCCAGTTGGCCGCCGTCCCGATTTGAACCGGGCTGAGCTTGTCCGCCGTGGTGCCATCACCCAATTGGCCGTGGCCATTGACACCCCAACCCCAGAGCGTTCCATCGCGCTTCACGGCCATCGTCCGCGAGTAACTCGCCGCGACCAACTGCCAGTTGGCATCGGTTCCGATCTGCACCGGACTGCTCTGGGAATCCGTGGTCCCATCACCCAGCTGGCCACGCCCGTTGGCACCCCAGGCCCAAAGTGTCCCGTCAGTTTTCACCGCCACGGTGAAATAATCACCGCCGGCGACCGACTGCCAGTCAGTCGCCGAGCCGATTTGTACGGGGCTGGTCTTTTCCACCGTCGTACCATCACCGAGTTGTCCGAGGTTGTTGTAACCCCAGGCCCAGAGCGTTCCGTTGCTCTTCACCGCCACCGAGTGGTAGGAACCTGCTGACACGGACTGCCAGTCCGCCGCTGTCCCAACCTGCACGGGATTGGGCTTGGAATCCGTGGTCCCATCACCCAGTTCGCCATCGCCGTCGAGTCCCCACGCCCACAGCGTACCATCGCCCTTCACCGCCAAGGTGTGCTGTGCGCCGGCCGAAATTGACTGCCAGTTGGTAGCCGTTCCGACAGTCACCGGAGTGATCCTGGTAGCGTAGGTCCCATCGCCCAGTTGGCCGTTCCCATTGTTGCCCCACGTCTTCAAGGCGCGACCGGCTGCGGCCCCGGCTGGCAGCGCAAAGCTCGGCGCGTCGTTCACCGCCGTCACCGTGATGGTGAAGGTGTTCGTCGCCTTGTCCACGCCGCCGTTGGCCGTGCCGCCGTTGTCCTGGGCGATGACCGTCACCGTCGCGCTGCCGTTGGCGTTCGTCGCCGGGGTGAAGGTGAGCACGCCGCCCGCGCTGACCGCCGGCTGGCCGCTGAAGAGCGCGGTGTTGTCGTTGCTCACCACGAGGTTCGTGATGCTCTGGCTGGACTCGTTGGCCGGCCCGGTCGTGAAGGTCGCCAGCGCGCCGCTGTAGGCCCCGCTGTCTTCCAGCACCGTCACGAGGTTCGTGCTGAACGTGATCGTCGGCGCGTCGTTCACCGCCGTCACCGTGATGGTGAAGGTCTGCGCCGCGCTGGTGTCCACGCCGCCGTTGGCGGTGCCGCCATCGTCCTGAGCGATGACCGTCACCGTGGCGGTGCCACTGGCATTGGTCGCCGGGGTGAAGGTCAGCGTGCCCGCCGCGCTGATCGCCGGCTGGCTGCTGAACAGCGCGGTGTTGTCGCTCGTCACTGTGAAACTCACGACCTGCGAGGCTTCATTCGCCGGGCCGGGCGAGATGCTCGTGACGAAGTTGGCACCACCGACGTAAGCCCCGGAATCCTCCAGCACGGCCACCGTGGCGGAGCCGGAGCCGGAGCCAGTCACCACCTTGCGGATGGTGTTGTTGGCAGTGTCGGCGACGAAGAGGTTGCCCGCATTGTCCAACGCCAGATCATACGGATAATTGAAGCGTGCGGCACTGCCCACGCCATCGGCGCTGCCGCTGCTGAGCACCACGCCTGCGATCGTGGTAACGACTCCCGCCGGGGACACCTTCTGGATGACATGCCTGTTTTCGATGATGACGAACACGTTGTCCGAGCTGTCCACCGCCACGCCCAAGGCCAAACCGGCCAGGGCGGGAGCGGGAGCGATCGTCGTCACCGTTCCATCGCTGGTGGAGACCTTGCGGAGCACACCCCGGTCAGATACGTAGAGGTCACCATGACTGTCCAAAGCCAGAAGGGTGGGCGCGTCAAATTGCGCGGCGGCCCCCACGCCATCGCTGGTCCCTTGGTTCCCAGCCTGGCCAGCCAGGGTCGTCACCACGCCGGCAGCCGTCACCTTGCGAATGGTGCGATTGACCGTGTCCGCCACGTAGATGTTATTTCCGGCGGGATCCACCGCAATCCCGTGCGGCCCGTAGAAACTGGCGGCCGCACCGGTGCCGTCCGCACTGCCGTAGGTGGCTGATCCCGCCAAGGTGGTCACCACCCCAGCCGGGGTGACTTTCCGGATGATGGAGTAGAATTGGTCAGTGATGTAGATGTTCCCCGCGCTGTCCACCGCCGCGCCAGTGGGAGCGTAAAACCTTGCCGCGCTCCCGGTGCCATCACTGGTGCCCGGCAAACCGGGTGAACCCGCCAAGGTCGTCACCACCCCGGCCGGAGTGATCTTGCGCAGCGTGTGGTATTGCGAGTCAGGAACATACACGTTGCCCGCCGCGTCCACCGCCACTCCATACACACTGCCGAACTGCGCCGCCGGACCGGTCCCATCGTCACTGCCCACCACCCCCGCCGTGCCAGCGAAAGTGGTCACCGTGCCGGCCACCCCGCCGCCCGAGGGCAGCGCAAAGCTCGGCGCGTCGTTCACCGGGGTGATCGTGATGGTGAAGGTGTTCGTGGTCTTGTCCACGCCGCCGTTGGCCGTGCCGCCGGAGTCCTGCGAGACCACCGTCACTGTCGTGCTGCCGTTGGCGTTCGCCGCCGGGGTGAAGGTCAGCACGCCGCTGGTGCTAATCGCCGGCTGCACGCTGAAGAGCGAGGGCGTCGCCGCCGTGACCGTGTGGCCGAGCAGCGTCTGACTGGACTCGCCCGGACCGAAGCTCGTCACCGAGGCGAAGCCGCTCACCGTCTTGAGCCCGCTGTCTTCCAGCACGGTCACCGTTGCCGAGGCCAGCGCCACCGTCGGCGCGTCGTTCACCGGCGTCACCGCGATGGTAAAGGTCTGCGCCGCGCTCGTGTCCACGCCGCCGTTGGCCGTGCCGCCGTCGTCCTGGGCAATGACCGTCACCGTGGCCGTGCCAAAGGCATCCGTCGCCGGGGTGAAGGTCAGCGTGCCCGCCGTGCTGATCACCGGCTGGGTGCTGAAGAGCGCGGTGTTGTCCGCCGTGACCGTGAAGGTCACCGTCTGCGTCGCCTGCTCATCCGCCGGACCGGCGAGGATGTTGGTGGCGAAGGTGTTCGTGGTAAACGCGCCAGAGTTCTCCAGCACGGTGACGGAGGTGACACCTGCAGACCCGGCCGAGGTGTAAATCTGACCTGCGGGATACACCGCCGCCACCAGCTTCATTCCGTCCGCCGACGACGCGATGGATATCCAACCCAGACTGCCCGAAGGTTGCGCCGTCCACGTCACGCCAGAATCCGCCGAGGTCAAAATTTGGCCGCTGGTCGCCGCCAGCTTCGTCCCGTCCGCCGACGACGCGACCGAACGTAAATTTACGCTGTTCTGTGTCGGGATACCCGACTGCAGGGTCCAGGTCACCCCGGAGTCCGTCGAAGTGTAAAACTGGGAGTCCCCCCACGCCGCCAGCTTTGTCCCGTCCGCCGACGAAGCGATGGATACCCAATCGTGACTGGGGGACCCCGACCGCACTTGCCACGTAACCCCGGAGTCCGTCGAGGTGTAAATATTGCTGGGCGTCCCCCCTGCCACCAGCTTCGTCCCGTCCGCCGACGATGCGAGGGCTCCCCAATACTGGTTGCCAGACGCCTGCGCCGTCCAAGTCACCCCGAAGTCGGTCGAGGTGTAAATCGGACCTCCCCGCTCCGTCGCCGCCAGTTTTTTCCCGTCCGCCGAGGACACGATGGACCACCAAAACCGGTTGCCTGACGCCTGCGCCACCCACGTCACCCCGGAGTCCGCCGAGGTGTAGATCTGGCCGAACCGCACGGCGGCCACCAGTTTCGTCCCGTCCGCCGACGACGCGATGGCCGCCCAACTGCGACTGCTATCGCGCGCCGTCCATGTCACCCCGGAATCCGTCGAAGTGTAAATCTGACCATCGTACACCACCGCCGCCAGCTTCGTCCCGTCCGCCGACGACGCGACGGCATACCAATTGCGGCTGCTCTCGCGCGCCGTCCACGCCGCGCCCACAGGGACATTCGGGCCCCCTGGCAGCGCAAAGCTCGGCGCGTCGTTCACCGGGGTGATCGCGATGGTGAAGGTGTTCGTGGTCTTGTCCACGCCGCCGTTGGCCGTGCCGCCGGAGTCCTGCGACACCACCGTCACCGTCGTGCTGCCGTTGGCATTCGCCGCCGGGGTGAAGGTCAGCACGCCGCTGGTGTTGATCGCCGGCTGCACGCTGAAGAGCGAGCTGTTCGCCGCCGTGACCACGTGGCCGAGCAGCGTCTGGGTGGACTCGTTCGTGCCGAAGCTCGCCACCGTGGCGAAGCCGCTGACCGTCTTGAGACCACTGTCTTCCAGCACGGTCACGTTGTTCGAAGCCAGGGCCACCGTGGGCGCGTGGTTCACGTTCAGCACCACGATGGTGAAGGTCTTGGCCGCGCTGGTGTCCACGCCGCCGTTGGCCGTGCCGCCGTTGTCGTGGGCCTGCACCGTGACGGTCGTTGTGCCGTAAACGCTGCCGGCCAGCGTGAAGCTGAGCGTGCCGCTGGCATCGATCACCGGCTGGCTGGTAAAGAGCGTGTTGTTGGTGTTCGACACGATGAAGTTCACCGTCTGGCCGGACTCATCGGGCGGGCCCGCCAGGATGTTGGTCAGCGCCAGCGAGTAGGTGTGCGCGCCGGAATCCTCCACCACCTGGAGCACCGGGTTGTAGGTGAGGATGCGGGAGCCGGAAAGCGCGAGCGAACTCGTCACGTCGCCAGCCTGGCCGCCGTATTCGACCACGTAGGGCAGGCCCTGGCTGCCGTTCAGATCATTCCATCCGCCGGAGACATAGAACTCGGCGTAGTTTTCGTTGCCCGCGTTGTTCGGCTCACCACCGCGCCAGTTGCTGTATTTCCCTGAGATGGGGCTGCCGTTGGATGTCATGAACTGCGTCCCGGCTTCCGGACCGCTCACCCAATACCACTTGCCTTCCGAGGCCGACTGGTTCGCATAGAGCGTGGAACCCACCGCCGCGTTGATGTAGTTGAAATCATCCGAAGCGCCGATCCACGCATCCGCCTGGAGCTTGGTCTGGATGAAGTCATTCTCCGCCTGGGAGGTCACGGTGGCCAGATAGCCGCGCATGCCTTGGAAGGTCCGGTTCGTCGCGGCCGCAAAGGCCGCCTGCCAGGACAGGCCCGAAGAGATGTATTCGTAGAAGTGGCCGTTGAGCGGATTGTAGAGCGTGTTCAGACCGACGTTGAACGAGATCGAGCGGTCGGTCGTCGGCGTGCCGGAGGCGTTGCTGTAGTTCACCGAGCGCAGAACCTCCTGATACTGGGCCGTGGTGGCGCTGCCAGTGAAGCTCAGCACCTTGGTGGTACTGTTGTAGCTGCCGCTGATGCCGTAGGACGTGGCCAGCGAGTTGCTCCAGCCCAGCACGTCGCCGCTCTGGCCGTTGTCGATCGAGACCGCCGCGCCGGCGGTCGTGGAGGACACCGAGTTCGAGTAGGTCAGGTCCGGGGCCACCAGCACGGTGGCACCGCCAGCGGGATAATAGGTCGCACCGCCAACGATGAGCCCATCGCCGCTGCCGCCGCCGCCGCCGCTGCCCGAGTTGAGCACGCCGCCATTGAGCGCGAAGCTCGGAGCGTCATTCACCGCCGTGATGGTGATGGTGAAGGTGTTCGTGGTCTTGTCCACGCCGCCGTTGGCCGTGCCGCCGTTGTCCTGCGCCACGACCGTGATGGTCGCCACGCCGTTGGAGTTGGCCGCCGGGGTGAAGGTCAGCACGCCGCTGGTGTTGATGGCCGGCTGCACGCTGAAGAGGGACGGCTTGTCCGCCGTGAGCGTGTAGCCGAGGATCGCCTGGCCGGTATCGCCGGTCCCGAAGCTCGTGACCGTGGCGAAGCCATTGACGGTGTTGGCCCCGCTGTCCTCCAGCACGGTCACATTCGCCGAGCTGAGCGCCACCGTGGGCGCGTCGTTCACCGCCGTCACCGTGATGATGAAGGTCTGGGCCGCGCTGGTGTCCACGCCACCGTTGGCCGTACCGCCGTTGTCACGCGCGATGACCGTCACCGTGGCGGTGCCGTTGGAGTTGGCCGCCGGGGTGAAGGTCAGCGTGCCGCTGGCATCAATGGCCGGCTGGACGCTGAACAGGGAGTTCAGGTTGTTCGTGACCGTGAAGCTCACGGTCTGGGCCGACTCATCCGCCGGACCAGGCGAGATGCTGGTGACGAAGCCCGCGCCGCCCGAGTAGGCCCCGCTGTCTTCCAAAACGGTGACAACGGCGGGACCCGGAACCCCCACGGAAGTGTAAAGCTGGCCACCCTGCACGACGGCTGCGAGTTTCGAACCGTCGGCCGAACTGGCCATGCCAAGCCAGCTGCGATTGCTGTCCTGTGGTGTCCACGTTACCCCGGAGTCAGTCGAGATGTAGATCTTTCCTCCGATGTTACCCGTCACCAGTTTCGTGCCATCGCTGGAGCACGCGATATCATACCAGGTGCCGCTGCCTTGAGCCGTTCTGGCTATCCAAGTAGCCCCGGAATCCGAAGAGGTGTAGAGGTAATCCCCATACGTTCCCACCGCCAGCTTCGTACCATCAGCCGAGGAGCAGATGCGCCGCCAGTTCTTTGTCCCGGCACCCGTGAGAGCTGTCCAAGTAACACCTGAATCAGTGGAGCGGTAAATGTTGCCGCTCTCCACGGTCGCTACGAGCTTGGTGCCGTCATCGGACGAGGCAATGCCGGTCCACCCACGGTTGCTGTCCCGGGCCGTCCAGGTCACCCCGGAGTCTGCCGAGGTGAAGAGCTGACCGCCATTGACTACCGCCGCCAGCTTGGTGCCGTTGGTCGATGAGGTGATGTGCCGCCAATTACGGTTGTTCTCGCGGGCCGTCCACGTCACGCCCGAGTCGGTGGAGGTATAAATTTGACCGCCCGTCACGGTCGCGGCCAGCTTGGTGCCGTCGGCCGACATGGCCACCTCAGCCCAACTGCGCACGCTATCCCGGCCGGTCCAAGTCACCCCGGAATCGCTGGACGTGTAAATCTGGCCTGGGTCCACCGTTACCGCCAGTTTCGTCCCATCTGCCGAGGAAGCCATATACAACCAGTTGCGGGTGCTGTCGCGCGCGGTCCAAACGACCCCGGCCGGCCCGACGGGTCCCTGCGGCAGCGCAAAGCTCGGCGCATCGTTCACCGGCGTCACCGTGATGGTGAAGGTGTTGGTCGCGAGGTTCACGCCGCCGTTGGCCGTGCCGCCGTTGTCCTGCGCCACGACCGTCACCGTCGCGCTGCCGTTGGCGTTCAAGGCCGGGGTGAAGGTCAGCACGCCGGCCGTGCTCACGGCGGGCTGCGCGCTGAAGAGCGTGTTGTTGTCATTGCTAGTCACCACGTTTGTGATGCTCTGGCTGAGTTCATCCGAAGGTCCACCGGCGAAGACCACCCGCGTGGCACTGAACGCGCCGCTGTCCTCCAGCACCGTCACGCTGGTGGGCGTGATGCGCGGCGAGCTGTTCACCGGCAGCACCGTCACCGTGAAAGTCTTCGCCACGCTCGTGTCCACGCCGCCGTTGGCTGTGCCGCCGTTGTCGCGAGCGATGACCGTCACCGTCGCCACGCCGTTGGAGTCGTGCGCAGTCGTGAAGGTGAGCAGGCCGCTGGCATCGATGGCCGGCTGGCTGCTGAAGAGGCCGTTGTTGTTGTTGTTCACCGTAAACGTGACCGTCTGGCTGGCTTCCGTCGCCGGGCCGGCCACGATGTTGGTCGCGAAGTTCACCGTGCTGTTCGCGCTCGAATTTTCGTACACGACGAAGTCCGGCGTGGTGGCCGAGAGCACCACGTTGTCCAACTGGAACGACCCGTTGCCCACGTCGCCCGCCGCGATGTCCGTCACGAACACCAGGCGCACGGATCGCCCGGAGTAGGCCGAGAGATCCATCGTCACCGGCGTGTTGGTGGTCGCGAAGCCGATGGTGTTCGGCGTCGCGGTCACGAGCGTCTGCGAGTACAGGTCCGCCCCGCCGCCACTGGGCTGCACGGCGACGCGGAACACGCGGTTGCCCGCCGCGCCGAAGTTCTGCCACGCCGCGCGGTAGGTGAACGAGAGCGTCGCCACGCCGTTGGGCGGGATGACCACGTCCTGCGCGATGCTGATGCTGCCCGCCTGCGCTCCGCTGAAACCATGCGAGGCGGAATAGGTGCCGTCCGAGGAGGAAACGTTGAAGAAGCCGAGGTTGGACCCGTCCGCCCGCACCGCCAGCGAGGGCGAGGTGTTCGCCGTGTCGCTCGTCACCCACCCGGTGAAGCTGCCGGTCTCGAAGCTGCCGTTGCTCACGAGGCTCTGCGTGTTGACCGGGCGCAACGTGAAGGTCGGCGCGTGGTTCACGATGGTGATCGTGATGGTGAAGGTGTTCGTCGTCAGGTCCACGCCGCCGTTGGCCGTGCCGCCATCATCCTGAGCCACCACGGTGACCGTGGCGGAACCAGCCGCCCCCGCCGCCGGGGTGAAGGTGAGCGTGCCGCCGGTGAACGCGGGCCCGGCGCTGAAGAGCGAGGGATTGTCGCTGGTCACGGTGACGTTCGTGATGGTCTGGCCGGACTCGTTGGCCGGTCCGGTGCTGAAAGTGGCGAAGCTGCTGACGCTCGCCGCGCCGCTGTCCTGCGGCACGCTGACGGTGGCGTTCGCGAAGGTGATGGTGGGCGCGTCATTCACCGCCGTGACCGTGAGGGTGAAGGTGTTGGTCGCCTTGTCCACGCCGCCGTTGGCCGTGCCGCCGTCGTCCTGGGCGATGACTGTCACGGTGGCGGAGCCATTGGCGTTCGCCGCCGGCTTGAAGGTGAGCACCCCGGCGGTGTTCACGCTCGGGGCCACGCTGAAGAGGCCGGGGTTGCTGTTGCTGGTCGTCACGTTCGTGATGCTCTGGCCGGATTCGTTGCCCGCTCCGGGGCTGAAGGTGGCAAAGCTGCTGACCGTGGCCGCGCCGCTGTCCTCCAGCACGACCAGATTGTTCGTCGCAAACGTGATGCCCGGCGAGTCATTCACCGGCGTGACCGTGATGGTGAAGGTCTGCGGCGCGCTGGTGTCCACGCCGCCGTTGGCCGTGCCGCCGTCGTCCTGCGCGATGACCGTGACGGTGGCGACGCCGTTGGCATTGGCGGCCAGGGTGAAGGTCAGGGTGCCCGCCGCGCTGATCGCCGGCTGGCTGGTAAACAGCGCATTGTTGTTGTTCGTGACGGTGAAACTCACAACCTGCGCAGCTTCATTCGCCGGGCCAGGCGAGATGCTCGTGGCGAAGTTGGCCACCGACTGCGCCCCGGAGTCTTCTGCAACCGTGAGGCTATACAGCCCAGTGCCGACACTGCCGTTGAGCGCGATTGAAAAAACATTGCCGCAAGAAATGGACACGAAGTCCGTCGCCGTGCCGACCTGCACCGGGCTGAGCTGCTGTGAGGCATTTCCAATCCCAAGCATGCCACTGGCGTTTTGCCCCCATCCCCAGAGCGTGCCATCCGATTTGATGGCCATTGAACTATCACCAAGCTTCGCCGCCGCAACCGTGCGCCAGTTCGTATCGGTCCCGCTCTGGAGCGGGGTGTATTGCCCCCCTGTTGTGCCGCTTCCATCCCCTGCCGTAGTCCCGTTCCCCAATTGACCGTTGACGTTGTAACCCCATCCCCAAAGCGTCCCATCTGTTTTGGTGGCCACCGCATGCCTCCGCCCCATCGCTACGGACCGCCAGTTCGTATCGGTGCCGACCTGCATCGGAACGAGCGTTTGGGTCGTTGCAGCACCCAAACCCAACTGGCCGAAAGACGAGCTACCCCAAGACCACAGCGTCCCAGTCGTCTTGATCGCAATGGAAGCGGTTATATCCGTCACCATGGAAGCCCAATCGGTGTCCGTGCCGATCTGCACAGGAGTGGCTTGAGGGTCTAGGTTGCCCAAGCCCAATTGTCCAACAGAATTAGCACCCCAGCCCCAGAGAGTGCCATTGCGCTTCAGGCCGAGACCTCCGTTTAGAGCGGCAACTGCCACCCAGTCCGTGTCCGCGCCGATTTGGACTGGAGTGGCCTGGGGATTATCCGTTGTGCCGGCTCCCAGTGGAGCTGAATCGCTGTTATTTCCCCAGCCCCAAAGTGTCCCGTCCGACTTGATTGCGTAAGAAGTGCTTTGACCAGGGGCGACGAACACCCAGTCATTCGCAGTCCCAACCTGTGTGGGGGTGGGCTCGAAAACAGCAGTCGAACCGGTGCCCAGTTGCAGTGAGGAGTTAACACCCCAAGCCCAGAGCGTCCCATCCTGCTTGATTCCCAAGGTGTGGCTCCACCCGGCTTTCACCTGCCGCCACTCACCGGAGGCTCCGATTTGCAAAGGAGTAAGCTGCGGACCTGCTACGCTGGGGTCTCCGAGTTGACCGCCGCTATTTCTGCCCCAAGCACTCAAGGTGTAACCGTTGGCCCCGCCCCCGCCGGAACCGGGCAGCACGAAGCTTGGCGCGTGATTCACCAATGCCACTGTGATGGTGAACGTGTTCGTCGTCTTGTCCACGCCGCCGTTGGCCGTGCCGCCCGAGTCCTGCGCCACGACGGTGACCGTCGCATTGCCACTCACGCCCGCCGCCAGGGTGAAGGTGAGCGTGCCAGCGGTGTTGATCGCAGGCTGGGTGCTGAACAGGGCGTTGTTGTTGTTCGCCACCGTGTAGCCGAGCAGGGTCTGCGCGGCCTCGTTGGCCGGACCGGGCGAGAAGCTGGCGAAGCCCACCCCGCCGGTGAAGGCCCGCTGTCTTCCAGCAGCGCGATGTTGCTCGCCGCGAGCGTGACCGTGGGCGCGTCGTTCACGCTGTTGACCGTGATGGTGAAGGTCTGCGCCGCGCTCGTATCCACGCCGCCGTTGGCCGTGCCGCCATTGTCTTGCGCGACGACCGTCACCGTGGCCGAGCCGTACGCATTGGCCGCCGGGGTGAAGGTCAGCGTGCCGTTCGCGCCGATGACCGGCTGGCTGCTGAAGAGCGCGTTGTTGTCATTCGTGAGGGTGAAGGCCACGAGCTGGGCGGCCTCGTCAGCCGGACCGGCGACAATGTTCGTCGTGAAATTGGCGACGCTCTGCGCGCCCGCATCTTCCAGCACCGTGACTGTGGCGGACAGCAGCGTGAAGCTCGGCGCATCGTTCACGGCCGTCACCGTGATGGTGAAGGTCTGCGGCGCACTGGTGTCCACCCCGCCGTTGGCGGTGCCGCCATCGTCCTGGGCCGTGACCGTGACCGTTGCGGTGCCGTTCGCATTCGCCACCAGGGCGAAGGTGAGCACGCCATTGGTGTCAATGGCCGGAGCCACGCTGAAGAGGCCGGGGTTGTTGTTGCTCACCGTCACGTTCGTGATGCTCTGGCTGGACTCATTGGCCGCTCCAACGGTGAAGGTCGCCAGCGCGCCGGTGAAGCTCCCGCTGTCTTCCAGCACCACCACATTGTTCGTGCTGAACGTAATCGTCGGCGCGTCGTTCACCGGTGTGATGGTAAGCGGAAAGGACTGGGGTGCGCTGACGTTCGTGCCACCGAAGGCCGTACCGCCGTCGTCCTGGGCGATGACCGTGATGGTGACGGTGCCCACGGCGTTGGGTGCGGGCGTGAAGGTCAGCGTCCCATTGTTGTCAATGGCCGGCTGCACGCTGAACAGCGAGTTGTTGTCGTTCGTGACAATGAAGGTCACCGCCTGGCCGGATTCATTGGCCGAACCGGCGGAGATGGCAGTCACAAAGTTGTTGGAAACAAACGCGCCGCTGTCTTCCATGACCGCCAAGCTGAACGGCTGCGAGTAATTCGCCCGCTGCAAGGCAAGCGTGTGTTGCGCCATTGATCCCAGCCACAATGACAGCCAGTTGGTGGAGACACCCAACTGACGCGGAACCCCACTCGTGTTATTGACCGTGGTGCCATCACCTAACTGTCCGTGATCGTCGCCGCCCATGGTCCAGAGGGTGCCATCAGTTTTCAACGCGAAGGAAGAAACCGCGCTGGCACCCACATAACTAAAATCTCCAGCTCCATCTTGGAATAGGGGAGCCGGCTGGTTGGTAAAAAAGACCATGTCCGCGATGCTCAAAGTCGAGAGGGGATGGGGATTATTTAGCGTCAAGCGGCTGATCAAGCTCGATGCTCCTTCAGGAGCACCCGCCTGCCCTTCGGCCTGATCGCCCCAAATCCAACCTGCGCCAGAGCTTTGGAATGCGGCCGTGTGGTTCCTGCCCGCAGCAATTGCAGACCAACCAGAATTCGACCAATTGTTGATCGCGGCGGAGTCCCCATAACTTTGAGACAAGACAATCTGTGTGGGGTTGGATCGCTTTGCCTCGCTGATGTAAGCCTCATCCTTCCAAACAAAGCCCAAAATATTTAGCGTTACTCGATAATCATAGGAGGTGGAGGCATCACCCAACTGACCATAGTAATCATCACCCCAAGTCCAGAGTGTTCCGTCACTTTTGGTAGCAACCGTGTGGCTCTGCCCCGCCGAGACGGACTGCCATGTGGTGCCCGTGCCAACCCGGACCGGACTGTGCCGGTCGGTGGTTGTCCCGTCACCCAACTGGCCGTCAGGATTGTTACCCCAGGCCCAGAGCGTGCCATCCGTCCTGATCCCCAGCGTATGGGCATAACCCGCCGTCACTTTCTGCCAGGTGGTCGCCGAGCCAATTTGCACCGGGCTATGGCGCTCGGTGGTGGTGCCATCGCCCAACTGGCCGAAGGTATTGACGCCCCAAGCCCAAAGCGTCCCGTCGCTCTTCACGGCCACCGTGTAACTGGCCCCGGCAGCCACCGCCTGCCAGTTGGTGTCCGTGCCGATCTGCACGGGGCTGGAATGGGCCGTCGTCGTGCCGTCGCCCAACTGTCCGTTGGCGTTGCCGCCCCAGGCCCAAAGTGTCCCGTCGCTCTTGACTGCAACGGTGTGGTTGCTGCCCGCCGCCGCCGCCTGCCAGTGAACATCCGTGCCGATCTGCACCGGACTCAACTGGTCCGCTGTCGTGCCGTTGCCCAACTGCCCGAAAGCGTTGTAACCCCAAGCCCAGAGCGTCGCTCCCGTACTGGACAGGCCCGCCGGCAGTGCAAAACTCGGCGCATGATTCACCGCCATCACCGAGATGGTGAACGTGTTCGTCGCCTTGTCCACGCCGCCGTTGGCCGTGCCGCCGTCGTCCTGCGCGATGACCGTCACCGTGGCGCTGCCGTTGGCATTCGCGGCCGGGGTGAAGGTCAGCACGCCTGCCGGGCTCACGCTCGGGGCCACGCTGAAGAGGCCGGGGTTGCCGCTGCTCACCGTCACGTTCGTGATGCTCTGGCTGGACTCATTGGCCGGACCGGTCGTGAAGGTCGCCAGCGCACCGCTGTAGCTGCCGCTGTCTTCCAGCACCACCACGTTGTTCGTGCTGAACGTAATCGTCGGCGCGTCGTTCACCGGCGTCACCGTGATCAGGAACGCAGCCGAGGCGGACGTGTCCACGCCGCTGTTCACCGTGCCGCCGTTGTCCTGGATCGTGAAGGTCACGAGGGACGTACCGTTCGCGTTCGCCGCCGGCTTGAAGGTCAGGATGCCACTGGTGCTGATCGCCGGTTGGCTGCTGAACAACGCGCTGTTGGTCACACTCGCAATGGTCACGTTCGTGATCGCCTGCCCGCTCTCATTCGCCGGGCCCGGGCTGAACGTCGCCACCGCGTGTTGGCTTGAAAAGGACGCGGGCGGAGACGGATGCGCCTCCGCCCGCGTGTTGTGTTCCCCATTTAGTTGTTCAGCGGCGCATGAAGTCCGCGATGACGGCCGGCACCGAGGTGTCGAAGCCCACCACGTCCAACATGCCGCGGTCGTTCGGATCGGCGAGCGTGAAGCCGTTCGAGGTCAACCCGACCACGACCGCCTTCGCGTCCCCGACGAATTCGCTGCGATACTGGCGCAAGGCCTGCGCCGGGTGGACGTTGCCCGCCCACGTCTCGCAGTCCGTGTAGGTGATGAACCCGGACACCGGCAACCGGTTGCGCGCCGCCCACACCATCGGCAGCGCGCAGTCCGTGCCCCCCATCGGGATGGCTTCGATGCGCCGGATGACGTCGGCCAGGCGCATGCGGGGCGAGATGGCCACGCGGGTGATGCCCGGCTCGCCCCCGCCATGCATGCCACCGTAACCGTGCGTACCCGCGCTGAACGCAATGACCTCGTGCGCCGGCTCCGTCGCCGCCGTGACGAGCGCCATCGCCGCACTCGCCTCCCGGGCCGAGAGGCAGGAGCCCGCGATCATCGAACCAGCCATCGAACCGCTCACGTCGAGCGCGAGCAGCACCGGCTGGCCGCACGGTTCCACGTTGCGGAACGTGGCGTAGAACGCCTCGTCCAGCGCATCGACGACCGCCGGCACCGGCGACCACTTGAGCGCGCCCTTCTCACCATGACCCTGGGCGTAGATCTTCTGCGCCACGAGCACGGCGAGCGGGTGGATGCGGGAGCGCCGGAGCGTCGCCTCATCCTTCAGCTTGCGGAGCACCAACTGCTTCGCCTCGCTGAACGGCGAGAGGAGCCCGATGGCCGTCATCTTGCCGAGGTTGCGGATCATCGCCGTCAACGGCATGCGCTGGAGCAACGCATCCCACACGGCGACTTCGTTGAGCCACTGCGTCGGGATCGCCTCGCGCGGCAGGTCATGCTCGGCGATCAGCTGGACAATGGCGCCCTTGCTGGTCGCCCGCTTGGCCTGCTCGAACGCGGTGATGACCGCCGGCAACTCACCGACCGCAGCGTACTTCGCCACGCGCTCCTCGCCGCGCACCTTGCGCTTCACCTCGCGTTCGCCGAGCGAATCCGCGCCGTTGAGCATCCAGCGGAAAACCGCTTCATGCTCCCGGCCCGGAGCCTTCGGGTGGGCGAGCCGGAGCAGGTCGCCGTGCGACCAGCCATCGCGCTGCTGGTACTTCACCGCCTGATGGGCCAGGTCGTCCGCCTCCCGGCTGACATACCAGCGGCCCACGGCGTTGCGCAGACCCCGACCCCAGCCGCGCAGGGCGTTCACATACTCGGCGAAGTGGAACAGGTGCGTACCGGTGCGGCAGACCTGACCAAGGCTCTGGAAAGCCAGCGCCTTGGCGTCGGCATTACCGTGCGCGGTCACCAGCGCGAGGGCGAAGATGGCCGGGTCGTTCTTCGGCGCGCGACCGGCCGCGCTGATCTCGACGATGCGGTTCACGGCGCGCACGCCGTCCGCCTGGATGCAGCGGAGGAGCGCGTCGTGGTTCTGCTTCACGAGTTCAACCTCGCCGATGTGGTACGTGCCGCCCTCGGCCCCGAGGATCAGGAAGCGGTCGAGCCGCGTCCAGTCATCGACCTGCCAGACGAAGCCGCCCGCCGAGTTGGCGACCTGCTTCGAGCCAGGGATCGGCTGGGACTGCGGGGTGGTGTGACGGTTGAAGAGTTTTGCGTAGTTGATGGCCATGGTGGCCTCCTTTCATTTTGTGGCAGTTGATAACCGCCGTTTTTGCTGCACCGCCAACTTCCGGTGCGATTGGGCATGTGAAACTGCGGACAAGTTGGTGAACGTGGGATTGGTCTGTGCAAGAGATAACCCAGGTCCTTCGGCCCGCAGAAATGGAGCGCCGGTCTCCGACCCGGCGCGGTGATGATTAATAATTGGAACCCACCGGTTCAGAGACCAGTGCTCCGCTACTCGCGGAAAAAAGTAGTTCCGTTTGGCCCCATCGTAGCGACCGGAGCGCAGGCAGCAGTTCCTAAAAGCTGCGGCCTGAGCCACACGGACAGAGGTCGTTGCGCCCGAGCTTCTCGCGGAGTTCCTTGTCCCCGTGGACAATGCGCAGGCCGCGTTTGACCTGCGTTTCGGACGGGAAACCTTGGCGGCGTTTGCTGGTGATTTCGTAGGTGGATGCGTTTTCGTCAGGGATGTGATTTGCCATACGGCCTCCATGGTTAATGTTTGCGGTTGGGACATCGCCGCACGCGCGGCGAAAGGGAACGATGGGCAAGGGACGTCAGGGAATTACTCCTTGCGGAGGCTGCTCTATCCAACTGAGCTACCGCCCCGTCTGGTGGAGCGGACAGGAGTCGAACCTGCGACCAACGATAATCCATGACTGCGGCCCATCGAAAAGGAGCGCCGGTCTCCGACCCGGCGCGGTGATGCGAAAAATGGTAGATGCCGGTTCGGGGACCGGCGCTCCGGTGAGCTATCCTGAAGAGGTCTCTGGTGTTGAAAAAAAACGATTCAGCATTAAGCTATCCCCCGTGAGCCTCCCCGAAAACAAAGCCCCATACCGGAGCAATTGGCGGATCTTGGCCATCCTGCTCTGCTCGGTCTGGATTCTGGCAATTGGTTTTGTGATCGCCGGTTTTGACCTGTTTGGTCTTTTTTGCCTTTTGGTCGGAGCCATCAGTGGAATCATCCTCGCCTGGCTGCGGCGACGCGTGCTGATTGGGATGATCGTTCCAATTACCGTCGTGTGCCTCTTCGGTGGTTTTGGAATCTTCAGTTGGTTTTCCGCGCGTCCAGTTTTTCTGACCATGGGCTTGCCGGGACGGAACTTTTCCAATCTTGACCCAGAGACGCGCTGCTACCGTGAGACGGGGGGATGCGTGATCACGGGTACCGAGCGGATAGTCCATTTGCCCTATAACTCAGCGCTCCAGTTGATGTGTACACTTTGGGGGCCGCCTCCGCAAACCTATCACGGCCCCTACCCCACCGCCGCCGAGGTGGTCCGACTGACCAGAAACTCACCCGCCGTGCCTTTGAAAACTTTCCTCGATGGAAAGCTTTCGATCGAAGGTAGAAGCCTGGCATTCGGTAGAAAGAAAGTTGAGAACCTGCTGGATGACTTGGGAAATCGCCTGGCTAAGGACCCCGAGGAATACTTGATGACAGAGGTGAAGGCGGTCCTTGTTCAACAACAGTGTCTGGCAATCAGAGTGACCACCCAGAAAGGTCAAGACCCCGGTCAGGAGGAATCCGATGGGATCTACCTCTTCAATGCGGACGGACTGCGGCCAATCGCTCGCTTCATTTTGAGGGGTGATGCCCCGCGCTATCCGCGCCTGCTCTAGCGTCGAACTCGATGCTTGATCCATTCAAATCAGCGACGGCCTCTGACCCGGCGTGTCCTGCTTATGCATCAACGCGCCGGGTCGGAGACCGGCGCTCCGTTAACTGGCGGCCCCTGAAAGAACGACGGATAAAAGTTGAACTGGGGTTTACGCGCTCTACCACTGAGCTACCCCGGCATCTGGAGCCGGAGGCCGGATTCGAACCGGCGACCACGTCCGTGATAAGGATAACCCAATTCTGCGACCCGTCGAAAGTGATGCAACTGGAGCAACGAACTGGGAAAGCATTTCGCAATCCCAGCGGCGTGATGACTCAGTCTGGCTGACGTTGCTTCAAGCCAGCCAACGCGTCCTGTATGCTCCTGACGGGCAGAAACAGTTCCAGTTCGTTCGAGGGCAGCGCAACAAACCCAAACTGTTCGTAGTAGCGCCGGGCGGCCTGATCTTTGGCGTCCACGAACAAGCCGATCCCTCCGGCCAGTTGAAAGATTTCCAAGAACTTCACCATTGCCCCGACAAGGAGCAGCTTGCCGATGCCTTGGCGCTGGAATTCCTTTGCCACTGCCAGCCGCCCCAGCCGGATTCCCGACACATCCCGCGGCAGCCGCCTGGCAAATTCCGGGGTAAGGGCCGCTGGCTTGATCTGGCAGAGGTTCAGGGAGAAAAATCCCAGGATTGGCTTCGGCTCAACTGCGTTCTCCTCGACCAGCACAAACGTCCGTGAAATACCTCGTTCAGCGTGCTGTCGCGCGGTCTGCCGGAGAAACACGTTCAACGGCTCGCTGCCGCAGTCAAAGCCGGCCCGCTCATGGGCCTTCGTCAAAAGTTCAAGCTTACGCACGGACCGAGCTTTTGAACGCCTTGACCGCCGCTTTCAGACGCGCGTTTGGTTTGGGCGGGTGGTCCAGCAGGGAAAAGATCTTGTGCGCATCCCGTTGCGAAAGGCGGATGACCGATTCGCGTTCGATCACGCGTTGCGCTTCCTGATAGGCCGTCTGCACGACGAACTGGTTCACGGTGGAGCCCAGCAGCTCCGCCGCCTGCTCCAGGGTCGTGCGCACATCATCGGTAACGCGCGCCGTGATCCGCTTGCGAGGCTCGTCCAAAACGTGTTCCATGATCAGACGGTGCCACTTTGGCACCACCCAGTCAATGGGGTCTGTTTTCTACCTGATATCGCATTCCTCCCTGACACTGAAGAAAAGGAGCGACGGACAAGAGGCAAGCTGGGTTTTCCCACGGTTGCCCGAGGGTGCGGGTTTTGCACCCGCTCGCGGTTGCCCGCTTTCGGTAACCCAGACTCAACGGCCCGTCGGAAATTGGGGTGACCAGCCGGACTTGCACCGGCACAAACGCCTTCACAGGGCGTGATGCTGCTCTTACATCATGACCACCAGTGGAAAAGGTAATTTACGAATTACGAAGGACGATTTACGTGGTGGTAAGGCCTCGTAAATCACAAGTCGTAAATCGCAAATCAAATTGGTGCTCTCACGTGGATTTGCACCACGAGCCTCCGCCTTCGCAGGGCGGCGTGCAGTTCTGGTTACACCTTGAGAGCAAGGAGGAAATGCGGAGTGCGGAATTCGGAATGCGGAATGGGCCGCGACGCACGCCGCCTTCATTCCGCATTCCGCATTCGCCATTCCGCATTAATCTGGTCCCCGAGGTTGGTAGCGCGCCAACGTCTCCTCCTCTTCAGGGAGGCGCTAATCTGTCTCAGCTACTCGGGGATGGTCGCGCCGGACTCACAGGCGGTCGGGCGGACGAAGGTTGGTCCTTCTGCGCGGTAATGCTCCGCGGTCTTCCGGTTATCGGCCGGGCGCTCTGCTTTTGAGCTACAGAAGGGCTGACGGACTGGTGCGCAAACGGAGGCGCAGCCAGCGGTAATGGACTTCAAATCGCGACGGTCGTGCCTTCGTCGCTGCTCCCGGGTTGGCGGCCAACAGGTTGGCAGCGTCGGTGTAGGCGAGCCGTTCCGCTTGATAGATGGGCAGTTGCGTCGGAGCAGCGTGCCGTCTGAGCCGACGCGTTCGTTCGTCGGCGCCGAGCACGGACGACCACAGGGATGTTTTCATGGAAGGTCTCTCAAGCTTCGTCCGCGCAGTGGCGTCGCACGACTGGCGACGCCACTGCCGGAAATTAGGGAAAGAGCCACGTGGCGGTCGCGCGCTGGTTACAACGGACTGACCTCAGACAGTGGCGCATTCCAGGGTTTTGATCTGGGGCTTCACTCCGAAGCGCACCGGGTGGAAGACGAAGTTCAACTTCGCCACCGGCGGGATGCGGAGGACGCGTTTAGGTTTGTAGCTCCGGCGTGGGAGCAACTGGCTTTGATAGCGGAGGGCAGGTTTCATGGGATCACCTTTCGTTGTGGTTGCGGACCGGGCCATGAAAAGTGGCCCGGGAAAATTTGGGATTTACGAATTACGATTTACGAAGCCCCGCGACGGCCGCCCGCAAAACGGCTCGTCAATCGTGAATCGTAAATCGCAATTCAAACTGGCTGCCAGGGTTGGACTCGCACCAACACCGTGCGGCGTAACAAACCGCTGTGCTACTTTGACACCACCTGGCAAGGGATCGTTGAGGGTTGAAAGTTGAGAGTTGAGAGGCGTACGCCGTCGCTGATCGATTCCGGACCTCTCAACTTTCAACTTTCAACTCTCAACTAAAATTGGTCAGCGCGGCAGGACTTGCACCTGCGGTCACCCGGGCCCAAGCCGGGCATGTTGCTCCTACACTACGCGCTGAGAAGGCCCCGGCTCCGTCGGGCGACGGAGCCGGGACTGGGGGAGGCGGGACATGAAACCCTGGGAACAGTCCCACCTGAAGATTCGGAAAATGGCGGACCCGGAGGGATTCGCACCCTGGTGGCCGTCCGCCAGGACCCCGCAGCCAACGGGCTGCTCCGCTGATCGAGCTACGAGTCCGGAAATGGTGGGAAGTGCTGGTAACGCTCCAGTCGTCGCTTCCGGCCTGTTTGATGACACCGCATTTACAGGGCGGCAGCCGGATCACTACCCGAAATGGTTGCGGGGGTTGGAGTTGCACCCACGGAGACAGAGCTTATGGGGCTCGCCTGAATCTCATTCTCCCCGCAGTGAAATGGTGGAATCGGTGGGTAACGCTCCCACATCGGCCTGCTTGCAAAGCAGGTGCATTGCTTGTCTGCCACGACCCCGGACAATGGCAGGCCGCCTTGGTGCCGCCCCAAGCGGACTGGGTTTTGGAGACCCGGTGGCGCGAGCTGGCGCGCGGCCTGCGAAGGAAACAAGAGGACTGGGGGGATCAGTGAATTGAAGCCCTCAGTGTGCCGGGCCTTAAGCAACTGTTCCCCTGCCCTTAATTCCTCTGTCAATGCGGTTGGAGCGCTGCTCCCGAGCTTGGCAAAGGAATTTGAGGCAGAGGAATGCGGGCCCGGCTCCCGTCCTCGAACGGGTTGGTGCGGCTGCCGGGAATCGCACCCGGACATTCTCCCTGGCAAAGAGACATTCTGCTGTTAAATCACAGCCGCGGAAAGTAGAGGGCCGGGAGCGCTTGCGCGCCCCCGGCCCATGCCATTTCAACAAAGAACAAACACCTCCTGGTGGTCTATGCGACCCCAGCCCGCGGATTCACGGCGGCTGTTTCGGTGTTTATGGGCACACCTCTTGCGAAGCCCTTGAATTGTAAAAAGGGATATTTGTCGTTCCGGCGGCCTGGCGCATCGCCTCGGGGCACACCCCGCCGGTGGAGCTCTAAGTCTCTCCTCCGGACGGTCTGATTTGGCGCGACTGACATCATATAGATGTCAAAAACTTTCTGGTCACAGTGTGTTCACTTTCGTTTGTATGTGTCTGTTCCGATCACATGGCTGGCTGACCCGATCCGACCAACAAAAAACCCTGCTCACTTTCGGTAAGCAGGGTGGGCGGAAAAATGGTTCGCTCGTTACCTGGTTACCGGGGGTGTTTTCGGGTTGAGGCCGGGAATATAACCCGACTGGCCGGAATGGCGTCCCAGACTGAATACGTCTTCACAACGCATCCACTCACGACGTGTCGCCTTGGCGACCGCCGTCCTGGTTGCTTGTAATGAAGTGTTCATACAGGTCTTCGAATGCATAAGAGTTTTAATACAGAGGAAAGGTTACGTCAATAGTCTTTTTTATTTTGCGCGCTTTTTTTGCTGCCCGATTCATCTAATTGTCAAAGCGGCATCCAATCAGGCTTCTTCCACGCACATCACGCCAGCGGCTTCAGCCACCCGAAGCCCGCCCCAATGACCGGAGGCGCAAGCAACACCCCGGTGAAAATCTGTTGCTACACGGCCTGCGGCGTAGAAGATCGAACCCATTGAACATGACGCAACAGCATGCCTCTTTTTTTCAGCCGAAGCCCCGTGACCATGCGGTGGTCGGCGCGAAGACGTTCCGCGTGAGCGCGGCGGGTTTTCCGCTGTTCGCGTGCGTGGTCATGGCCTTTTTCAGTGCGGTACCGATGATGTTGGCTGAGGTAGTCGTCCCCGGCCAGCTCGGACCGGAACTCAAGGGCCTCGTGCTGATCGAGGAATTGAACTGCGTGGCCTGCCACACGGGTGATGCGTCGTTGTCCACGCGATCGAAAAAAGCCCCGCGTCTGGCCGAGGTCGGTTCCCGGGTGAATCCCAATTACCTTGAGACGTATCTGCGTGACCCGCACGGGACCAAACCTGGCACCACCATGCCGGACGTGCTGAAGCAGTTGAACGATGACGAAAGGAAGGAAACCGCCTCGGCGCTCACGCACTTCCTGGTTTCGCTCAAGCGAAACGACTTCTCCCTCCAGCCGCCCGATGCCGTGGCCGCGCAGCAGGGGAAACGCCTGTTCCATGCCCGGGGATGCGCCGCATGCCATGCCCCGCGCGACGAAAAGGGAAAGGAACTGCCAGCGCAAAACTCCGTCCCGCTAGGTGCGTTGGAAAAGAAATACAGCTTCAAAAGCTTGGTGGAGTTTTTACGGCAGCCGCACGCCAGCCGGCCCTCGGGTCGCATGCCTGACTTGCGACTGTCGGGGCAGGACCTTGATCGGATTGCTCATTTTCTGCTTCAGGACACGCTCGTGCCGGGGGCTCTCGCCTACACGCTCTATCGCGGCGAGGTTTGGGAAGGGCTGGGAAGTGACAAGGTGATTGCCGAGCGGGCCGGCCACGTAAACGATTTTTCGCTGGAAAGCCTGGGCAAGCTTCAACACCACACGGCGATCAAATACGAGGGCTGGCTGAACGTTGCCAATCCGGGGCGCTACAAGTTTTACCTCAAGCTGAACGGCGGTTCGCTGGTGCTGGATGGGAAGCCGGTCATCCAGCAGGAGCCGAGCGACCGTCGCGGGGTCAAACAACTGGAGGGCGCGGCCGAGCTGACCTCCGGCTGGCACCAGCTTCAGCTCACGTATTTCCACACCGGACGCGAAGCCAAGTTCTCCTGCGAAATGGAAGGTCCGCAATTTGCCCGGCAATCGATCCCGACCTCAATGCTGTCCACTTCCAACGAAAAGATACCCGCCTTCGAACCGCTCAAGGTGGATGCCGGTCTCGCAGCGCGGGGGCGTGAGCAATTCTGCAAGCTCGGCTGTGCGAACTGCCATGAAGACCTCCGTGTCCCGGCGAAAGCCGCCACGGCCTGGGCGAAGCTCAATCCGAACCAAGGATGCTTGAGCGGGACCGCCGGACCCTGGCCGCGCTTTGATTTGTCGGCCGAACAGCGCGGCTGGATCACCAAGGCGTTGCCCCGGGCAGAGCAGCCGCAGCTCGACAACGCACAGCAAATCAACAAGACCCTGGCGACCTTCAATTGCATCGCCTGTCACGAACGCTCGGGCTTGGGAGGCATCGCACCCGAGCGCAATGCGATCTTTACCGGAACCCAGCCGGCACTCGGGGATCAGGGCCGTCTCCCTCCGCCGCTCACTCACGTCGGGGCGAAGGTGCAACCCCAATGGATTGCCGAGGTGCTGCTGCGCGGCAAACGCCAGCGGGGCTATCTGGATGCCGCCATGCCGCAGTTTGGCGAAGCCCAGGTCGGGCATCTCGTGGATTTGTTCGGCAAGGTGGATAAGCTCGAAACGTCACCGATCCCCAAGGTGGCCAACCTGTCGGAGTCAAAGGCGGCTGGCCATGAGATGATCGGCACCGCCGGATTGAGCTGCATCGTGTGCCATGAATTCAACGGCCAGAAATCGGGCGAGGTCAGCGCCTTGGACCTTGTGTATGTGACCGAGCGGCTCCAGAAGAACTGGTTCCATCTCTACCTGCGGCAGCCGGCCCGTTTTCATCCCACGGTGATCATGCCCAGTTACTGGCCGGATGGTAAATCCCTCCGCCCCAACTTGCTCGGCGGCGATGTCGCGCAGCAGATTGAGGCGCTCTGGGTTTATCTGGAGGACGGCATCCGGGTAAAGAAGCCGATGGGATTATCTCGCCAGTCCAGTGAACTGCGCGTAAGCGATGTCACGGAGATCTGCCGGGGCCGAAGTTCGATTGGTTATCGCGGGATCGGCGTGGGTTATCCCGAGCGCATCAGCCTGGCCTTCGATTCCGAGGAAATGGCGCTGCGGCAACTTTGGAAAGGCGAGTTTGCCAACGTCGATCTGGGCTCCTTCCAACCGCGCGGGACCGATCAAATCGCATTCCCTCCGGGCATTCCCTTTCACCGTCTGAAATCGCTGGAGGACAACTGGCCTTACAAGGGCAAGACCAGCTACGCGTTCCCTCAGGATCACGGGTACCAGTTCCGCGGCTATCATCTGGATGCCCAGCGCCGGCCCACGTTCCATTACCTGTATGGCGACATCGCGGTGGAGGATTACTTCGAGGACGTGCGGGACAAGGACGGCAAGACCTACTTCAAACGGATCCTCCGCTTCGACGCGCCCTCCGAACCGACGCCGTTTTATTTCCGCGCCGCGACCGGTAAAAACATCACCACACAATCCGAACGCAGCTTTGGCATCGCGCAACTCCAGTTGCGCATCACCAGCGAGCACAAGGGCATCGTGCGCGAGGGCAACGCCGGCGAAGTGCTGATCCCCCTGACGCTGCCCAAAGGCCGCTCCACCCTCACCCTGGAATATCAATGGTAACACTGCGCGTCCTGAAATGATGGCTTTCCCGCACAGATAACGAATGAGCATCTTACTTCGAGAGGTGACCGCGAGTGACCTGCCGCTTTTCTTCGAACAGCAGCTTGATCCTGAGGCCAATCACATGGCGGCGTTCACGACCAAGGACCCGGCGGACAGACCCGCCTTCATGGAGAGGTGGAACAGGTTGCTGACGGACGATACGATCATGAAGAAAACGGTGCTCTTTGAGGATAGGGTGGCAGGCCATGTCATGAGCTTTACTGCCCCTTGGTCTGATTATCTGGAAGTGAGCTTCTGGCTCGGAAAAGAATTCTGGGGCCGGGGCATTGCCACCAAGGCGCTGGATTTGTTTCTAGGCTGCCAGACGATGCGCCCACTGCACGCGCGGGCCGCCAAGGATAACCATGCTTCGATCCGTGTGCTGGAGAAATGCGGTTTCAAACACCAGGGGGCTGACCGTGGGTTTGCCAATGCCCGCGACCGGGAGATTGACGAGGTCGTTCTAAATTTGGCACCCGACGGAGGTTCGTCGTCGTTGCCATCAACGCAGTCAGCAGCAAGGTATTGACTCGCCTCAATCTCATGGAACCCAACAATCTAACCCCATAAGAACAATGCTGAACGCTGGCTCCATCCTGGCCCTCCTGGCCCTCGCCGTCACCCCGCTGCTGCACGCCGAGGAAGACCTCGGGGCCATGTGGGGCACGGCCGCCGAAGAGGCGAAATACTACCCCATCGTTAACATCCCGATTCCGACCGGCGTCCCGATGCGTCCGGGCGGCTTGGAAATCCTGCCGGATGGGCGGCTGGCCGTGGGCACGCGGCGGGGAGACATTTACTTCGTCAAGGGCGCTTTTGATGCCCCGCCCATGCCGGAGTACCACCTGTTCGCCAGCGGACAGGATGAAATCTTCTCGCTCGCATGGAAGGACGGTGCCATGACGTCCACCAGTTGGGGCGAAGTCACCCGTATTTCGGACACCGACGGTGATGGTGTCGCCGACCGTTACGACACGTTGACGAGCAACTGGGGTTACGCGGAGGGCCACGAGTTCGCCTTTGCTTCCAAGCACGATCCGCAGGGTAACATCTGGGTGGTGCTGGGCCTGAGTGGTTCGTACGAATCGCACAACCTGTTCCGGGGCTGGGCCGTGAAAGTGACGCCGTCCGGCAAGATGATTCCGGTGTGCAGCGGACTGCGCAGCCCGGCCGGCGTAGGTCCGAACGCGGAGGGTGCGATGTTTGTCATCGAGAGCCAGGGACCGTGGAACGGCTGCTGTTCGCTGAAGCATCTCAAGGAAGGCGCGTTCCTCGGCCACCCGGCGAGCTACAACTGGTACCCGTACGCCCCCGGCATCCCGGCTCCGGCGCTCGCGCCGAACACCAATTCGCGCATGGGTGTGGAAAAGAAGCGGGTCAAGGAACTGGTGCCACCGGCGGTGAAGTTTCCGTACATCAAAATGGGCCGATCCATCTCCGGTTTCCGGCTCAACCAAACAGGCGGCAAGTTCGGCCCCTTCGACAATCAGATCTTCCTCGGTGACTACAGCCTCAGCCTCATCATGCGCGCGACGACCGAGCAGATCAACGGCGTGTGGCAGGGCGCGTGTTATCCCTTCCGCGAAGGCCTGGCCACAGGCATCATGAACGTGGAGTTCTCTCCCAGGGGACAGCTCATTGCCGGCGGATTCACCACCAGCCGGCAGTGGCCCGTGCGCGGAACGGAGCCCTTCGCCCTTCAGCGCATCGACTGGAATGGCGTCGTGCCTTTCGAGATCAAGGAAATCAACATCAAGAAGGGTGGCTTTCTGATCACCTTCACCAAGCCCGTGGACAAACAGGTCGCCGCCCGGACGGAGGCCTACAACATCACCACGTACACTCACATCTACCACGGTGCCTACGGCAGTCCCGAGGTGGATCAGACGACTCCGCGCGTGACTCGGGCCATTCCTTCTGCGGACGGGTTCTCTGTAATGGTGCAATTGGAGGGAATCACGGAGGACCATATCCACGATTTCGACCTGTCCCAGATCACGGCCCCGGACGGCCAGCACCTGTTGCACCACAAGGCGTACTACACGGTGAACGAGATACCGAAGAGTTAAGGCCTCATTTCCAAGTCAATCATGCCAAAACGACCGCATCCCATCACCTGTTTCATCGCGCTCACCCTGCTCCTCGGCTGCGGCCTCACGTGCGCAGCGGAGAGCGAGCAATGGCTCACCTACCTCGGTGTTGACGGTCCCGGCAAAGGCAAACGCATCGTCCTGATTGCGGCGGACCAGGAGTATCGCAGCGAGCAGTCGATGCCCATGATGGCGAAGATCCTCAGCCGGCATCACGGCTTTGATTGCACGGTGTTGTTCGCCGTCAACGACCAGGGCGAGGTTGATCCGACCATGCCGGTCTATCCTGAGAAGGGAAAGGAGTTCAAGGAACACCATATTCCCGGACTGGAGCACCTCGCCAAGGCCGATCTCGTCATCTTCTTTCCCCGCCTGCTCACCCTCCCGATGACGGAGCGCGAACTCATTGTGAAGTACATCGATTCCGGAAAGCCCATCATCTCGATCCGGACCGGGAACCATGGCTTCCACGGTGCCCTGCCCTACAAGATCAACGGCAAACAGGTGCGCTGGGGCGAGGATGTGCTGGGTGGCTCCTTCATGGGGCATCATGGTCGCTGGCACGCCGACTCGACCCGCGGCATCATCGTTGAGGAGCAAAAGAACCATCCCATCCTGACCGGGGTGAGCGACATCTGGGGGAATTCGGATGTTTACCGGACTTACAAGGAGGGCACGAGTTTGCCGGCCGGTTGCACCGCGCTGGTCTGGGGCCAGCCGCTGATGGGCCGCAAACACGACGACCCGCCGAACCCGAAACTGGAGGCGCTGCCCGTGGCCTGGTTTAAGACTTGGCAGACCAGCGAGGGCAAGCAGGCCCGCGTCTTCCAATCCACCATGGGCAGCGGCGATGATCTCGAAAATCCCGGCCTGCGCCGCCTCATTATCAACGCCGCCTATTGGGGCATGGGCATGGAATCCGCCATCACCGCCACGCGCAGCATTGACATCGTCGGCACCTATAAACCGCTCGAAAGCGGCTTCAACTACAAGCAACTAGGGGTCGTTCCCAAGCCCGTTTCGGCCTACAGATAACGGCCATTTTCATTCCCAACTCCGATGCGAAGCTCCCTTGTTTCCCGCCTGACCGGCCCCTTGCTCCTCGCCGCCGTTTGGCTGGGTTGCGCCTCCCTGGACGCCGCCGATGCGGTTTTCCACATTCATCCCGTTTCCGAAGCGCAGGCTGCGGAGTACAAGCTCGGCACGAACTTTTTCAAAAAGGCGACCCTGGTCCAAAATATCCTCATCGCCACCTCCGCCAAGGTATCAGACGTCACCATCCTCGAGGCCGCTTACCAGTTTGACATGGTGATGAAGACCATTCGACCCGAAATTGCCCAGCGCATCCGGGACAAGCAGGTGTTGTGCGTGCTGGTTGGGCTCCCAGAGTATTGCCCCGCAGTTGAGACCGGCATTGGTCCGGACGCGCTGCATTACATCCGCCCCCCGCTGCCCCTTCTTGATCTCCGCAATTTCGTCATGCAGGAACACCCGACGGAGATTGTTCTCCAGCTCCACTTCTAGCGTCTCACCTTGGAGTTGCGTGGAACCCTGGGCCGCACGCTGCTGAAGCGCCGCGATCTGCTCCTGGAGGCCCTTGATAACCTGCTCCTTCTCCGCCACCTTGAGCCGCTCGGCCTCGGCACCCTGCTGCCGGGCGGTATCCGCGATCTTGCCACGCTCCTGGTCGAGCTGACGGGCGACCTCCAGTTCCAGACTGGCCTTGGTCTCCTCCAGCTCCCGGTGCTTCCGGCGCAGTTCCAATTCCGTGGCCTGCGCTGCCTTCGCCTTCTGTTGCTGTTCAGCCAGCTGGATCTGCATGTCCTTGAGCTGGGTACCGAGCTTCTCCTCGGCCATTCGGCTGGCATCCATCAACAGCTTCTTGCGCTCGGCATCGACCTGCGTGTAAACGCCGGTTGAAAAGTGAGACGGGGTCACGTGTGTGACAGGGCGGTCGAAAAGTGCAGCGCCTTCATTAACGATGAAGCATGTATCGCACTA
>RFSE01000260.1 GCA_009924135.1 Pseudomonadota bacterium | reverse complement strand
CCCGTGCCCCAAGGCCGAAGAACTCGACAAATGCTATGCCTCCGGCGTGACTAACTGCCACACCGTCGGCGGAGCGTGCCTGCTACTGCCGTTTTTAGGCTGACCGGCACTGACTGGCACTAATGGGATGGCCCCATCGGGCTTCACCTCGTGGGTGAAGCCTTAGCCCGCTGCCTGATTAGTGCAGGTTAGTGCAGGTCAGTGGTTCAATTGGCAACCCCCTCTACTTCTCTGCGGAAGCTAGGATGAAAACCGGTCGAAGCAAGTTCACCTGCGGGTCAACCCCGAGTTTGCGAATCAGCACTTCCCATCCGTGTGCATCCGTGGCCATCCATGGTTCTACTCCTGTTTCTCGTTCAATATCCCCGATCTGCGGTCGCCTTGAATCTGCGGTACAATTTCAGGGCAGGGCAGGGGACCCCACCGAAATGGGGTTGTTTTTCTGCCAAACCGGGCGAGAATGGGTTCATGCAACCATTCTTTCCCGCCGCCGGCTCCAAGGTGATCAGCCGTCGTGACCTCCTCCGTGGTTTCAGCGCCACCGCCGCACTCGCTGCGCTGCCCTCGTTGCGGGCCGTCGGAGCGGACAAGGATTCCCTGCCGATGCAGTTCTACAAGAGCCTCACCGATGAGCAGCGCACGAAGATCATCCTGCCGGTGGACAGTCCCAAGCGCCAGTTCGTCAGCAACTGGTGGTACATCTGCCCCGAGCAGCGCCTGCACACCTTCTACACCAAGGACCAGCAGGACCTCGTGCGCCAGATCTTCGCTTCGCTCCATCACCCCGACCATCGTGAGAAGATGCACTGGCAGGTGGAGAAGGATCTCATGGGCAACATCAAGAACACGCCCTCGGTCGGTTTCTTCGGCACCCCGCAGGACAAGGACTTCGAATTCATCTACACCGGGCACCATGTCACCCGGCGATGTAACGCCCACACGGACAAGGGGTTGGGATTCGGCGCGGCTCCGATCTTTTACGGCAACTTCGCCAAGGCCTTCAACGAATCCAAGGACCACGAGGGCAACCCCTTTTGGTACCAGGGCCTGATCTTCAACGAGTTTTACAAATCCCTCGATGGCAAGCAGCAGGAGCAAATCCTCGTCGGGCTCCACCCCCGGGGCGAGAAGCCCTCGGAGGTCATTGCCAAGCGCAAGACGGACCTGCCCGGCCTCAGTTGCGCGGCCCTGAGCAAGGACCAGCAGGCGAAGCTCCTGGACACCATGCGCCGCATGCTGGCGTGTTTCCGGCCCGACGACGTGGCCGCGATCATCAAGACCATCGAGGAAAAACAGGTGATCGAGCGGCTGTTCGTCTCCTGCTATGGCGGCGACTACGACATCGGCCACGACAAGGTCTGGGACGTGTGGCAGATCGAAGGCCCGGACATGGTCTGGTACTTCCGCGGCATCCCGCACATCCACGGGTATTTCCACTTGGCGGTGTGAGGGGTTGCGCTACGCGCTGCGGGGCCGTTCAAATTGTAAAAGGCACACTCTGCCAGTCCAATGGACTAGGACTTGTAGAGTTAGGTATCTATTGTAGAAAAGTACCAATGCCGTAGAATGAAATGGGTCAGCCCAAAACACAGCATTCTCAAAGGTTGCCTTGGTTTAATTTGGTGATTTCCTCTTTCCAAAACTCTGCTGTTTTCTCCCCAAATTGTATTCCAATCATAGGATCAGCCGGAAAGCTCTGGCCACAGCCACACGAGTATTTGAAGTAAAGAACAATCCCCACGCGGCCCAAGAATTCATCACCTGCGGAATCGTCTGAAAACAAGACCACCTTTACGATGTCACCAATTTTAAAAGGTGCACCATCCACGTCATGATAGATAGCGTCTCGCTTTTCCACAGGGCTCAAGTTTCTTTTAGCACCGAGCAGAGGCCGTAACCGAAGTCTGCGCAGTGTTTCGCTGCCGTCAGAATAGCGCATCGTGCTTATTCGTCAGGCGAATTGTCGCGAGAATGATTGGAGTTTACCGCTTGAGCCCGTGCGGTTGGGATGGCTTACTCATTCCGTGAATCTACAGATGAACGGTGAATTGGCAGCTGGCTACAAAAGCGCCTCACAGTGTGCCCGTGTCGTTACTGAGTATTGGGCTGAACACAACCTGTATTGCCCCAACTGTACTTGTCCTAGTCTGTCTCGCCTTAACCACAATGCCAAGGCGAACGATTTCTCCTGCCCACAGTGTAAATACTGGTATCAACTAAAGGGTCAGCAAACGCCAATACGGAACTCTGTTCCTGATGGAGCATATGAAACAATGATGAACGTCATTCTGAGTGGTGAAACTCCAAATTTTTATTTAATGCACTATCACCCTGTGACGTGGAGCATAAAGAATTTGATGTTGATTCCTCATTTCGCCTTTCCGCTTTCTGCCATCATCAAACGTAAACCGCTGGCTGCCACGGCCCGCCGCGCTGGTTGGATTGGCTGTAACATAGATTTGACCCGCATTCCTGTGGAGGCACGAATTCACGTTGTCACGGAGCAGAATGTTTTACCAGAAGCTGAGGTGCGTTCCCAGTTCCGGCGTGTAAAGCCGCTTGGTGAGATTGGTGCTACAGAAGAAGTTGGACACTCGATGTGTTGAATGCAATTCGAACGCTTGGTAAGTTGGAGTTCACAAATGCCGAAGCATATACGCTCCTACCATTGTTGAAAAAACTGTACCCCGAAAACCACCATGTTCGCGACAAGGTGCGCCAACAGCTTCAAGTTCTTCGTGACACAGGGTTATTGATTCACGTGGAACGCGGACGTTGGAGAATTCCGTGACCATTGTCTGAAGTTGATTGCTGAAGCAGGGATGCGGTTTTGTTCGCTGATCGCTTGGGCCGCGACGATTCTGGCATCTGCAAGGATCGATCCTCAATTTCCGGAAAGGATCAAGAGCGGTCTTGCGGGCAACGAGCGGTTTCTGCCCAAGGCCTGTCAGGGCAAGAATGTGGCCGGAAAGTCGAATTGCCCAAGGCCATCCCGGGTTCGCCGGGCTTGGGTCGCCTTCACGGATGGAAGGATGTAGCTTGAAAACGGGAAAACCCACGAAATATGGTGGATTGGCTGAGTTTTCCTGGGATGGAATGCGGTTGAGGCGCCCCAAGATGCGATTTTCAGCTCCGGTGCAAGCCACTGCGCCGGAACGGTTGCGAAAAATTTCACATTTTCGGAACACCCCGATTTCCGCGAAAACAGGCCCATTTTCCACGATTCGGAAACTTCCCGGCAAAATTGTTTAGAAAAAATGTTGCACTGAAAACGCATGCTGCTAATTTGCCCGCCCTTTCGTCGGGTGAACACGACGAGGGTAAAACGAAAACGCAGTGACCAAACGTCAAACAATTCGTGAAGTGATGAGTGTGCTGGGCCGGCTCGTGGAGCTGGCGGGGGCACGCGATGGCGCAATTAGCGCATAGGCTTTTTTATCTTGTTCTTTGTATGGCTGGACAACGCATTCGCATTCGCCTCAAGGCTTACGACCACCGGGTCATTGACCAATCGGCCCACGACATCGTGGAGACGGTCAAACGCAGCGGCGCCCGGGTCGCCGGCCCCATTCCCCTTCCCACCCGGATCGAGCGCCTCACGGTGCTGCGCTCCCCCCACGCCGACAAGAAATCCCAGGAAACGTTTGAGCAACGGACGCACAAGCGTCTGCTCGACATTCTCGACCCCACCGCCAAGACGGTGGACGAGTTGAAGAAGCTCAATCTGCCGGCCGGGGTTGACATCACCATTAAGATCTAACTTTTATGATTGGCTTGCTCGGAAAAAAACTCGGCCATACGCGCGTCTATGACGCCAGCGGGAACGCCATCGCCGTAACGGTGGTGCTCGCGGGACCGAACCGCGTGTTGCAGGTCAAGGCCAAGGATGGCAAGGACGGTTACAATGCCGTCCAGCTTGGCTTCGACGATCAGAAGGCGCAGCGCCTCTCCAAGGCCGAACTCGGCCATGTCACCAAGCACAAGGGTGCCCCGGTGAAGCGCATCAAGGAATTCCGTGACTTCTCCCTGACGGTCAAGCCGGGCGACATCGTCGGGCCGGACATGTTCATGGTGGGTGATTACGTGGATGCCATCGGCACGACCAAGGGTCGCGGCTTCGAAGGCGTCGTCGGCCGCTGGGCGTTCGCCGGTGGTGACGCCACGCACGGTTGCAAAGGCTGGAAGCGCCGCTCGGGTGCCATCGGTCAGCGTCTGTTTCCCGGTACGGTCATGCGCGGCATGAAGATGCCCGGCCACATGGGCATGCAGAGCCGCACCACGCAGAACTTGGAAGTCATCCAGGTGCGCAAGGAGGACAATTTGATCCTCATCAAGGGCTCGATCCCCGGTTCCGAGGGTGATTACGTCGTGATCCGCGAAGCGAAGAAGTACCCGGTGGTGCAGGCGCGCAAGGATCGTGAAGAGGCGGCCAAGAAGGCCAAGGAACGCGCCGAAGCTGAAGCCAAGGCCAAGAAGGACACCAAGAAGAAGTAAGCCATGAAACTTCCCATTTTAGACAACAAGGGCGCCAGCCAGGGCGAAGTCGAAATCGGCTTCGAGCTGATTGAGAACGGCCGCGGCACCCAGGCGGTGCACGATGCCGTCGTCGCGTACAACGCCGCGCAGCGCAGCGGCACCGCGTGTGCCAAGCGCGTCGGTGAAGTCACCGGCACGAACAAGAAGCCGTGGCGGCAAAAGGGCACCGGTCGCGCCCGCGCCGGTTCCACGCAGTCCCCCCTGTGGCCCGGTGGCGGTGTCGTATTCGGCCCGTTGCCCCGTGATTTCTCGAAGAAGGTCAACAAGAAGGTGCGCTCCCTCGCCCTCCGCAAGGCCCTGAGCGAACGGCTCAAGTCCGGCGACGTGCTGGTGGTGGATGACCTGAAGCTCGCCTCGCCGAAGACCAAGGACTTCATTGCCGTGCTCGACTCCCTCAAGCTCACTGGCAACACCGTGCTGGTGGTGGCCGGTGATGACAAGAATCTCGCCCTCGCTTCCCGCAACGTCTGCTACGTCGAACTGACGAGCGGCGAGAAGCTCAACACCTACGACACGCTGCTCTGCGACAAGCTCGTGTTCACCAAGGCCGCCTTGGAGAAGGTCACCCTCCGGCTCTCCGACAAGTAACCGCCATGAATTCTTTCGACATCATCAAGACGGTGCGCATCAGTGAAAAGGGTGCGATGCAGGCCCAGGAGTTCAACCAGTACACCGTGGTGGCTGACCGCCGGGCGAACAAGATCGAGATCCGCAAGGCCGTGGAAGAACTCTTCAAGGTCAAAGTGGTCGCGGTCAATACTTCGAACGTCCGGGGCAAGGCCCGCCGCCAGAACACCAAGCACGCCGGCCGCGATGCGAGCTGGAAGAAGGCCATCATCACCCTCAAAGACGGTGACAAGATCAACCTCACCTAATTTCCCGCCATGCCTGTCAAAACCTTTCGTCCGCTGACGCCGTCCACGAGATACATCACGATCTCGGACTACAGCGACATAACCAAATCGAAGCCCGAGAAGAATCTCGTGGTCATCCGCAAGAAGTCGGGTGGTCGTAACACGCACGGTCGCGTGACGGCCCGCGGCATCGGCGGCGGCCATAAGCAGAAGATCCGCCTCGTGGATTTCAAGCGCAACAAGCACGGCGTCGAAGCCGAAGTTTCGGCCATCGAATACGATCCGATCCGCACCGCGCGTCTGGCTCTGCTCACCTACAAGGATGGCGAGAAGCGTTATATCGTCGCCCCCGTCGGCTTGGCCGTCGGTGCCAAGGTGATTTCCGGTCCCACGGCCGGTCCTGAAATCGGCAACAGCGTGCTGCTGAAGAATGTTCCGGTCGGCCTGCCGATCCATAACATTGAGATCAAGCCCGGTCGCGGTGCGCAGATGGTGCGTTCCGCTGGTTCCTCGGCCACCCTCATGTCGGTGGACGACGGCTATGCGCAGATTCGCTTGCCCTCGGGTGAAATCCGCAAGATCAACGAGAATTGCTACGCGACCATCGGCCAGGTGGGCAACACCGAGCACGAGAACGTGATTCTCGGCAAAGCTGGTCGCAGCCGGCATCGGGGCATCCGCCCGATCAGCCGCGGCGTGGCGCGCAACCCGGTGGACCATCCCAACGGTGGTGGCCAGGGCAAGGCCAAGTCCGGCGGCGGCTGGCAGCAGCTCACTTCCCCTTGGGGCCTGTTGGCCAAAGGGTATCGGACCCGCATTCGGACCAAGGATTCCAATCGTTTCATCGTGGTTCGCCGCGATGGTCGCCCAATGAAGCAACAGTAAGAGACTATGGGACGTTCAATTAAAAAAGGTGCCTTCGTCGAGGCGAGCTTGCAGGACAAGATCGTCAAGGCCAAGGCGGCGAACTCAAAGACGCCAATCAAGACCTGGTCGCGTCGCTCGACCATCACGCCCGACTTTATCGGGCTCACTTTCAACGTGCACAACGGTAAACAGTTTCTGCCGGTGTTCGTGACGGAGAACATGGTCGGGCACAAGCTCGGCGAGTTCTCGCTCACGCGCATCTTTAAGAAACACGGCGCTCACACCGCCAAGGCGGAGGCGAAATAGCATGGAAGTCCAAGCCCTTCTCAAAAATTTCCGGATGTCCCCGCAGAAGGTGCGCGAAGTCGTGCGCCAGATTCAGGGCCTCCCGGTGTTGCAGGCGAAACACGTCCTGGCCGTCATCCCGCGCAAGTCTGCGCGGGCGGTCGCCAAGACGCTCGATTCAGCCATCGCCAACGCCGAGAACAACAATGGCCTGAAGGCCGAAAATCTCGTGGTGCACGAGGCGTTCGCGTTGACCGCCGGCCGCTTGAAGCGTTTTACGCCCAAGGCGCGCGGTTCCGCCGGCCCGATCATCAAGCGCAACAGCCACATCAAGATCGTCGTTTCCGACCAGCAATAG
>RFSE01000259.1 GCA_009924135.1 Pseudomonadota bacterium | reverse complement strand
ATTCAGGCGGGGAAAGTCATCGGGTGAAACACGGAGAAAGCCGGAAGGTTGCGCAGCGCATGGTGGGTTCGACGGAAAGCGGCGGGAAATGCTCCCGGCGATGAGGCACGGACGCAGGCTAGGGTCAGGCGAATGAGGTCTTAGCCATGTAATCAGTTACCCGACCAACCACTGCCCCGCCACCTCAGGTCTTCACTTCCGTACGGCCGCGCAGCCACGCGACGGTCACAACGGTGAAGGCGGATACGAGGACAATCAGACTGGCAATGGCGTTGATGTCGGGCGTGAGGCCGCGTTTTACGGACGAGTAGATCAGGATCGGCAGCGTCGTGGAGCCGGGGCCGCTGGTAAAGAAGCTGACCACGAAGTCATCCAGGCTCAACGTGAAGGCCAGCAGACCGCCGGCAACGATGCCGGGCACCATCAAGGGCAAGGTGATGTGCCGGAACGTCAGCCATGGCCCCGCGCCTAGGTCAGCGGCAGCCTCTTCGAGCTGCGGGTCGCAATCGGCCATGCGGGCACGCACGACGATGGCGATGAAAGGGATTTGGAAGGTGATGTGCGCGAGCGTCATCGTGGTCATGCCCAAGTCAAAACCAGCCAGCCACTTCCGCAGCACGGCGAAGAACAGCAGCAGCGACACGGCCATGACAATATCCGGGATGAAAACCGGCACGTGCAGAACGTGATGGAACAGGCGCTTGAAGGGAAACTCGTAACGGCTCATGCCATACGCAAGCAAGGAGCCGAGCAGCACCGAGAAAAACGTGCTTGTGCAGGCCAGTTCGATGGTGTTGATCGTGGCGGCGATGGCCGGGTCGTTATTAATCAGCTTCAGATACCAATCCAGAGTAAAGCCGTGCCACTCGACGCCATACCGGGCCGTGTTGAACGAATAGATGATGACCACGGCCAGCGGTGCGTACAGGAAGATGCACACCAAGAGGGAGATCAGTGCGGTAGCGGGCGAGCGACGGATCATGGCAACGAGACCTCCCTCCGGCCGTTCGTCACGCGGGTGTGCAGCCAAAGCCCCAAAATCATTACGAGCAGCGCCACCACGGCGATGGCCGAGCCGAACGGCCAGTCGCGGCTGGAGCCGAATTGTTGCTGCACCGAGTTCCCCAGCAGGGCCAGCTTCGCGCCACCCAGCAAATCTGGAATCACGAACTGCCCGGTCGCGGGCAAAAACACCAGCACACCGCCGGCGATCATGCCCGGGCGGATTTGCGGCACGATGGCGTGCCAGAACATCCGGACGGGTGACGCCCCAAGATCCGCTGCGGCCTCGGCCAGCGACCAGTTCAGTTTTTCCACGCTCGCGTAGAGCGGCAGAATCATGAACGGCAGGTAGTCAGAGACCATGGCCACCATCACGGCGGGCCAGCCGGGATAAAGCGCAGTGCCAGCCGGGATCATGCCGGCAGTGGCGAGAACATCCGCCAACCAGCCTTCCGGCGAAAGGAGCAGTTGCCACGCATAGGTCCGGATCAGGAGGTTGGTCCAAAACGGGATAACCACGAGCGTCAGTGCCACGGATTTCCAGCGGACCGGCAGGCTCGCGATGAAGAAGGCCACGGGCAACCCAACGATCAGACACAGCACCGCCGTCGCGAAACCGACGCCAAGGCTGCGGGCGAGGATGAGCGGCTGCACGGGGTCAAAGCCCAGCGCCCCGTAGCCGAACAGGCGTTCGTAATTCTCCCAGGTGAAGCGCCAGACGATTTCACCTGCGTCGCCGCGTTGCGCGAAGCTCAGCGCCACGACGAAAAGCAGCGGCACCAGCATGAACGTCGTCACCCACGCCAAGGCCGGCCCACACAGCCACGCCGCCCGAAACGTGTGCGCCCCCGGTGGCAACGGCTCCCCAAAGTGGACGGTCCGGCGGATGCGCCGGCGGCGTCTAAATGCGGTTTGTCCGGTGGGTTCAGCCATTTAACCCTCCAGCAGGAAGATGTTGTCCGGCGCGAGGGAAAGCTCCACCGAGTCGCCGACGAAGAGGCCCACGTCACGCCGGCCCGTGTTCAGCTCCGTCACCCGCAGGCCCACCTTGCCCAGATTGATGCGATAGCGGCTCTCGGAGCCATTGAACGTGATTTCCTCGATCCGTCCCAGGATACGATTGTCGCCCGCATGTCCCCCGGTCAGGGAGATGCGTTCCGGACGGATGCCCAGCAACAGCTTCCCCTGCTCTGCCAGCTCAATGGCAGTGGACGGCAGTTCAATCCGCAGCCGCCCCAGCAGCGAATCGGCTTCCAGCATGGAGCCGCTGCGCGAAACAAACTTGCCCTCGAACAGGTTGCACTCGCCGATGAACTCGGCGACAAACCTCGTCTTGGGCTGGTCGTAAATCTCCTCCGGCGTACCAAGCTGCTCGACGCGCCCGGCGTTCATCACCGCCACACGGTCGCTCATGGTCATTGCTTCGTCCTGATCGTGGGTGACGTGGATGAAGGTCATCTCCAACCGTTGCTGGAGATGATGCAGTTCGTGCTGTAGTTCCTTGCGCAGCTTGAGGTCCAGCGCGCCGAGCGGCTCGTCGAGCAGCAGCACCTGAGGTTCGTTGACAATGGCTCGTGCGAGCGCGACGCGCTGCTTTTGCCCGCCGGATAGTTCGTTCGGATGCCGGGCAGCGAGCGGCATGATCTGCGTCAGCTCCATCACCGAAGTGGTACGGCGGGTGATATCAATCGCATTCAGCCGTTTCATGCGCAGGCCGAAGGCGATGTTCTCGGCGACGCTCAGATGCGGGAAAAGTGCGAAGGACTGGAAGACCGTGTTGACCGGACGCTTCCACGCCGGCAGCCGAAGTGACTCGATGCCGCCGATGCGCAGCCCGCCGCTGTCCGGCAGGTCCAGGCCGGCTATAATACGCAATAGAGTGGTTTTGCCGCAGCCCGACGGACCGAGCAGGGAGAAGAACTCGCCACGCCGGACGTTCAGGGTCACGCCTGCCAGCGCCTCGATTTTGCCGAAGCGCCGCGTCAGGTGCTGACATTCGACCGCGAGGGCCGAATTGGATTTGGGATCAGCCGGTTGCACCACAACGGTAATAACGAAACCCGCGCAAGTTGACGAATCAAAATGTTTGCGGGCGGGAAACGCAGGACGATGCATCGTTGCACTTGCGTTGTCAGAGGACGCCTTGGAGGCTGTATTCGTGACCGCAAGGAAATGGCTCTTTGTGTGCAGTCGGAACCGATGGCGCAGTCCGACGGCGGAACGAATTTTCCACGGGGTGGACGGCCTGAAGGCGCGTTCGGCCGGGACCGAGACCGGGGCGCGCATCAAAGTCACCGCCGGCCACGTGGGCTGGGCGGACCTGATCTTCGTCATGGAGCCCAAGCACGCGCGGCGGCTGCGGGAAAAGTTCGCCGAGGAACTGGCAGACAAGCCGGTGATCTGCCTGCACATCCCGGACGACTTCCAGTTTATGCAGCCGGAACTGATTGCCTTGCTTGAGTCCACCGTCGCACCGCATCTTTCCGGGGACGCATGACTGCGCTCCGACTTCCAACCGCCTTCCGTCGCGCCTGCGCCCGCCTCGGCGTGACGCCCACGCACCATGTCTTCACGGTGCGCATCGCGGAGCAGCGGGCGGCGCTGTTTGCACTGACGGCCAAAGGCAGCCGCTGGTCAGCCCGGCTGCTGAATGAGTTCGTCTGTTCCACCTCGAAGTTCGGCATCGGCCAGGTCGCCGGCTCAAACTGCACGCCGCTGGGTTTGCATCGCATCGCGGAAAAGCACGGTGACGGCGCACCGGCGGGCACGGTCTTCAAGGCGCGCAAATCCATCGGACACCTCACCGACGGCCTGCCGCTGGAGTCCATCACCACGCGCATCCTGTGGCTGGATGGTCTCGATCCCGGGTTCAATCGCGGCGGCGAATTGGATACCTTCAAACGCTACATCTACATCCACGGCTTCGGTGATCAGGCGGGCCTCGGACGACCCGCGTCGCACGGTTGCGTGCATCTCTCCGATAACGACCTGATCCCACTCTATGAACTGCTGCCCGTCGGCACGCTGGTGTGGATCGCGGCGAAGTGAAATCTGCGCAGAAGAACTGCCCCACCCTTCAGGGCAATTGCAGCACGCGATAGAAACGCGACGTCGCACCGGCGGCGTTGGCATCCGTCACGCGGAACTGGTTGGACAACGCGTTGGCCGGCAGCGTGTTCGTTGAGATGCTGCTCCAGTTCGTCAAAACCGTCGCGACCTGTACCACGTTCGTGCGTCCGGGAATCACGCCGGTGGTCAGCAGATCAAACCCGCCGCTCACCGGGTTGGTCGTCCCCGAAACACCGAAGGGCGTAAACAGATCGAAGAGGTCCGTCGCGTTGGCCGCATCGTTGAGGTAGCTCTGGTTTACGGCGAAGATGTCCTGCAACGTGCGCACCAGCGAGCTGTGCGTGTAATGCCGGTTGTTGAAGTAACCCCCGCCGCGCGCCAGCGGCGACAGCACGATCATCCCGATCGGCCCATCACCGCTTATGCCTTCGTCCCACGTGATGAACAGCGCCCCGTTGTTCTGGCAGGCCGCCGAGTTCGTGATCTTCGGCACCTCGGTAGCGAGCCAGTCATCGGTCTGGCGCACGACGTTGAAGCTGGGGGCGACGGCATCGTGGCCGTCGTGGACTTGGTTGGGCGTGATGAAGCAATAGCGCGGGACGGTGTTGTTCGCCAGGTCCGTCGCCAGCTCGGTGTACGGCCGGATGTGGGCAATGCCAAACGCGTTGGCCCGGTTGTTCGTGCCTGTGACATCGTCGAAGAACACCATCGGATTATGCTTCGGCGCGTAGTTGTTGGTGGACGTCAGCGGGACGTACGTGCCGTCGATGTCTTCCTGATAACTCTTCCACGAGATGCCCGCCCGCGTGAGCAGCGCACTCAGGTGGTTGGTGGTGGAAAAATGGTTGATCGCCGGGTCCGCGTCGTTGAACACGCCGAAGTTTGTCGCCGCCTCGAACCAAATGTAGTTCGGCTCGCTCGGGTGGATGCCGGGCGGGTTGTAATACTGTTCGCAGTGCGAGGCCGCCGGCAGCAGCGTGCCATTGAGGTAGGGCGCGGAAGCACTGCCCTTGAAGGCCGACCAGTTGTTGTTCTCCAGCAGGATGACAAACACGGTCTGCACGGGAGGCACGGTCGCCGCTGGCAGTCCGGTCGCAAGCAAGAGCAGACCCAGGCAAAGCCCGAGCATCGCGCCAGGCAGGCGGGCGGTTTGATGGCAATGGCGGTTCATAACGTGCTGGCAAAAACATCCACGCACAGGACGCCCGGCGCAAGTCTCCCGGCGAGCGAGCCTTCCCTTCACCGCCGGAGTCCCCTATATTCCTGCCATGTCGATGCTCGACCAAATGACGCAACTCGCGCAGCAGGCCAAAGCCGCTTCGCGCGAGCTGGCCAAGCTTTCCACCGCCGACAAGAACGCCGCCCTCCTCGCGATGGCCGATGCCTTGCAGGCCAGTGCCCCGGCGCTCCAGTCCGCCAATGCCAAGGACATGGCCACCGGGGCCCAGATGGGCCTGTCCGCCGCCATGCTGGACCGCCTCAAGCTCGACGACAAACGCATCGCCGCCATGGCGAAAGGCCTGCGCGAAGTCGCCGCGCTGCCCGACCCAGTGGGCCGGGTGCTCGACGACCGCACGCGCCCGAACGGCCTGCACCTGCAGAAGATCGCCACCCCCATCGGCGTCGTCGTCATCATCTACGAGTCGCGCCCGAACGTGACCGCCGATGCCGCGAGCCTGTGCTTCAAAACCGGCAACGCCACCATCCTGCGCGGCGGCAAGGAAGCCCTGCACTCGAACACCAGCATCGCCGAGACCATGGTCGCCGCCGGCCGCGCCACGCTGGGCGACCGCTTCCCCGCGCACGCCATCCAGGTCGTGCCCACGACCGACCGCGAGGCCATTCCCGCGCTGCTCTCGCTGACCCAGTACGTGGACCTCTGCATGCCCCGGGGCGGTGAGGGACTCATCCGGGCCGTGGCGGAATGCAGCAAGGTGCCCGTCATCAAGCATTACAAGGGCGTGTGCCATGTCTTCGTCCATGCCGCCGCGGATCTGGCGATGGCCGAGAACATCGTGATGAATGCGAAGGTCCAGCGCCCCGCCGTCTGCAACGCCGCCGAAACGCTGCTGGTGGACCAAGCCATCGCCGCCCAGTTCCTCCCCGCCATCGCCGCGAAACTCTGGGCGAAGAAAGTTGAACTCCGCGCCGACGAAGCCACCCACGCCCTGCTGGCCGCTCAACTCTCAACTCCCAACTCTCAACTAAAATCCGCCTTGGATGCGGATTTCCACACCGAATACAACGACTACATCCTCAACGTCCGCGTGGTGGACGGCGTGAAAGCCGCCATCGCCCACATCAACCACTACGGCTCCGCGCACAGCGACAGCATCGTGACGCGGGACGAGGCGGCGGCGCGGCAGTTCTTGGCCGAGGTGGACAGTGCGGCGGTCTATTGGAACGCCAGCACGCGCTTCACCGACGGCGGCGAGTTCGGCATGGGCGCGGAAATCGGCATCAGCACCGACAAGATCGGCGCCCGCGGCCCGATGGGCCTGGACGAGCTGTGTACTTACAAGTGGCTGGGGTACGGTAGCGGACAGGTGCGAGCTTGATTTTGTTACTATTGGGACAGAAGCGCCCTACCGTTCCCGGCTCAGGGCAAGGGCCAACGGCCCGTATTATCCCAGCCTGGGGCATCGCCCCAGGTTTCGCGAGCGACAATCCCGTGAGGGCTGAAGGCCCGCCCCATCGGCTGCCGACAACGGCACGAACCACCGCCTAATACCAACTGCGGGATTAGTTTGGTAAAATGGGGCGAGTTGTGGCCGGCGCAGCCGTTCTCCCTCACCCCGGCCCGGGTCCGCTGGGAGAGGGAGCCCCAAAGCCCGGCTTGGTGGCAAGGGGCAGCGATTGGACAACGGCGGCCGAAGTTTCTCCCTCTCCCCCATCGGGGGAGAGGG
>RFSE01000258.1 GCA_009924135.1 Pseudomonadota bacterium | reverse complement strand
GGTGGAACGCATCAACCGCCTCCTGCCAGGCGCAGCCGCTGCGGCTGGTCTCCGCGACACAGCCGCGCTCCGGAAGATTTCGTCCCTCGGGGGCAGTGTCGAGATGCGCCCTCCGGTGCCGGGCGGGTCTTGGCTTCTGGCAACACGTCGCGGAGTGAAGCAAATCCCCACGGAATGGTGGCCCGGCTCGGACGGAGCGCGACTGTGCTGCAAGGCAGTCGCAGCATGCTACGTATTCCGATGGTCTCAACAGAATACGCCCCCGTCACTTGCGCCGCACGTTGCGGCTACGGCGTAATGCGAGATCGCGCGGGCATGGCTGCCCGCGCTACGAAGCAGGGCTGCTTCTCCGGGGTCCAAGCGTCCGGGACGAGTGGACAAAAAAAGAGGCCGCATTGCTGCGGCCTCCCTGAAAGGGCGGTCAGGGGACCTTTTAGATCGTAATCGCCGGGACCACGTACGGCTTGCGGTAGTCGCGCGTGAGCATCTTGTCCGCGTCGGCATTGCCGATGAACGTCTCGGCCTTCCCGTTCATCTTGAGCACGGGGCCGAGCGTGAGCTTGTCGGAGTCGATGTTCACTTCGTTGGCCTTGAGGTGGTCAAACATGCGCTCGACGGTCGCCAGGGCCTCGCGGTCGCCCTTGATCTTCTCACGGATCTCGCCGGGAGCGGCCTTCTGGCCCAACCGGTACGAAATGTTGCCCGTGTGACAGAGCGCGCTGGAGAGATGGCCCTCGAGGATTTCGGCGTACAGGTCTTCCGGCTTCCGGCTGCGGACGGCTTCGATGAAGTTCTTGAAGTGCGGAGCTTCGCCAGCTTCCTTCGTTTCCTTCCACGACTTGATGACCTTGCCCTGCTTGTCGTAGGCGGTGGAGCTGGTGTAGCTGGGCACGGTGATGTGACCGCCTTCGCAATGGACCACGACGCCGACCTTGGACCCCATGAAGTTGTCCATGTCTTTGGACCCTTTACCGGACGGCAGACCCCGGACTTCGAAGATCAACGGGGCCTTCGCATAATCGTGATAAACAATCTGCGTGTTGGGCGTCTCGCCGTCATCGACGTAGCCGAGGCGGCCACCGACGCTCCAGACGCGCGGGCTGAGTTCCATCTCGCCGGTGAACCAGCGGCCGATGTCCATCTGGTGGATGCCCTGATTGCCGAGATCGCCGTTGCCATAGTTCCAGATCCAATGCCAGTCGTAGTGCAGTTTCTTGCGGCGCAGCTCGTCCTTCGGCGCCGGACCACACCAGATGTCGAAGTCGATGCCTTCGGGAATCGGCTGGGCGGCGTCCACCTTGCCGATGCTGCCGCGCGGCTTGTAGCAGGTGCCACGCACTGCGATGACTTTGCCGAGCTGGCCGGACTGGACGTACTTCACCGCCTCGCCGATGCCCGTGCGCGAAGCCCGGCTCTGCGTGCCGGTCTGAACGATCTTCTTGTACTTGCGCGCCGCATTCACGAGCTGGCGGCCTTCCCAGACGTTGTGGGAAACGGGCTTCTCCACATACACATCCTTGCCGGCCTGCACCGCCCAGATGGCGGCGAGGGAGTGCCAGTGGTTCGGCGTGGCGATGGAGACGATGTCGATGTCCTTGTTCTCGAGCACCTTCCGGATGTCCGTGTAGGCCGTGACCTTCACGCCCTTTTTATCCTGCGCGTCCACGCCCCGGCGCAGCACGGTCTGATCCACATCACACAGCGCAGCGATGCGCACGCCTGATTCTTTGAGGCCACTCAAGGCACCGATGTGTGCGCCACCCCGGCCATTGAAACCCACGACCACGGAATTGAGCGTGTCACCAGGGCTTTTCTGGGCCCAGGAGGTGGGCGCGATGTAGAAGACCCCGGCGGCAGTGCCGGCGGCTTTGAGGAATCCACGACGATCGAAGTATTTCATGTGTTTGGGCGATTACGGTTAACGGTGACGAGGCAATGGACGCGCCCCGCCGTGTCCGGCTTCACGCGGCCCGGAAGAACCGGCGGTCCCGGCACGAGGCAGGACAGCACGTTCAGCAGGCAACAAGGGCGGATGCACGGGCCGTTTATTCCAGAAACCAGCGGCTGATGCAAGGGACGCAAATCTAGGTCAAGCAAAGGGGGCGTATCTTGGCACTGCCGCCGGAGCGCGGCTGTGTCCCGCTCGGCGCGGGATCAGCCGCAGCAACGTCAGAAGGTTGAGCGGGGACTTAACGCAGCAACGCCTCCGACCAAGCGCAGCCGCTGCGGCTGGTCTCCGCGACACAGCCGCGCTCCGGAAGATCTCGTCACTCGGGGGCAGTGTCGAGATGCGCCACCATTTCCAATGCTTTCGCCTTGAGCTTCTGCCGCTGTCCCGCAGCATCGGCGCATGCTCGATCTGACCCGCGACCCCGCTGCCGACCCGCTCCGCCTCTACCGCTACCGCGACGGCATCTACGCCGTGGACCTGGTCAACGCCGCCATCGTCCACCTGGACTTCTTCACCTGGCTCGCGACGCACCCGTCCGACAAGGCCACGATCTGCCGCGAGTTGCAGCTTAGCGAACGTCCCGTGGACGTGATGCTCACGCTGTTTGCGGCCAATGGTTTCATCCGCGCCGAGCAGGGCATTTTCCACGTCACCGAGGTCGCGCGCGAGCATCTCGTGGCTGGTTCGCCTTGGTTTCTCGGCCCCTACTTCGCCTCGCTCAAGGACCGGCCCGTGGCGCTCGACATGGTGAAGGTTCTCCGCAGCGGCAAGCCCGCCAACTGGGGCAGCTCCAAGTCCGAGAAGGAATGGTCCAAGGCGATGGAGGAGCCGGACTTCGCCCAGCGTTTCACGGCCGCCATGGACTGCCGGGGCATCTACCTCGGCCGTGCCGTGGCCAAGGCCCTGGACCTGCGCGGGCGCGCCCGGCTGCTGGACATCGCCGGCGGCTCAGGCATCTATGCGTGCGCGATCACGGCGGCCCACCCGCACCTGCGCGCCACCGTCTTCGAGAAATCGCCCGTGGACCAGGTTGCTGCGAAGCTCATCACCGAACGCGGTCACGCGGACAAAGTCTCCGTGCTCGCAGGCGACATGTTCAGCGAGGCCCTGCCAGCGGGCTTTGACGTGCATCTCTTCTCAAACGTCCTTCACGACTGGGACACGCCGGTCGTCGCGCAGCTCCTCGCGAAATCCTACGCCGCGCTTCCACCCGGCGGCCTGCTCGTCATCCACGACATGCACGTCAACGCGGACAAGACCGGCCCCCTGCCGGTGGCCGAGTATTCCGTCATCCTCATGCACTCGACCGAAGGCAAGTGCTACTCGCTCGGGGAACTGGACGAGTTGTTTCAGGCCATCGGCTTCCGTGACTTGAAGCACACGCCCACAGCGGCGGACCGCAGCATCGTCACGGCGGTGAAGCCGGGCTGATCAACAGCAGCGGTGCACTGTGAGCACCGGACAAAACGCCGAACACGCGCGAATTCGGCGGTCACAGACCGCCGCTATAGGGATTCGTGCTCTGTGCGATTCCCTTTACCAGTCCGTGACCGCTCCATCGCGGTTAAACTCACGCAGCACGATCTCCTGCTGGAACGGATGTTTCTTCACGGCCTTCTCATTGATCGTGATGCCCAGGCCGGGCTTGGTATTCGGGCGCACGATGCGGCCCTTCCTCACCACCGTGAAACCCTCCTGCACCACGTCCGCCCGCCACGGCACGTCGTTGTGCACGGTCTCGCAGATGATGTAGCTCGGCTGCGAGAAGCCAAACTCCAGCGACGCCGCCGTGCTCACCGGTCCTTGTGGGTTGTGGGGGGCCAGCGCGATGCGGTGCGCCTCCGCCAGTGCCGCCACGCGCCGGGCGGCGGTGAACCCGCCACAATGCGTCAAGTCGAGCTGGCAGATTTCGACCGCACGCTTGTCGAACATCTCCTTGAAGGCCTCGAGGTTTGTCACGCGCTCACCGCTTGCGACTGGCGTGGTGAGCGCGGCGTTGATCTTGGCGAGGCCGTCCACGCACTCGGGCCAGCACGGCTCCTCGAAGAAGTAGAGGCCGTACTGATCCAGTGCCTTGCCGAACTTCAGGCCCATCGCCGGCGACGGGCGCGCGTGGCAGTCCACCATGATGTCGATGTCCGGCCCCACGGCCTCGCGCATCGCCGCCACGGCGGCCTCGGCGGCGCGTACCGGTTTCTGACCTTCGATCGGCATGGTGCTGGGCACGGCCATGCTCTTGAACGCCGTAAAACCATCCGCCACCGCCGCGAGGGCGAGATCGGCGAACCGTTTGGCGTTGTCCACCGGCGTCTCATAAAAGTCCTCCATCTTGCCACCACCGAGATGGCAATACGTCCGCACGTAATCGCGCACCGGCCCGCCAAAGACCTTGGCCAGCGGCAGTCCGGCGACCTTCCCGACGATGTCCCACAATGCGAGGTCAATGCCCGCGATGGCCGTGGCGCGCACGATGCCGTGCCCGTGCCAGAAATGCTGCCGATACATCATCTGCCACAGATGCTCGGGGCGCGTCGGGTCTTCGCCCACGATCAGCTCCGCGATATCCTCGATGGCTCCGACGACACTGCGCGTGTGCCACTCCAGCGTCGCCTCGCCCCAGCCGATCAGTCCCGGCTGGTCGGTGACGACCTTCACGAACACCCAATTACGCATCCGCGCGTGGCAGACCAGCGTTTCGATTTTTTTGATTTTCATGAGTTAAGTTTGCCACAGATGAACACAGATCAAACACAGATGAAAAGGTGGGTTCGATCATGCATCAGCAAACGAATCTGCTACGGCCCGTAGTCTGCATTCCGTTTCTCAATCTGTGTTCTATCTGTGCCCATCTGTGGCTAAAAAGCCTTCATCCGCGCAGCCACCGCTTCAATCACCTGCTCCAGACTCCCCGGCGCGACCACCGCGATCGTCTCCTGATAAATCCCCGTCTCGTAAAGCTCGCGCGGCGGCAGATACGACGCCCCCCAGTCCGCCGCGATCGTCGCAACGATGATGGCCTTGCCGGGGAAACGTCGCCGCAGCTCGGTCTGAAGCAAGCTGTAAAACTCGCCTTGCACGCCGAGCCAGAACGCATCGCCCATGCGCCAGAGCGTGACTTGCAGCGGGAACTGGTTGCCGGGCGGCAACTGCGAGAGACGGTGCAGCAGACGACGTTTTCGTTCGGCCATGGCCCGACAGTCGGCGGCCTTGGCCGCGTCACCGGCTGCCCGCGCCGCCGCTTCATCAGCTTGAAACTGTTTCAACTCAGCTTCGACTTGTGCCGCCGTCGGTTGGCCCGGCCGATAGGGTAACAGCTCGTTCCATCGCGTGACTTGCCACGTTTGTTTCGCGGCGAGTTCGTCGGCGGGCAACGGTTCGTGCGCCCAGGCACCCAGAGTCGCACCGGAAATGACCGGGCCGGTGTAACGGAAGTGCGTGCCCGCCGCCGGCAACGCCGTCAGCGTCGAGAGCGCCGCGTAAGCGAGCTGGCGACCGTTCCGGTCCGCGACTGCCGCGTCACCCACGAAGCCCTCGACCGGTCCCAGTTCGGCACTCGCCCCTTGCAGGAAGAGGCACGGCGCACCCGTCTCCCGCTCGACCACCTCGCGCAGCGCACCGATGTAGTCCGGGCTGATGAGCGTGTTGTCCCACGCGAGCGTCGTCGGATGGCAGGCATAGTTTACGAGGCTGGCGAGCAGCTTGCCATCGGGGCCCGTGACGCGCGCAACGAGCACGGTGTCATCGGCCGGGCCGGCGGGATTAAACCCGCAGGCATAGAGCTGCCGTTCCGCATCCCAGAAATCCCGATGCGCCGCGAGATTGCAGCGTCCGTGGCCATAGGTGATGTCGGCGGGCGCGAGGTGGGCCAACGCTTCATTCACCAACCTCGCCGCGCATTCCGCGACGCTGCGAAGATAGCCCGGAATCAAATCCCCGCCCGGCAGCGACGCGCGTTCCAGCCCCATCAAACCCGCCCCGTGCGTGTGCGAGAACACGACGAGAATGCTTTCCTTTGCCTGCCCGGTGGCCTGCGCGATATGAGCAACGAGTTGCCCGTGCTCGACCGCCCCCAGCACGCAGTGGTCCAGCGCGAGGAGGATCTGACGAACTGTGGTCTTGTCTCCCTCGCCCCCATCGGGGGAGAGGGCTGGGGTGAGGGGGCTGCCGCGTCCGTCGTCAGTGCCCATTGACCCGAAGACGGCGACGGTCGCCCGCAGCGGGCGGTGGATGCCCGTGGCGCGCTCATGTTTCGCTGCGCCCCACATGCGGTGATAGATGTTTGCGGGTGGCGTGATGTCGCCCCACGCGAGCGCGAAGCGACAGCGGCTTTGCGGTGTCTCTACTTTGATCATGCTGGGGAATCCGACTTCGCACGCACCAGGGCTTGTTCAAACACGCTGCCTTCCGGCTTGAGCATCAGCCAGCAAAACGCGCTGCCAAGGTAGAGCGCGCCGAAGCTCACGAGCACGACGTTCCAGTTCTGTTCCTTGCCCAGTAGCAGCGGCACGACCAGCGGGAAAAGCATCGCCCCGAAATTTCCGGTCATGTTCATCACGCTGTTCACGGTCGGCACATGCTCGCCGCCCATGTCGATGGTGATGGTGTAGCCGCACGGTCCGGCGACCGCCGCGAAGAACGAGCCCGCGCTGATGATGAGCACCGCCGCCAGCGCATCGGCAAAGAAGTATGCGGAAATGGTGAGGGCCGCGCACAGTCCGAGCGACACCACCGCTACGCCTTGCCGGGCGAGACGCCGGCTGCCGGTGCGTCTGAGGACGCCGTCGGAAATCGCGCCGCCGAGCATGCTGCCCACCACCACGGCCAGCAGCGGCAGCATGGTCAGCAAGCCGGACTTGAGAATCGTCACACCGCGCCCTTCCTGAAGATACGTTGCAAACCAGCTCGTGAAGAACATGTAACCCGCCGCACGGAAGAACTGCTGGCCGCAGATGCACCACATCGCCGGGCTGGTGATCAACTGGAGCCAGGGGATCGACGGTGTAGCAGGTGCGCTCGCAGACTTTTCTCCCTCTCCCCCACTGGGGGAGAGGGCTGGGGTGAGGG
>RFSE01000257.1 GCA_009924135.1 Pseudomonadota bacterium | reverse complement strand
TTCGGCGGCGGTGAACGACGGCGCGCGCAGCGCGCGCGCGTAGTCGCCGGCATTTGCGAACATGATGTCTATAGTCACCTGGAAGGGCCCGGCATTTTTGCTGCGGATGACGCTCGCAAGGTCTCCAAGCTGTGGCATCTCAGATGGTCTCCAGTTCGACCGGAAAAAGAGCATTCTGGTCTTTTACTTTCATCAGGTGGTATACGCTGAAGTCGTAAACGTCGCCGCCCTCGAAGTCGGATGGTGAAAATGGAAAGGCGAGGTTGCCCGCGGTGGCCTTGCGCCCGTCGAACGGACAATGCAGGTACGAAGAGCGCGCCAGCGACAGCACGTAGCTCGCGAGCGCCTGTGTGGGCAGGGTGGTGGCACCGCGTTCACCCACGCTGGCCGCCGGTTCGGGGGCATCGAAAAGCGTGAGGAACGGGATCAGTTCGCTGCGTTTCACGCGCAGATACACGCTGCGGCGGGGCGACTCGTAATTCGTCTCGCTCGGGCCGTAGAGCTTGTCATCAAGCCGGCCGCCCACGCTCAGGAGCGCGTCGCGGATGGCCTCGGCTTCGAGCCGGCGCGCGGGACGATGCCACCACAGCTTGTTCTCGGGATCGGCCTTGAGGTTCGCGGGTTTCAAGTCCGCGCCCTGTTGGTAAACCGCGCTGGCCATGATGAGCTGGTGCAAGGGCTTGAGCTGCCAGCCGCTGCGGATGAACTCGTTCGCGAGCCAGTCGAGCAACTCCGGGTGCGTGGGTGGTTTGCCCTGTACCCCGAAGTCGTTTGGCGTCGCGACGAGGCCGCGCCCGAAGTGATGCTGCCACACGCGGTTCACCATCACGCGCGCGAGCAGGCTGCCCGCACCGTGCTCGGCATCCGTGAGCCAGTCGCCCAGGGCGATGCGCGGATCGGCATCCGGCTTGGGCAGCCAGCGCTTGGTTCCTTCGCTCGCGGTGTTGAGCACCTGAAGGTAATCCGGAGCGGCCTTGTTCACCTTGCTGTCCACTTCACCCCGACGCAGGAGGAAGACATCCTGGCCGCCCGCCTTGGTGGTATAGACGTCCACGAGCTGCGGCTTGGGCGTCTTCGCCGCATGCTCGCGCACGGCGGTTTGCAGTCGGACCGCCTCGGGATCGAAGCGTGCGTACCAGCGGAACAGCAGCGCGCGGTTTGTCGCGTTCAGCTCGCCGCCTGTCGCGGCCAGTGCGCTGTGCAACTCCCGCAAACTTTGCTCTTCCTTGGCTCCTGCCAACGCGGGCGATTCGTTGGTGCTAAAACCCAGCCGGAATTTGCCGAGGCCGAAGAATCCCTTGAACACTAATTGAAACTCCAGTTCCGTGCCGCCCTCGAAACCCACCGGCTCACCTACGATGCCGAAGATCGCGGCGTGGTCCTTCCCAAACTCGGGCGCAACGGCCCAGCCGGAATTCCCCTTGGCATCCACGGCACCGGTGAGCGGGTAGTTCTTCTGCTCGTGGGTCGCGGCCACGGCCTTGAGCTTCAGCGTCACGGGCTTTTCCTTCGACTTTGCGTCGAGCGGACGGGCGGTCACCTTCACATCGGCGAGGACGAAGTTGCCGTTATCCGAGAGCCCCGGTCCCTTTGCCGGCAATGAGTCATCCGCCAAAGCGTCGAGGCGGAGCGCCCGCAGACCCCGCTGGTAGGTGGCGACCTTCACGGTGTAGGTGTCGTCCTTCGCCTTGTTCGCCGAGTATCGCACGGTGCCATCCGGCGCGATGACGAGCGCGGCGGACGTGGCGCTGGCGGAGTTCACGTCGCACATCTGCCAGGGCGCGACATTGGTGGACTGGGCGGGCGCGGACTCACGCCACTTCGCGAAGCGGGCGGGAAACTCTGCGGTCTCAAACTGCTTGAGCGCGGCTTCCAAAGGTTCCGCCGCATTCTTATGCACGGCGAGCTGCTTCTGCGTTTCTTCAAAGACCCGGTCGATCTTGATGTCCCCTTGCGCCGTGCGCGCCAACGCGGCGGCGAGGCCGTAGTAATCCGCCTGTGGAATGGGGTCGTATTTGTGTTCATGGCAGCGCACGCACCCGAGCGTCAGGCCGAGGAACCCGCTGCCGATGGTCGAAACCATGTCATCGAGCTGGTCATAGCGGATGCGCTCGATGGTCTTGGCCGTGATCTGGCCGGGATACGGGCCGGCGACGAGGAACCCCGTGGCACTCGCGCCTTCGAGCGTATCGGGCTTGAGCTTGTCCCCGGCGAGCTGCCAGCGGATGAAGCGGTCGTAAGGCATCCCGTCGTTGAAGGCGCGGATAACCCAGTCACGATAGTGATACGCACCCGGACGGAAGCCATCGAACTCGTAGCCGCCGCTCTCCGCGTAACGCACCACATCCAGCCAGTGCCGGCCCCAGCGCTCACCGTAAGCCGGAGACGCGAGCAGTTGATTAACAAGCGCCGTCATCCCGCTGTCCCTCTGTCCCTCATTCCCTCCCTCTTTCTTCGGCAAGCCGGTGGGAATGGGAGACGGGGAAAGGTCACGGGCGAACCTCTCAAGCTGCTCCACCGTCGGCGGCAGGCCGACGAGGTCAAACGTCACCCGGCGCAGCAACTGCTCGGACGACACCGGCTGGCTCGGCGTGACGCCGGCCTTCTCCATCCCGGCGAGAATGAAACGGTCAATTGGCGTCTTCGCCCACGCGGCGTTTTTAACCGCCGGGACGGTGACGGGCTTGAGCGGCCGGAACGCCCAGTAATCGCGGCTCTGGGTGACATTGATCTCGCGCCGCGCCTTGGCCACCTCGCCCGTGCGCGGGTCCGGCGCACCCATGGCGATCCACTTCTCGAAGTCCGCGATGACCTCGGGCGGGAGCTTTTTCTTGGGCGGCATGTGCAGGTCCTCGCGGGACCACCGGATGGCCTTGATGAGCAGGCTGTCGTCGGCCTTGCCGGGCACGATGGCTGGACCTTCATCGCCCCCGGTGAGCAACGCCGCGCGCGTATCGAGGAAGAGCGCGCCCTTGAGCTTGCCCTTGGCCTTGGCCGGAACGGAATGGCACTCGTAACAAGCCGAGACCAGCACCGGCCGGATCTTCTGCTCGAAAAAAGCCACACCCTCGGCCTCGCCAGCCGCCGGCGCACCCGCCGCGCCAACCGCCGCCAGCACCGAGCCCACCCCGACGGCCCTGAAAAATCGTGAAATCATGCGTTGAATGACGAGCATACTGCCAAGCCCTTGGACGCACCGCACGGGAAAATGCATGAAGGAGAATTTGCCGGTTTGGCCGGTGCCGGGCAGTTTTTACGCGCCCAACTCAAGGCTCGAGCAACGAGCGGAACGTAGCCGCCGGGTTCGCCTTCCGCGCTTGCAGTACTTTTGCCAACCGCTGCTGGCAGACCCATGCCTCAATCTCCGCCCACGCCAACAAATTTTCACAGAAGAAACACAGATTGACTCCACGGTGGAATCATCTGTGTTCCATCTGGGTTGATCTGTGGCTAAAAACCGGCGCTTTACAGGTCAATCCTCCGCAAACAGGTATTCCAGATCCGTCTGCGAGAGGCTGCGGGCGAAGCCTTCCTCGCCGAGCACGTCCTGGATGGTCTGGGCCTTGCGCTGTTGCAGGTCCCAGATTTTCTCCTCGACGGTGCCGGGGGCGATGAGGCGGTAGGCGTTCACCGTGCGCGTCTGGCCGATGCGATGGCTGCGGTCGATGGCCTGCGCCTCGACAGCCGGGTTCCACCACGGGTCGTAGAGGACGACGTAGCTGGCGTTGGTGAGGTTCAGGCCCGTGCCGGCGGCGCGCAGCGAGAGCAGGAAGACGCCGGCTGAGTTGTCGGCCTGGAAGGCGTTGACGACTTCCTGGCGCTGCTTGGTCTCGCCGGTGAGCAGGTGCGTGGGGATGCCGCGCTTGGCGCAGTCCACTTCGAGGATCTTGAGCATCTGCACGAACTGCGAGAAGACGAGGACCTTCTGGCCCTCGGCGACGAGGGTATCGAGCAACTCGAACAAGGTCTCGGTCTTGCCGCTGGCCACGTCGCTGCCGACGAGCTGCGGGTGGCAGCAAATCTGGCGCAGGCGGGTGAGCGCGGCGAGGACGTGCATTTTGCTCTTCGCCAGGCCCTTTTCCTTGACGGCCTGCATGACCTGTTCGCGGGAGCGGCGCAGTTCGGCGAGGTACAGCTTGCGGTGGTCTTCGCCGAGTTCGCAGTCGCGGCGTTGCTCGATGCGGTCGGGCAGGTCCTTCGCGACCTGTTTCTTGAGGCGGCGCAGGAGCAGCGGCCGGAGCTTGGCGGACAGCCGGCGGCGGGCGATGCGCTGGACGGACACGGCTTCCTCGCTCTCGTTGCCGGGTTTCGGGTCGTAGGTCTCGTTGAAGTGTTCCTGCGAGCCGAGGTAACCCGGCTGGATGAAGTCGGTGATGCTCCAGAGGTCGAGCAGACGGTTTTCGAGCGGCGTACCGGTGAGGGCCAGACGGCGGTCGGCCTTGAGCTGCTTGACGCTCTGCGTGACCTGCGCGGTCGGGTTCTTGATGAACTGCGCCTCGTCGAGGACGAGGGCGCCGAAGTCGAACTTGTTCAGTTCCTCGAGGTCGCGCCGCAGGAGCGCGTAGTTGGTGACGATGATGTCGTGCTGCGGGATCTGTTTGCGCAGGGAATGGCGGCCCGCACCGCTCTGGAGCACGAGCACCTTCATGTGCGGGACGAACTTCTCGGCTTCACGCCGCCAGTTGTGCAGCACGGAGGCGGGGCAGATGACGAGCGCGGGCTTGGGGTCCTTCGGGTTGCGGGCCTTGAGCCACGCGAGCCAGATGAGGGTTTGCAGGGTTTTGCCCAGGCCCATGTCGTCGGCCAGGATGCCGCCGAGACGCATCTCGGTAAGGTGGCAGAGGAAGTCGAAACCTTCCTTCTGGTACGGACGCAGATCGGCGACGAGGCCCTTGGGCAGGTCGGTGGGGGCGATGCCTTCGAAGTTTTGCAGGCGTTTGCGGAGCGTCTTGGCGTGCTCGCTGTCGCCGAACTTCTCCAGGCCCTTGTCATCCAGGTGCGCGGCTTGCTCGATGGAAACTTGCTGCGCGATGGGGCTGAGGCCGTCGAGCCCGAGGTCGGCGAGGGCTTCGTGGGCGGCCTGCACGGCCTGCGTGTCGAGTTCCACCCAGCCGGAGTCGGGCAGCTTCACGAAGCGGCCGGTCGCACTGGCGAGGCGTTGGAGGTCGGCGCGGGTGAGCTTCATGCCCTCCTGCTCCCACTCGGCGGAGACGCTGAACCAGTCGATGCCGCTGCCCTTCACGACGAGCGTGGGCTTGAGCTTGCGCGGCGTGAGGAAGAGGCGCTGGAAGGCCGCATTGCCGAGGAATTCGGCATCGGGCGGGCGGCTGGCCCAGTTGCCGGAAAGCACACTGAAGAAGTTTTCTGCCGCATCGCCGACCCAGAGGCCGGGCTCGGGCGTGAAGCAGTTGAGCCGGCGCAACCAGTTGACGGCGGGTTCGAGCCGGAGGTCGTCGAGGATTTCCGGCTTGCCGTTCGAGTGCGAAGGTTCGTCCTGGACCCATTCGTGGCCGTTCCAGTGCCAGAGGGTGTTGTCGCGCTCGCTGCGGGCCAGCAGGCGGATGCGGATGACCTCGTCCACCAGCTCGAAGGTGAATTGCGGCAGCGCGGGATGCGCCACGCAAAGCTGGTCCCAGTCCACGCCGTTGTCGAAGTGCGCGCGGCGGAGGTTGGTCAGGAAACGGTGGCTCAACTTGCGCACCGGCACCGAGGGCGTGCGGGTGATGGACTCGAGCAAACCGCCGGGCGGGGCATTGCGCAGCAGGTAAAACGTGTCACCCACGAAGGCCAGCGGGGGCTGGCCGGCGAACCAGGTCGCATCGGTAATCGGACGCACCTCGCCGTTGGAAAGCTTGATGCGCTGCGTGAAGGACAGCTCCTGCGTGCCGTTCTGCAAATGCGGCGTCAGCTCGACGACCTGGCCGTGATAAACCACCGGCTTGGTGCCGCATTCCATCAGCAACCGGCCGTGATGGCCCCAGCGGGCGATCCATTGGAGCAAGTCCACGCCTTGCAGAAGGAAGTCGCTTTCCTTGTCCTCGCGATGGCGGTTGTTCTCGACGACCCACTGGATGAATTCCCAGTCGAAGGCCGGAAACAGCTCCTGCTCATGGGCGGCGCGGGTGTTGAGATCGATCAGATCGACCAGGTTCTTCTTCTTTTCGCCAGTGCGGGGGCGGAAGAGGTGGAACTCCACGAGCAGCGCGTGCAGGGGGGAGTCCTTCACCACCGGCTGCGGCTTGCAGATGATGCGCAGCCCGGCGCGGGGCGAATCTAGATGCACCGGAGCGGGCGGGAAGAGCCAGTGTTCGAGTTCCTGGGTGAGCTTGATCTCCTGTTCGGCCTGCTCGATCTCGGCGAAACGGGAGTAATTGGCGAATTGCTGGAGTTCCTGCGGGAGCGAGCGCCCGGCGCGCAGGAAGAGAATGGCCAGTTCCTCGAGCCGGGGCCGGCCCTTGGCCTCGACCATGCGCGGCCACCATTCGTTCGCGCCGAAGTCCTTGCGAGAGAGGTTCAGCTTCTCGAAGTAGTCCTCGAGCAGCAGCCAGGAACGTTGCGAGTCCGCGCAGGTGGCGAAGAGGTGCAGCAGGTTGCTGCGCTCGGCGACCTTCTCCTTCGAGTCGGCCAGCTCGGCGCGCAAATCCGCCAGCGCACCGTAGGTCTGCTTGAGGACCGAATGATGGGCATCGTACTTGGCCGTGTTCGCCCCGATGCGCGGGACGCGGCCTGCTTTGGCTACCTTAGGCATTTTCCAGATTCAAAAATACAACGGTCAATGACCGGATATAGAGCTTCATTGGCTCACATCCGCATGGCTCGGGTCAAATGGAAAAAAGTCTTTTCTGGTACAGCACACGAAGGCGGGGCCGCACGAAGGCTGTGAAAGGAGTGGAGCCATTCGCTCCCCTGCCCTGCCCCTGGCTACGCGGGCCACTTTCCCCCGGGCGCATCTTGGCACTGCCCGAGGAACGAAATCTTCCGGAGCGCGGCTGTGTCGCGGAGACCAGCCACAGCGGCTGCGCC
>RFSE01000256.1 GCA_009924135.1 Pseudomonadota bacterium | reverse complement strand
TTCCTTTCCTGCCTTCCTGCTTTCCTGATTAAAAAATCACTGGCCACCCCCGCACCCTCCTTGTTTCATGGAGGCATGATTCACCACCCCGCTTCGCGCCGCTCGTTTCTCCGTGCCACCCTCGCCGCCTCGACCGCGCCGCTCCTGCTGCCCGCACACGTCTGGGCCGCGTCCAAATCCGGCTCCGGCCCCAATGGCAAAATCAACCTCGGGCTCATCGGCATCGGCATGATGAACCGCGGGCACCTCGGTGGTTTCCTGGGCATGAGCGACGTACAGGTCGTCGCGCTGTGCGACGTGCACAAGGGCCGGCTCGACGACGGCATCGAGCGCGTCCACAAGGCTTATGCGAAGGACAAGGCCTCCGGCGCGTACAAGGGCTGCGCGGCCTTCGGCGACTTCCGCGAGCTGATCGCGCGCAAGGAAATCGACGCCGTGTGCATCGCCACGCCGGATTTCTGGCACGCCATCCCGGCCATCCTCGCCGCCCGCGCGAAGAAGGACGTTTACTGCGAAAAACCCCTCTCCCTCACCATCGCCGAAGGCCGGGCCATGGTGAACGCCGCGCGCGAGAACAACATCGTCTTCCAGACCGGCAGCCAGCAGCGCACGGAGTTCAAGGGCTACTTCCGCCAGGCCGTGGAATACGTCCGCAGCGGACGCATCGGCAAGGTGAAGACCGTGCGCGTGGGCGTCGGGGCTCCGGCAAAACCCTGTGACCTGCCCGCCGAGCCGACCCCGGCCAACGTGGACTGGGAGCTGTGGAACGGCCCGTCCCCGCAGCGCGCGTTCAACCAGATCCTCTGCCCGCTGGACGTGCACAAGCACTTCCCCGCGTGGCGCAATTACAAGGAATACGCGTGCGGCGGCCTCGCGGACATGGGCGCGCACCATTTCGACATCGCGCAATGGGCGCTGGGCATGGACGACTCCGGCCCCGTGGAGATCCACCCGCCCGCCACCGGCGACACCGGCCTGCGCTTCGTGTACGCCAACGGCGTCGAGATGTTCCACGGCGGCCCCAGCGGCACGACCTTCGAGGGCGAGCTGGGCACGATCTACGTGGACCGCAAGGGCATTGAGTCCACGCCCAAGTCCATCCTCGAAACACCGCTCGGCGAGAAGGACTTTCACCTGCCCGCCATCGCCGCGAGCCACAAGCAGAACTGGGTGGACTGCATCAAGACCCGCGCCAAACCCGTGGCCGACGTGGCGATCGGCGCACGCACCGCGCAGGTCTGCCAGCTCGCCAACATCGGCTACTGGCTCCGCCGCCCGCTCAAGTGGAACCCCGCGCAGGAGGAGTTCCTCGGTGACGCCGAGGCCAACAAGCTCCGCAGCCGCGAGAACCGCGCGCCGTGGAACAAGGTGTGAGTTGAAGCCACGCCAACGCGCATGAAACTGCCGACTGACACACTCATTGCGAGAGCGAAGCTCGTTGGCTATCTTCTGCGTCGGCTGCCTGAGAACGACAAGGCAGGCTTCCTGGCCCTGGCAGGCTATTCGGCCAACAACCCGGACGAGCTGGAAGCCAGCTTGCGGACCCAATTGCTGGGGCTGGAAGCTGAGTTTGTGGAAAGCACCGAGTATGGCGACAAATACTGCATTCGCGGAACGCTCATCGGCCCCAATGGCCGGACGTTGCGCGTCGCCAGCTTCTGGATGACTGAGAATGCCACCGGTATCACCAAATTTATCACCCTCTATCCAGCATGAACTACCAACTTTTCACTCGGGTGGCGTTGTCGGTCGATCTGCCCCAGCACCGGCTGCGCGCGGGCGACGTGGGCACCATCGTGGAAGCGCACGCTGGCCGTCCGGGTCAGGAGCCGGGCTACACCCTCGAAGTCTTCAACGCCGTGGGTGAAACCATCGCCGTTCCGACGGTGCGGGAATCCCAAATCGAATCGCTCGATGGGGGCGAAGTCCTGCACGTCCGCCGGCTGGAGGCAGCGGCGGCCTGACGCGATATTCCTGCGACCCCAACTCTCCGTCGGCAAGCTCCGCAGCCGCGAGAACCGCGCGCCGTGGAACAAGCTGTGAGGGAACCGCATGAGCGAAGAGTCTTCAGGCGAGTCCAGTTCGAATTGGCTGCTCTGGGCGGGCTTGTTTGTGTTCCTCGCACTTGTCGGCGTTGCGCTTCCCAATTTCATCAAGGCCCGCGCCACCCGGGCCAAGGCTCCCTGCATCGCCAGCTTGAAACAGATCGACGGTGCGGTGCAGCAGTGGGCCTTGGAAAACAAGAAGACCGCGACGGACACCTATTTGTTGAGTGATCCAACTTTGTTGGCTTATCTCAAAGGCAGCGTGCTGCCACTTGCCTGTCCGGACGGCGGCCGCTTCTTGCCCGGCAGCAATATCTCGGCGGCTCCACGCTGCACCCACGGCGGCCCCGGGCACACCCTTTGACTTCGCGCCCCAGCTTCCCCAATTCATCTCCTAATACCAACTGCGGGAATAGTTTGGTAAGGGGCAGCCGGTTGTAGCTTGCACAGCCGTTCTCCCTCACCCCGGCCCTCTCCCGCTGGGAGAGGGAGCCACCAAGCCCGGCGTGGTTTCAAGCGGCAGCGATTGGAGGAAGGCGGCCGAAGTTTCTCCCTCTCCCAGCGGGAGAGGGCCGGGGTGAGGGAGAACACGGACGTTGATCCTTGGCGTAATTTCGACCAAAGCATTCCAGCAATTGGTATAACGCTCCGCCCGAAACCGGAATGTAACACACTCGGGCACGGTATCTGGTTGACTCGCACGGGTGATCACAGCGGCAATCATGACCGATGTCATGATTACGTTTTCCTCACTTTTTGGCTGGCCCGTGTGGGCCGTTCGCGGCTGGCTTGGAGCAGGCTTTGCGTTCTGGCTTTGCCAGTTGCTGGTGGTTCCTTCCGCCGCTGCTGGCGGCACGGTCGTGGCCTGGGGACGGAACGACTCGCTGCAAGGCAACGTCCCCGCCGGTTTGACCGGGGTAACCGCCATCGCAGCGGGGTTCCCGCACACGGTGGCCTTGAAGGACGATGGCTCGGTGGTCGCCTGGGGTGATGGCACCTTTGGTGAAACCACGGTTCCTCCCGGCCTGCTCTCCGTAAAAGCCATCGCGGCGGGCAACACCCACACCCTGGCACTGCAAAGCGATGGCACGGTCGTGGCCTGGGGACGCAACAACGGCCAGACCAATGTCCCGGTGGGCCTGAGCGGCGTGGCGGCCATCGCGGCCGGCGGTTTGAACAGCGCCGCCCTGTTAAGCAACGGCACGGTCGTCATCTGGGGCGACACTTCCTCCGGCCAGACCATCGTCCCCGCCGGGTTGACGGGGGTGACCCAGATCGCCGTGGGCACATACTTCGCCGCCGCCTTGAAGACCGACGGCACCGTCGTGGTCTGGGGCGACAACACCTTCGGGCAACGAACTGTTCCCCTGAGTGCCACCGGCGTCACGGCGATCGCGGCGGGTGTTGCCCACCTCCTGGCCTTGAAGACCGATGGCACGGTCGTGGCCTGGGGAAACAACGCCGAATTCGAAACGAATGTGCCGCCCACCTTGAGCAACGTGACGGCCGTCGCGGCGGGTTATCAACACTCACTGGCTTTGAAAAGCGAGGGCACCGTGGTGGCCTGGGGAACTGATGCGTACGGCGAAATCAGCGTGCCGACCGGCTTGAACGATGTCTCCGCCATCGCGGCGGCGGGCAATCATTCCGTGGCGCTCGTCACCCGCCCCACGCTCACCACCGGAATCAACAGCGGCCAGTTCAGCCTTTCCTGGCCCATCGCGGCGGCCCTGTATCGCGTGGAATCCATCGGCAGCCTGGCGCCGCCGGCAGCATGGACGAACGTGCCCGGACCCTTTCAGACCAACGGAAGCATTATCAACGCAAGCCTGCCCGTCTCCGGCACGCAACAGTACTTCCGGTTGACCAGGCCATAGGATCGCGAAGCCCCGCCCTGTAGCGGCGGTCTGTGACCGCCGAGTTGCGCGTGTGGTCGCCCAGGCACCAGCAAATGTCCTGCTGACCGTCCAACTCGGCGCTCATAGAGCGCCGCTACAGCGGCCCATGCCCGCAGTCGCCAAACCATGCGCTGCAGCCCGTTGGGATTCGGCCACGGACGGACGGCAAGAAACTGAGATGCGTCCGATTCAAAGCCCACCCCGGAATTGGCCTTGACGCAGGTCCGGCCTGCTTTAAGTGTCGCGGAACCACATCCATGAAGACCGCCAAACCAAAGAAAACCACGACCGCCAAGCCCGCCGCGAAGAAGAAGACCGCGAAATCAAGCGGTCCCGTGCTGGGCAACGGGGGCAAGAAATCCTGATCCGCCACGTCGCGGGTGGGCGCTGCCAACCCGCGAACGGTTCAATGCGACCCAAGCTGATCCAGCCGGCGAATTGTCATGCGGTTCCCACGGTCGCGTGTGTTAATCACGCCACCGTCCCGCTGGGCGTGGACTTCGACCGGCTGATCGCCGCGCTCCAGAAGTTTGCCGACACGTGCTTCTCCCCCGCCTGGGGCACGCCGGTGAAATTGGTGCCCGCCGCGCGGATTCCATCCGGCGCGTGGGGATTGGTGTTTCTCGATGAAAGCGACAAGGCCGGCTTCTACGGCTATCACGACCTGACGCCGGACGGTCTGCCACTGGGCAAGGTGTTCGTGAAGACGATCCTCGCCGCGAAGGAAAAGGTGAGCGTCACCGCCTGTCACGAGTTGTGCGAAATGCTGGTGGACCCCTCGGCCAACCTCTGTGCCGCCGGACCCGACGGCGTGTTCTATGCCTACGAATCGGCCGATCCAGTCGAGGAGGACGAATTTCTCGTGGACGGGATCGCGATGAGCAACTTCGTCCACCCGGCCTGGTTTGAAAGCTTCCGGAAACCGAAGTCAGCGCAGTTTGACCATCTCGGCCTGCTGACCCGCCCGTTTCAACTGCGGCGCGGCGGCTACATGCCGGTCTTTCAGCACGGCCGGTGGACGCAGCTCTACGGTTCCACCCCCAAGGCCAAACGCCACGCGAAGCAGGACCGGACCGGGCGAAGGTGCGCGAAACGGCAGGCCCGCGCCGCTGGGCAGCCCGCCCGACACTCTGAAGTCTGGGCCGGAAATGAACTTCCCCAAGATAATATCATGACCAAGAGCACCAAGAAGAAGCCCGCTCCCAAGGCCGCCGCCAAACCCACTTCGAACAAGAAGCCGAACAAACCCACCAAACCCGTACTCGGCGGAGGCCACGCTTTCGGGGGCGTGCGGAACGGTTGAGCATCGCGCTCCAAAGGGCGTAGCCCGCAAACTCCAATAAACTGCCGAAGCGACCCAAAGGCCGCTTCGGATATTCGTTGGAGGCGAGAATTCGCGAAATGCAGGTTCGTGCTTTGAACCCTTGAACCAGCAGCCGGTAGGGCGCGGTGTCCTCACCGCGCCGCCGAAGTCTCGTGGCATCGGGGTGGTTCGGCGGCGCGCTGAGGACAAACGCGCCCTACCCACGCCGCATGGCGAGGGAGAGCCTGGGCCGCGCCTGACGCTGCTGCCAGAGCGACGGCCGCAGACCCGGACCACGGCGAACTTCACCGGCGTTTGCCGGCCGTGACGACGACGAACCGGCTGCCCCCGTTGCTCCAGACGCGCAGCAGCACCCGCTCGCCTTTCACCTTGTCGCCCAGCCGCACGGCTTCGTCAGCGCTTCCCACCGGCTGGCGGTTGATCTCGAGGATGACCTCGCCAGCCCGCAGCCCGGCTTCGCCCGCAGGCGAGGCGGGGTCCACTTCGGTCACGAGCGCGCCCCGGACGCTGTTCGGGATGTTGAACTGCCGGCGGGCGCGGGAATCGAGATCCTCGACCGTGACGCCATCCAGCGGATCAGTTTCGGCACCATGCCGCAACCCGCCGGAGCGACCGCCACCCTTGGCCAGGCCACCGGTGGGAAGTTCAGCCAGCTTCACCTCGAGGGTCTGTTGCTTGCCGTCACGGATGATGTGCACTGGTGTTTTCGTGCCGGGAGCCGTCTGGGAAACCATCAGCCGCAGGTGACGGCTGTCAGTGACCTTCTTGCCGTTGAACTCAGTCACCACGTCGCCTTCCTTCAGACCGGCCTTCTCCGCCGGCGAGTCGCTGGTAACTTCGCCGACCAGGGCGCCGGCGTTGTCGGGGAGTTTGAATTCGCGCGCCAGTTCCGGGGTGACCGCCTGGATCATCACGCCCAGGTAGCCACGGGTCACCTTGCCGTCCGTGACGAGGCGGTCCATGACATAGCGGACGAGGTTGATGGGGACGGCGAAGCCAATGCCCTGGTTGCCTCCGCTGCGGCTGAGGATGGCGGTGTTGATGCCCACCAGGCGTCCGCTGGCATCCACCAAGGCCCCGCCGGAGTTGCCGGGGTTGATGGCCGCATCGGTCTGGATGAAATCCTCGTAATCCACGATGCCCTGCGCGCGGCCCTTGGCACTGACAATGCCCATGGTAACGGTCTGCCCGAGCCCGAAGGGATTGCCGATGGCCAGCACGACGTCACCCACGCTGACCTGGTCGCTGTCCGTGATGGTGATGGCCGGCAGGTTTTTCCCTTCCACCTTGATGACCGCGACATCGGTCTGCGGGTCCGTGCCGATGACCTTGGCCGAGTACTTGGTCTTGTCGTCCGCGAGGGCGACCTGGATTTCGTCGGCTCCTTCCACGACGTGGTTGTTGGTGAGGATGTAACCGTCTTCGCTGACGATGACGCCGGAGCCAAGTGCCCGCTCGCGGTGCTCGCGCGGAATCTGCCGTTCGCCAAACGGCTGGCCGAAAAAATCGCGGAAGAACTGGTCATCGGCCAACGGGGAACGCCGGAGGTTTTCCTTCACCGTTTTGGCGGTGTAAATGTTCACCACGCTGGGCGAGACCTTCTTGATCACCGGACTGAAGGTGAATCCGGGCCGAGCGTCCTGCGCGAGCGGGGCGGGGTCACTTTTCAGTTTGGGCGACGTGGCCGCGAAGAGCTGGGATTCGGAACGGTATTCGACGAGGAGGACGCCGAGGGCCAGGGACAGGACGAAAACCAGACCATACGATTTGGCATG
>RFSE01000255.1 GCA_009924135.1 Pseudomonadota bacterium | reverse complement strand
CGCGCGGGTGATTCAGACCGTGACGCTGAGCAAGGCCTTCGGGACGTTTGGCGGGGCGATCCTTGGTTCGCGCACGGTGGCGGAGGCGGTTCTGGCGAAGGCGCGCTGCTTCACGGGAGCGACGCCGATACCGCTGCCATTGGCGGCGGGCGCGCTGGAGTCGCTGCGGGTATTCCGCGCGCACCCCAAACTCCAGACACGGTTGCACGCGAACGCAGCCTGGTTGAAAGACCGGCTGCGTGCGGGGGGAATGAACCTGCCGGACGCGCCGGGGCCGATTGTGCCGGTGATCCCTGCCACTGCGAAGGTGGCGGAACGGTTGAGTCGCCAGCTCATTGCGGCGGGGATTCATCCGCCGTTCATCCACTATCCGGGCGGGCCGGAAGGCGGCTTCTTCCGCTTCGTGGTGAGCAGTGAGCACACGCGCAAGCAGTTGGCGAAACTGGCGGACGTGCTGACCCAAGCCCGATAGGGCGAGACTCAGTTTCTTGCCGCGCGGAGGCTGCCCAGAACCCAATGCGTGCGTTGGCCTCGAGTGGCACCCGCGTCTCGCGGGTAGTTTTCGGCGTCCTGCCGAAAACTTCGGCCGTACGTGCGTCCCATGGCAGCCGTATTCACCAGGACTCCGCGCGCCAGCGGCTCGGGCGGGACGCCCGAACCGACCCGCGAGACGCGGGTGCCACCTCAAAACCTGGCGCGCTCGCCAGGATTGGGTTATCGGACGCCGGATCGCGGGGGCTTCATCCGGCAGTTGCAAGAAACCGGGATACGCCCCGCCCCACCGGGGATGCAACTGCGCGATTGACGCGCCGCGCGCCGTCCGTGATTTTCTCCGCCTGCTTATGGCAAAAATTCAACGCGCGCTGCTCTCCGTTTCCGACAAGGCCGGTCTCGTCGCCTTCGCTCAAACCCTCGCCGCTGCCGGCGTGGAACTCATCTCCACCGGCGGCACCGCCAAGGCCCTTCGCGATGCGGGCCTCCTGGTGAAGGACATCTCCGAGCACACCGGCTTCCCCGAGATGCTGGACGGGCGCGTGAAGACGCTGCATCCGAAGGTCCACGGCGGCCTGCTCTACATCCGGGGCAATGCGGAGCACGAGTGGGCGGTGAAGCAGCACGGCATCCCGCCGATCGATCTTGTGGTGGTGAACCTCTACCCGTTCGAGGCCACGGTCGCGAAGCCCAACGTCGCCCTCCACGACGCCATCGAAAACATCGACATCGGCGGGCCCTCGATGCTCCGCAGCGCCGCCAAGAACCACGACCACGTCACCGTCATCGTGGACCCGAAGGACTACGAGGAAGTCGCCGCGCTGGTGAAGGCGACGGGCGATACCACGCTCGAACTCCGCCGCAAACTGGCCGCGAAAGTCTTTGCCCGCACCGCCGCCTACGACGCCGCGATTGCCGCGCATCTCACGAAGGAATTTTCCGGCGGGGCCACATTGCCCGCCACGCTGGCCGTGTCCGCACCCCTCGCCCAGCCGCTTCGTTACGGCGAGAACCCGCACCAGCAGGCCGCGCTCTACGGCAAGTTCGCCGAGTACTTCAAGCAGCTCCACGGCAAGGAACTTTCCTACAACAACATCCTCGACCTCACCGCCGCCACCGCGCTCATCGCGGAATTCACCGGTGACGCGCCCACCCTGGCGATCCTCAAGCACACCAACCCCTGCGGCGTGGGCCAGGGAGCGACGCTCCGCGAGGCGTGGGACAAGGCCTTTGCCACCGACCGGCAGGCCCCGTTCGGCGGCATCATCGCGGTGAACGAGCCGCTCGACGGCCCGTGCGCCGAGGCCATCGCCGAAATTTTCAGCGAGGTCATCGTCGCGCCGTCCTTCACGGACGAGGCGCTGGCCGTGCTGACCAAGAAGAAAAACCTGCGCCTGCTCCAGATCCTCAAGAACCCCGCGACCGCCGCGCCGTGGGACGTGCGCAGCGTCGGGGCGGAATCCTACCTCCTCCAGCAACGCGACCTGAAGCGCACCACGGCGGCCGACCTTAAGATCGTGACCAAGCGCGCCCCGAGCGAGGCCGAGCTGAAGGCCATGCTCTTCGGCTGGCGCGTGGTGAAACACTTGAAGAGCAACGCCATTCTCTACAGCGCCGCCGACCGTACGCTCGGTGTCGGCGCGGGCCAGATGAGCCGTGTGGACAGCAGCCGCATCGCGGTTTGGAAGGCCGGTGAGGCCAAGCTCGCGCTCGCCGGCAGCGTCGTGTGCAGCGACGCCTTCTTCCCGTTCCCCGACGGCCTCATCGCCGCCGCCGAAGCCGGAGCGACCGCCGCGATCCAACCGGGCGGCAGTGTGAAGGACCCCGAAGTCATCGCCGCCGCCGATGCGCGCGGCGTGGCCATGGTCTTCACCGGCGCACGGCACTTCCGGCACTGACCCGGAGCGCCGGTCTCCGACCCGGGCATTCGGTAGGGAGGTGTTCCAACACGTCCCCATCTGCCGACGGAGTCGGTGCGAGCGCAGCGAGCATCCAGTGAACGGGCCAATGGCTCCGGGACGCAGCGGCATGCTGCGACCAGTCAACTGGCACCGTAGCGCTTCTCCACCAAGTCGCCGGACCACTTCCCGCCAGGCGATTCCCCGCCTGGTAGCAGCGGTGGAAAATCGTGAGTTCGGAGGAAAAAAACGATTCGGGCGACAGACGCCAAGGAGGTGGGGATGGGGAATCCCGCTGAAGAAACGTGCTGCCACCCGAATCTAAATCACTGCCCAAACCCTACACCAAGAATCATGCCCGTCAAGTACCCCGGGTGGGGGAGGCCGTACCCGGACAGAAGCTACGCTTTAGGCACATGGAACATCACCGCCTGGGCCTGCCATTTATTATCGTCCCATTGTGGGCCAGAAAAGCGGAACGGGGGCTGCTGCGCGCTTTTAGGCGGTCGAAACCACCTGATTTCTTCCGTGGTGGGAGTGGCTTCAATAAAGGCGTAGAAGGCGATGCCGACAAGGGTCCAATTCAATGGCCCCGCCCAAACGGTGAGCTTCTTGGGGTCCATCTCAGTGGACAGGACATGGTGGTGATGGTCGCAATCGCGGTGGTCGATAATTGGAGCCCTAAAGCAATACACTGGAACGGTTTTAGGGGCGAACACGGGGAAGGCGCGAAATGCGACGCGCTCCCGCCGCCAGTCAGTTGATGGGGGCTCTGCAGCAGTGGTGTAGAGGTAGGTATGGGTTGGGGGACTGGTGAAGTAAGCCGTCCGGGAGTACTCGTACACTGCTACAGACAACGCGGGAGCCGGGCGGGGGCGGGGCGGCGTGTCTGGGGCGAAGCTGGCGTAGAGGCGGAGATCGGCATGGGAGGCGATCCGGTGCAGTCTCAGTTCGGGAATGTCGAACGTCTTGGTGAGTGCCTCCAGGGTGAGTTTCTGCTTCTGGTTTTCAGGAACCAGGTTCGAGGACGCCAATTTATTCAGGATGCCGGGGATGTCTTTGGAGTTATTCCTGGTGTACTCAATGAACTCCCTCATTTCTTTGAACTTGGCGCGCAACTTGAAAAAATCAGTCACTTTCCTGATCAAGTCCCCGACGCCGGTGAGGCGGTCCAGTTCCAAGGGGCTTCTGCCATTGAAGAATGGGCGGAGGATGAAGAATAAAAGGATGCTGACAGCCGCAATGATGGCCGGAAATACGGCAAACAGGACGAGAAACAAGGCCACGTTGAGCACATCCTCGACCAAGCTGGACTTGTATTCATTCCGAAAGTCCAGCGACAACATGACGGGCGCGATGGACACTTTTTTGCCGTCGGGGCTGATCGAAAGCTTCCAGTCAGTATTGATCGGCACTGATATGCCGCGTCCGATGGTCCACTTGTGAAGATCAATGTAGTTTTCTGCTCCCACGGATATCGTCCTGTCAGCCACTGAAAAGGAGGGCAGGATTTTGATGCTGCGGATCAATGATTGATTTTTATCCACGGCCTTGAAGGCTTCCTTCAATTTGGGGTTCTCGGCCACAAAGCTGCGTTGGAGAATGTCACCTGCTTTGTCGAACAAGATCGGTTTCTCCGGGACCTTCCATCCGAGGCTGGTACCTTCCTGAACCAGATAGTTATCAGGGGTGCCAGCGCTGAAAGCCCGTAAAATTGGCAGGAGTGTCGGGATCAGGCAGCCCCGCAGCAGCAGTTCATTGGTGGCAACCAGTAGGAGGCCTTCTCCGCTGTTGAATTGTAAATCAAGTTTCTGACTGGAAAAGGCTCCACCGCAAAGAATCCGCAAAACGAGCAGTTCTCTTCCGTCCTGGCAAATGAAACTTGGGCTGATCCGGGATGGGGCCAGGGCGGGGAACTGCTTGAGCAGGGTTACCTGGGTTTCATCCAGCACAATCTCCCGGAGCAACATGCCTTCCAGCGGGAGCCGGTTCAACACCTCGGTCACCACTTTGCTCCCAACCTTAAAGCATCCCGCCAGGACATCCTCTGCCGGGGCGTTGACCAGTTCAATGGCTGGGGTGATGGCTTCCTTGTTGAGGTGCAGGACCAATTGCACGAGCGTGGGCGTCAACCAGCGGACTTCAATCATCAGTGAGTCGAGCGATGCTTCAACCCTTATCGAGGTGCCGTTATAGCTCACTTGATAGCCGGGAAGGCTGACCGAGCCTTCGGCGATGGGAAAAGTCAGCTGCAAACGGTCGCGTACGATTCTCAGCCTGGGGGCATTGACTTGCAGGGTGACTTGGGTGGTGAGTGGTACCCCTGCCAGTGGTATTTCAATCCGCCGCGCGAAAACCGGGATGAGCGGCTCGGCGTAGTGAACTAGCATCTGGCTCAGGGTCTCGAGGTCGGATGCCAGGGCAATCTCCCAATCCAGACGATTGCTGGCATTGATCGGCACCAAGCGGGGCCGGTCAGCGATGTCGGGGGCTGGGTCTGCCGCGCGGGCTTGCCACGGCGCCCCGGCCAATTTGGCCGGGGGGGTGGCAGCAACCTTGGGCTTCAGCAATTTCCGCTGCACCTTCTTGGTGGCGGGCTTGTGCTTACCAATGGTTCGCATTTCCCAGTGCGGGGCTGCTTCAGGCAAGCCTGACAGTTTTTCCCGTGGCGGCGGACTTGTCTGCGGCGAACATGACGCGGTGGCTTTGAGCGGCGTCGGCGAGATTGGTGAGGGCCATTTCCTTGCCCTGGTCGAGGGCGTCGAAGAAGGCCTGGAACTGGCTCTGATAGGGATGGTCGCTCACGTCGCCGGAGTCGAGCATCTTCATGGAGAGCTGGCTCCACTTGGCCTTGTTCGTGCCGAGTTTTTGCGAGTGGAACTTGTCGTCCAGCAGGCTGCCCTCACTGCCGACGAGGTGCGTGTGGAAGTAGTACGGTTGGAGGCAGTCCACCACGGCGGCGCACTTGCCCACGGCCCCGTTCTTGAACTTCAGCAGCGTGACACTGGTGGTGGTGTATTCGTAGGGGGCGAAGGTCTTGCTGGCCGAGCGGGTGTCGTAGCTGGTGACCTCGGTGACTTCGCTGCCCATGCAGAGGAGCAGGGCGTCGAGCGCATGGCAGCCGGCGGTGAGGAGCGCGCTGCCGCCGTCCTTCTTGAAGGTGTTCCAGCGGAACTGGCCGTACCAGGGTCCGATGCCGTGGTAGTAGTCCACCTCGCCGTAGTGAATCTTGCCGAGCAAGCCCTGGGCGATGACGGCCTTGGTCGCCTGGAACTGGCTGCTGTAGCGGCATTCGAAGCACACGCAGGTCTTCACGCCGGCCTGTTTCACGGCGGCGAGCATGGCATCCAGTTCCTTCGGGTTCATGGCGAGGGGCTTCTCGATGATGAGATGCTTGCCGGCCTTGGCGGCGGCGATGACGTGCTTCGCATGCAGGCTGGGCATGGAGCAGACGGACACCGCGTGGATGTTCGGGTCCGCGAGCATCGCGTCGAGGCTGGTGTAGGTGGTGATGGGCGAACCGTATTTGGCGGAAAGCTCTGCGCCGTCCTGGGCGCGGGAGGAATACACCGCCGTGACCTGCGCCTGCGAAGAGGCGTTGATGGCGGGAATGTGCGCGGTGGCGACCCAGCCGTAACCGATGATGCCGACGTTGTATTTTTTGCTCATGCGAGAAGTGACGGTTGTGCGTTTGCGGTGATTGTGACGCCGAGATGCCAGCGGTTTTTCAAAGGGATGTCAAACCTCGGTTCCCTCAACCTCATACTCTTGCTCCTACTCTTAATCCTAATCTGCCTCCCGAACGGGATGATTTGGCAGGAAAATTGGGAGGTAAGCATTCGGTTGGTAATTAAACGCCTGATTCCGCCTGGATGCTCACTTCGCTCGCCGCGCTCCGCTCGAAATGGGGACGTGGTGAAACACGTCCTTACCGGAGTTCACACCGTGCCCGAAGGCTTTTTATCGGCGGCGATGACGAGGCGTTGGTTCAGGAGATTCAGCGTGCCCATGAGCTTGCCCAGCGTGGTGGGCTTGTAGAGGACGATGCCGTTCACCTTCTTGAAGAAGGCCTCGATCTTGGGGTTGCCCTCGTAGCTGGTCACGAAGATGAAGCGCTGGCAGAGGTGCGGCTTCACGCGCTCGACGGCCGTGAAGAACATGTCGCCCGGCATGTGGGGCATCATCATGTCGCAGATTATGGCGTCCACTTCGTGGCGCATGATGAGCTTGAGGGCTTCGACGCCGTTGGGGGCGGTGTTGACGATGTAGCCCTGCGAGCCAAGGAGTTCCTTGTACATCATCGCCAGCTCCACGTCGTCGTCCACCACCAGCACGGAGGTGATGCGGCGGGCGTTGGAGTTGGCGGCGCTGGACATGATCTTGTGCGGGTCGATTGAATGTCAAAGCAGGGGTCGGCTGCAATTGAAAAGCAGGATTCAGTAACGGGAGGGGCGCATCTCAGTTTTTTGGCACCACAGGAGTGCCGGCTTGAGTTCGGAGTCCCTTGGTCCTGTTGGGGCCAAGCTGTTTGAGCCGTTTGGCAAGGAGGCAGCCGAAAGGGAGCGAGGCGACGAAGTCGTTGGCCTTGGGCTCCCTCTCCCTTTGCGGAGCAAGGGGAGAGGGTTGGGGTGAGGGGTGGCGTGCGTGGGCGAGGGTGGCCCAACCCCTCATCCGGCCTCCGGCCACCTT
>RFSE01000254.1 GCA_009924135.1 Pseudomonadota bacterium | reverse complement strand
TTTGTGATCACGGTGACGGGGGTGAATGACGCGCCGACGATCACCTTGAGCACGAATCAGGTGATGGTGTTGGAAGACAGCGGAGCCTTCAGCAGTCAAAGCTTTGCCACCTTCGGGGTTGGTCCGGCAAATGAGATCGGGCAGACGATCACCAACGTGACGGTGCTGAGCGTGACGAACAGCGCCTTGTTTAGTGTTTCTCCGGTGATTTCGACCAGTGGTGTGCTGACCTTTACGCCGGCGGCGAATGCGAATGGCAGCGCGTTGGTGACCTTCGCGGTGCAGGACAACGGCGGAACGGCGAACGGCGGTATGGACAAGACGACCAATAGTTTCGTGATCACGGTGACAGCCGTGAACGACGCGCCGACGATCACGTTGAGCACGAATCTGGTGGTGGTGCTGGAAGACAGCGGGGCGTTTACCAGCCAAAGCTTTGTCACCTTCGGGGTAGGTCCGGCGAACGAGAGCGGGCAGACCATAACAAACGTCACAGTGCTCAGTGTTACGAACGGTGCGTTGTTCAGCGTGGCACCAGTAATTTCGACCAGTGGTTCGCTGACCTTCACGCCGGCGGTGAACGCGAACGGGAGCGCGTTGGTGACCTTCGCGGTACAGGACAGCGGCGGGACGGCGAACGGCGGCGTGGACAAGGCGACCAACACCTTTGTGATCACCGTGACGGCGGTGAACGATGCGCCGACGATCACGTTGAGCACAAACCTGGTGGTGGTGCTGGAGGATAGCGGTCTCTACAGCAATGCGGTCTTCGCCACGCTTGGGGTTGGGCCTGCAAACGAAAGCGGGCAAACGATCACCAACGTGACGGTGCTGAGCGTGACGAACGGTGCCTTGTTCAGTGTGGCTCCGGTGATTTCGACGAGTGGTTCGCTGACCTTCACGCCGGCGGCGAATGCGAATGGCAGTGCGTTGGTGACGTTCGCGGCGCAGGACAATGGCGGGACGGCGAACGGCGGGGTGGACAAGGCGACGAACAGTTTTGTGATCACGGTGACGGGGGTGAATGACGCGCCGACGATCACGTTAAGCACGAACCTGGTGGTGGTGCTGGAGGATAGCGGCCTCCACAGCAATGCGGTCTTTGCCACCTTCGGGGTTGGTCCGGCGAACGAGAGTGCCCAGGCGATCACTAATGTGGCCGTGTTGAGCGTGACGAATGGTTCCTTGTTCAGTGTCGCCCCAGTGATCTCGACCAGTGGCGCGCTGACCTTTACGCCGGCGGCAAATGCGAATGGCAGCGCGTTGGTGACGTTCGCGGTGCAGGACAGCGGCGGGACGGCGAACGGCGGGGTGGACAAGGCGACGAACAGTTTTGTGATCACGGTGACGGGGGTGAATGACGCGCCGACGATCACGTTGAGCACGAACCTGGTGGTAGTGCTGGAGGACAGCGGGGCCTTCAGCAGTCAGAGCTAATTCGCAAGCCATTACCACCATACGCGCGAGGCCTCCCGGTAAGTCAGGTGGTGGCGGTAGCGATAGGAGCTACGTTAGCCGCAACCTCGGTGCTGAAGGATACCCGTTTGATCATTGCGAAGCTGTGTTCCTGGCGTAGGTGCCCGTAAACCTTCATCGCCAACGCTCCTCCGTCCTTGTGTCCCAGCCATTTGCTTATGGTAGGAATGTCGACGCCAGCCTCGATGCAGGTCGTGGCAAAGAAGTGCCGGAAATCGTGATGGGTGAATTTCGGAAAATTTAACTTGGTGCATGCGGTTTGCAGGCACTTCTTCGCGTCTTTGACGGGGCTGATGAGCCCCTGTGGGTCGGGCAGGGGATCGGGCCGCATCCGCAGCAGTAAATCCTGGAGCGCCCCGGTCATTGGGACGGTGCGGCTTTCGTGGTTCTTGGTTCCTGTCTCGCCACCCGTAATGGTGAGACAGTTGCGCTCAAAGTTCACGTCACTCCAGCGCAACGACCGGGCTTCCGCGATCCGGCAACCAGAGTATGCGAGCAACTCCACCAGATCGGCTCCCGCCTTGGCTTGCCGCTGGCTGCCCTGGCGTCCGTCGGAATGCCGGATGGTGGCCACGAGTTGTTGAAACTGCTGTCGGGTGGGGATCGTGATTCGGGCTTGGGGGATTTTCCGCCGCTGGATGTCGCGGGCCGGGTTGGCCAGAATCAAGCCTTGGCGTACGGCAAAATTGAACACGCCGTTCATCGTGTTCAATTCGTGGGCGAAGGTTTGCGGCGCAATCGTCATCCCCCTTTCGGTCAGCCAGCGCTCACAGTGGCGGGCGGTTGCGTGGCGAAGCGTGACGCCCTTGAAGAAGGGCGTGAGGTTCTTTATGCAGGTCTCCCGGCGGGTGATGCTGCTCGCCTTCAAGGCGTGGCGGGTGGTGTCGAGCCAGCGCCGGGCCACGTCCGCGAAGCTCACGCTGGCATCTTCCCTGAGGGAGAGGTTGCCGATTTGCTGGCGAAGTTCAGCCAAACGACGTTCCGCCAGCTTACGGTCGGTTGTCTTAAGTGAGCGATGAAACTGCTTGCCCGCTCTTTTGAGAAACGCGTAGTATGTCCCCGACGAGTCGAGACGGTAAAGATTCTCGCCGACTTTGTTGAACACCGGTGAAGCCGGTCTTCCCGACTGCTTGAGGGTGCTTGAGCGCATCCCTGAAGCATAGGGTTACAAATTCGGGTTACAAGAGTCGATTTTTGAACGATTCGTTTTGTTTGCAACTTGTTGAAAACAAGCAGTTTACGCCAGAGTAGCTCAGGGGTAGAGCAGAGGACTCATAAGCCTTTGGTCGCAGGTTCAATTCCTGCCTCTGGCACCACTACGAAAGGCGCGGTTTTAACTTCTTCATCCTGTCTGGTTTCAGTTGGAAGGAGACCGTGCTTGGACACTTTTGGGATGTTCTACAAGTGCGTGTTCTTGATGGCGAACCCCTCGGGAACTTCTGCCGTGACCTCTTCGAAAGTCATCAGGGGACTTTTGGCGAACGGTGATGGAGCGCCCTGAAAAGTCAGTAATGCAGGTCCAACATCCGATCGGTGAAGGCTGATGCCTTATCGTAGGCGCTGCCAATCGGCCAGGTGTGCGACTCCTGTTCAACGGTCTCCACGGGGACGCCATTGGCCTCGGCTTTGGCAACCACCTTCCGCGTGTTCAGTCGAGTGTCCGCACGGTGGTCCGCATAAATGAAAAACGGGGAAAGGTTGGTTGCCGGATGGTTGTTCCACGGCTGCGCCTTGTCGTTATGCATTTCCTGGTTCGCAATGCCCGCGCCGAAGATCGCACACGTAATGTCGGTGGGCAGCCCGGAAAACGGCGATGGGATGGTCCGGTCCTTTTCCATCAGGTTCACCTTTTTGAAGTTCACCTTGGCATCGAAGTACGGAGGGGTGCCTCTGAGCCGGTTGACGAGCATGCCGGGCACCTCAGAGCCTTTGCTGTGTCCGAATGCACAAATCTTCCGTGGATCAATGTGATAACTGGCCGCGTTCCCTTTGACGTGCCGGATAAAGGACGCCGCGAACTGGTCGCCATAATAACCGTAACCCTTGGGGTAGCCGCCGACCGGGTCGTTGAAGTACTGCTGGTGGATCACGGCGAGGTTCTTGAAGGCAAAGGCCATCACCAAATACGTTTTCTCCGTAGGATAGTAATCCTCCCGCTCATTTTCTGAGGAACAATAATGCGTCAAAACGCCGACCGCAGGACCATGGGCAGGGTAGATGAGATCGTAAGTATTCGCCTTGCCGCCATCTGCGGCGCTGAATGGTTTGCCGAGCTGCGTGGCAATCTCCTTCCGCAAAGGCTCAGGGATGTCGGAGTAGTGAAACCAGGCCACGTCCCGCCGCACCGTGAAGCCTGGCATGAGGGTGAAGTAATCATTCGCAAAGGTGTCGGTTTTGCTCACGGCTGCAGCATCCTTGGTGGCCAGCGGAGGCCGAAGCAGGGCGCTGGGATGCAAGATGCCATCGGCCGCTGCCCGCGCGTCTTCGGTTAGTCGGACGGTGTATTTTTCCAGTTCGATGCCAGGCAGCTTCTTGTCCCGGAAATCCGCCACGATGACGGTGAATTTCCTCCGGATCAGGTCTTCGAGAATGGCCTTGTGTTTGTCCGGGGTGAGCACGAGTTGCTTGCGCCCCGTATTGATGGCGTAAATGACCGCGTTGCTTTTGCGCCCATTATCGAAAAACACATCGAATTTGACTCCGTTCTTCGTGGTTGAAACATGACCTTCACAGGCAATGGAGACGGGCGGTATTTCCCCCAGTGTGAATTCCAACCCGCCGCCTGGCTCCTTGGCTTGCGAGGCTTTACCAGCCGGTGTCTGCGCATCCAGAGGCAGCCCGAACCAAGCCAAAGCCAGACACACGGTTCTCATCAATTTCGCCAACGATTTCCCATTTGGTTTCATGTTCATGGCGAGTCGGAGTCGTTCGGGCGAGTTTCTTTCTCATCAACCACTTGGCAAGGTTTTTCACAGGCTTGCGGCAGCGAGCCAAAGCGCTGCCTACCCGTGCTTTCTGATGCCCCCTTTCCGGAGCAACGCCCAAGTCAGGTCCGGGAATGGAAAGGGAAATCGGTGTAACCCTTGGCTGTCGGGGCTGACCAGACCTTCATGTCGGCGGGTGGGTTCAGTTCCCAGCGGTGGGCGAACCGCTCCACGAGATCAGGGTTGCTGAGGTAGGGACGTCCGAACGCGATGAGGTCTGCCTGGCCGGAGGCGATGGCCGCCTCCGCCGTTTCCTGCGTGTAACCGCAGTTGCCCATCAACGGCCCGGAGAAGACGGCCCGAAATTCCGGCAGCGTCATCGCCTGGCCGAGTCCGTGGAATCCGAACGCCAGGCCGTCGATGACATGCAGGAACGCCAGCCCGTAGGCATTCAGTTGCGTGCCCACATAGGTGTAGGTCTCGCGAAAATCGGGCGCGCCCATGTCATTGAACATCCCGTTGGGCGACAGGCGGACGGCCACGCGGTTGGCCGGCCAAACGGTGAGCACCGCCTCCACGACTTCCTTCAGGAAGCGATAACGGTTCTCCACGTTGCCACCGTAGCGATCCGTCCGGTGGTTGGTTTTCGAGTCGAGGAACTGGTTGATCAGATAACCGTTGGCTGCGTGAATTTCCACGCCCGCGAATCCGGCGGCCTTGGCCCGTTCCGCTGCGCGACGATAATCTTCCACGACTCCCGCCACCTCGACCGTCTCCAGCGCGCGCGGAGTTTCGTAGGGCTGTTTGCCAATGGGAGTGTGGATGTAGTCGCCGTTAAGCTTGATCGCCGACGCGGAAACCGCCGGCTGGCCACCGTGGAAGCTGCTGTGCGACGCGCGGCCGCAGTGCCAGAGCTGGAGAAAGCACGGGGTGCTGCGTGCCTGCAGCGCCGAGGTGATTTTCGCCCAGCCGGCGACCTGGGCGTCGTTGTAAATGCCGGGTGAATCCACCCAGCCAAAGCCCTGTTCGGAAATCGTCGTCGCTTCCGCGATAATCAGTCCGGCCGAGGCGCGTTGGGTGTAATATTCCACCATCAGATCGTTGGGCACGCGGTCACGCCCGGCGCGTGCGCGGGTCAATGGAGCCATCACTACGCGGTTGCGCAGCGGCTGGCCGCGCAGGTCAAAGGCGGAGAGCAGATGCGGGGAAGGGTTCGCAGTCATGATGATTTTTTGGTGCGCCAGCCGGCCAGCGAGCTTTCAGATCATGTGGCAGAACATCGCGTCGCGGAGCTTGGGCTCAAACCAAGTGCTCTTGGGCGGCATGATGCCCCCAGCGTCGGCGATTTCCATCAGGTCCACGATGCTCGTGGGGAACATGCTGAAGGCACAGGCGTAGTCGCCGGAGTTCACCAGCTTCTCCAGCTCCGCCGTGCCCCGGATGCCGCCGACGAAGTTGATGCGCTTGCTCGTACGCGGGTCGGTGATGCCGAACATCGGGTCGAGGACGAACTTTTGCAGCAGGGTCACGTCGAGGCGTTCGATGGGGTCGTTCGTGGCTGCGAACTGCGGGCGGAAGTGCAGGGTGCGCCACTGGCCGCCGATGTAAAAGCCCAGCTCGTGCTTGCGGGTGGGCTTGGGCGTGCCGGGTGAACTGATGATGAAGATTGCATCCAGCTTCGCGAGCAGGGCTTCCACCGTGAGGCCGTTCAAATCCTTCAGCACCCGGTTGTAGGGGAGGATCTGCATCTGGTTGTGCGGGAAGGTCACGGTGAGGAAACCGCCGCTGTGACCAGCCCCTTGGCGCGCGGTGAAGACCCGGCCGGCAGCGGCGCTGCGATGATGCCCATCCGCGATGTAGAGGAAGGGGATCTTCGCGAACTGATCGGCAATGAAGGCAATCTCCTGGGCGTCCCGCACGCTCCAGGAAGTGTGACGCACGCCATCCTTGCCGGTGAAATCCACGTCCGGCGTGGTGGCGATTTTCCGGGCGACGAAGTCATCCATCGCGGCCACGGCGCGGTAGGTGAGAAACACCGGCCCGGTCTGGGAGTTCAGCGCTTCGATGTGGCGTACGCGGTCATCCTCCTTGTCGGGGCGGGTGAATTCGTGCTTCTTGATGATGCCATCGAGGTATTCCTGGCAACTCGCAGCGGCGACCAGCCCCACCTGCGCGTGGCCGCCCATGATCTGGCGGTAGAGGTAAAAGCACGGCTGGCTATCTTGAAAGAGCGCGCCATCGGCGATCAGTTTGGCGAAGTTCTCCTGGCCCTTGGCGTAAACGGCGGACGAATACAGGTCCGTTCCGGGCGGCAGGTCGATTTCCGGCTTGGAGACGTGCAGGAAGGACAACGGATTGCCCGCCGCCATGTCGCGGGCCTCCTCCGAGGACATCACGTCGTAAGGCAGCTCGCAGATGTGGGCGGCCAATTCGGGCTTCGGTTGGAGTGCGGGAAAAGGTTTCAGTGTCGCCATAAAGCGGCGCGAAGATAGAAACCGGCCCGCGCGAAGGCACGCAAAAACAGCAGGTAGGGTGCGTCTGGGGCGCATCTCAGTTTCTTGACACCGCAGGAGTGCCAAGCTTGAGCTCGGAGTCCATTGGCCCTGTTGGTGCCAAGCTGATTCATCCGCTTGGCAAGAAGGCAGCGGAAAGGAAGCACGGCGACGAAGTCGTTGGCCTTCGGCTCCCTCTCCCTTTGCGGAGCAAGGGGAGAGGGTTGGGGTGAGGGGTGGCGTGCGTGGGCGAGGGTGGCCGAACCCCTCATCCGGCCTCCGGCCACCTTCTCCCCTTGCTCCGCAAAGGGAGAA
>RFSE01000253.1 GCA_009924135.1 Pseudomonadota bacterium | reverse complement strand
TTCGTGAAGCCAACCGGTCCATTTCACCGACCACCGGCAGCCCCTCATCTTCGATCAACGCCAGCACCGTCAGCTCACGCCGCAGCAATTCCCCACGCAACTCCTCCCAGCTCGCGAAGAACGGGTCATTATCCGGCACCATCTCCCCGTAGGTCTCGGCATGGGCCTCGATGGCTTCCGGATCGCTCAACAGAAAGATCGTATCATCCGGCAGATAGTCGAGGAGGGTGGCGAGCGGAGATGGGGAATGGGGATTAGGTAATAGGTGATGGGGAATAGGTGATGGGGATTGGGTGGAGCCACCATCCTTGCTCCCCACGGGTGTCGGCGACGCAGACTGAACACTGAACACTGAACACTGATTACTAATTACTTTCCCCAACACCTCACGCTTCAGCACCCCCAACTCCCCGGCCGGAGGCAACACCACTTCGCCCAGTTCCCCGCCTTCACGCGAGACCTGGGTGACCGGTTCGAACGTCCGCAAGGATTCCAACTCGTCCCCAAAAAACTCCAGCCGCACCGGCCACGGACTGGTGAGCGGAAACACGTCCACGATGCCGCCGCGCATGGCGATGTCGCCTTTCGACGAGACCTGCGCCTCGGAATTGTAGCCGTTTTCCTCGAGCCATTCGACCAGGTCCAGCGGGTCCACCCGCTCGCCCCGCCGCAACGTGCGCATGCGCGCGGCGAACAAGTCCGGTGGGAACGTGCGTTGCAACAGCGCGGTGATGCTGGTGGTGATTAATGCGGAGTGCGGAATGCGGAGTGCGGAATGAGCCCCGGGCGCACGCGACTTTGGATTCCGCATTAGCATCACCAACGTCTCCAACCGTTCGCTGATGACATCCGCATGCGGCAGCTTGTCCTCATGCGGCAGCGTCTCCCAGGCGGGGAAGAAGAGCGGTCGAGAGTCGAGCGTCGAAGGTCGAGAGCCAGTGACGGAGGTAGCACCTTCCAGCCCTCGACCCTCGACCTTCGACCCTCGACTGCTTCCCAGCCACGTCTCCAAATCCTGATGCAGCACTTCCTGCGCCTTGAGGTTCTCACCTACGAGGACGATGGGCCGCGTCGGAAACTCGTGCCGCAACCACGCGGCCAGGAAGGCATGGGCCGACCCGGTGGTGTTGCCCGACAGCAACGCTCCGCCCGACTCCACACGCCGCAGCAGGGCCTGCGCAGCGGGAGCTTGGCGGAACCGTGAAAACAGCTCGTCAAACATGAAGGCGGGCGAGCCTCACCAGCCTTGGCAGGCTGGCACCCGCACGGCAAACGCGTCAAGGTTGGGCACCAAGATTACCGACGCCATGAATGATCGCATAGACCCGGTCAATCCACTTGGTGCGGTGGCAGATGAATCAAAAACTCAATCTCGGGACACAGGAAGACCGAGTGCGGCCGGCTCATTTCATCCTGAGAAAGCAGGTTGAGTCGCTCGAACAGCCCGAAGTTCAAGCGTCGTGGCCGAGCCAACGTGCACCGCATCCGCTCGTGCCAGACTGCATAGTGACCGAGCTGACCGTCCTGTCGGCGGAAGTAGCCATCCACCGGATGGGTTAGGACGAGTGCGGCCTCCTCTGCACTGCCGAAGCCCTCGCAGGTCGTGACGGGGATTCCGGTGTCCTCCAGCTCAATCTCGGCGGGTGCCCAGGCGGAGTCAGCGGTGAGGTGATATCGCTGATATCGGCCTGCGGCGGCATCGTAGGCGCAGTCCAAGTGATAGCGGGCATGGTGCCACGGCAACCGCCACAGCCATCGCGGAATACTAACCGTATGCGAGCCGAGGGTCGTGCCAAAGAACCAGACACACGGCTCACCCGTGCGCCGGTCGTTGACGTAAACGCGGTAGTTCGTCTGGGCAAAACGGAACTTCGCAAACGGGGCGAGGCGCGGGAAGTGAAAGTCCAGATCAAGGAAGGGTACCGCACTCATCATCGCCAGCCGCCGGCCACCGATTTCAAACTCAGGAATTTCGAACCGGTCCTGCGGAATGTGCGGCACCAACCGCTTTTTCGGCAGTGCGTAGTTGACCAAGGCGAAATGCGCGAGCCGTGAGCGGACATCCCAGCGCCCAACCGGCTCCGGCTGGCAGCGGCGCGCGAGCAGGTCGCGGCATTGAGGGACTTCCATGGCGCTATGTCTTCCCGGCACCCTTGGCGACCTGCTCTTTGTAGGCGTCCGTCAGGACTTTTACCGTGAACAGGCCGACCGGTTCATCGCCTTCACGGGGCGCGTACGCCCAGTCATTCAAGTCGCTCAAGGGAACTTCCACTTGATCGCCCAGCTTCAACCCACCGAGATCCACGGGATCGTTGGCCAGGTTGCCGTGGATGTATTCCGGTTCCAGCCCGATCACGTCCAGCCAGATGAATTCGCGATTGTCCTCCCGGGTCACCGGTGCCTTGACCGAGAAAACGCCGCCGGGCTGCCGGACCTTGAAGGCGGCAACGAATTCCGGCCAGCGGCGGCGGGCTTCCGCGACGGCTGCAATCATCCGGGGATCGTCATCCGAAACGCTGACCACCGGCAGCAGGTCCGACTTGAAGACCTCGCTCAGGTCGGTGGCCTTGCGCAGCCGGCCTTCCAGGCCCTCATCCCACGGAATGAGGCGGCTGTCCTCCGGCTGAAAAAGGCCCAGCACGGAATCATCCGCCAGTTCGGCAATCGCCCGGGCGATGCGTGGATACTGCGCCGCGCGGACATTGTCCTTCGTCCACATGCAATCCACGGAGAGCCACGCCTGGTGATCCGTGATGATTTTGCGCAGGCGCAGATCGGGAATGCTTTCCACCGCCTTGTCCGGCTCATCGAAATAGGTGCGATCGTGGTTGTGGATGACAAACATGGCATCCCCGGTGTTCACCATGAAAAGGGGTGACTCACCGACGACGAAGGGTTTGGCGTTACCCTCGGCTGGTCCGCCGGATTCGCCCCCGGTCTCAAAGGGCAGGTCCCACGCACTCTTGAGGACCTCCGCAAGAACGCGGTCTTCCAAATACCGTGGCTGCTTCAACAACATCACGAGGGAAATCATCGGCGAGGACGGGGGCGGGGCCAGCCGCCGCCAGGCCAGCCAAGTGCCGACGGCTCCAATGATCAGCACCACGAAACGGGCGGCAGAAAACCCGCCCAGCGCCATTCTTAATCCTGCGAAGGCCGCAAGCCCGAGCAAACCGATGGTCAACGATACCCGGGCCAAGGCACGGCCTTTGTCGGATGCGGGGGTGTCAGTCATGACGCCAATTTGCGAGAGGCGGCGGGAACTGAAAAGCAGAAACAGTGGAGGGTAAGGACTCCCGTTATCACCAAAAAACCGGGGCCAACTCCCGCTGCGCGCCTAGGAAATCAACCCCTTCACCAGTTCCCCATGCACGTCCGTGAGCCGGTAACGACGGCCTTGGAACTTGTACGTGAGCCGCTCGTGGTCGATGCCGAGCTGGTGCAGTAATGTTGTTTGCAGATCGTGCACACTCACGCCATCGGCGGCGATGTTGTAGCCGAACTCGCAGGTCTCGCCGTAGGTCGTGCCCGCCTTCACGCCGCCGCCGGCGAGCCACACGCTGAAGCAGCGTGGGTGGTGGTCGCGTCCGAAGTTCGCCGAGATTTTTCCCTGGCAGTAGTTTGTCCGCCCGAACTCGCCGCCCCAGACGACCAACGTGTCATCCAGCAGCCCGCGCGCCTTGAGGTCGCGCACGAGCGCAGCAGCGGGCTGATCGGTCTCCTTGCATATCTTGGGCAACGCGCCCGGCAGGCCACCGTGATGGTCCCAATCCTGATGATACAACTGGATGAACCGCACGCCGCGCTCGGCCAGACGACGCGCCAGCAGGCAGTTCGCGGCGAAGGTGCCCGGCGTCTTCACATCCGGCCCGTAGTTCTCCAGCACATGCGCGGGTTCGCTGGAAACATCGGTCGCGTCCGGGATGCTGGACTGCATGCGGAACGCCATTTCGTAGTTGTCGATGCGGCTCTGAATCTCCGCGTCCGGCGTGCCGGCGAACTGGTGTTCGTGCAGTTCCCGCAGCCGATCCAGCAGCAGCCGGCGGCTGTCCTCGCTCACGCCGGCCGGGTTGCCGAGGTAAAGCACCGGGTCCTTCGCCGCCCGGAAGAGCACGCCCTGATGCTTGGTCGGGAGGAAGCCGCTGCCCCAGAGATGCGCGCCGAGCGGCTGACCGCCCTTGCCCTTCGTGATGAGCACGACGAACGACGGCAGGTTCGCGTTCTCCTGGCCCAGCCCGTAGCTCAGCCATGCGCCGAAACTCGGCCGTCCGGCGATCTGCGTGCCGGTCTGGAGAAAGGTCACACCCGGCCCGTGGTTGATGGCCTCGGTAAACATCGAGCGAACCACGCACAGATCATCCGCAATGCCCGCCGTGTGCGGCAGCAGTTCGCTGAACATCGTGCCACTGCGCCCGTGCGGCGTGAACTTGAACGGCGACCCGACGAGTGGGATGGACGACTGGTTGCCCGACATGCCGGTAAGCCGCTGACCGCCGCGCACCGAATCCGGAAGCTGCTCGCCGTTGCGCTGGTTCAGCAGCGGCTTGTGATCGAACAAGTCAAGCTGCGACGGCGCGCCGGACATGAACAAGTAGATGATGCGCTTGGCCTTCGGCGCGAAGTGCGTCGCCCCCAGCAACCCACGATCGGGAGAGGGAGCGGCAACCGCTTTGGAGGAGAGTAGCTCCGCCAATGCAACCCCACCAAGACCGGCACCAAAACGGTTGAGGAACGAACGTCGATTGAAAGGGGACGGGCTCACCGACTTAAGGTTCATAGCTTGGTGATTCATAAAATCCTTTTGAGTTCACCACTTAGCATGCCATTACCCGGGTGAATGAAGCGTCCTTCGGCGTTGATGCTACCCGTCCGGTCGTAAGTGACGTAGAGCTGCCACCTGCAAGTCCTACCGAGCATTGTGGTTTCGCGTACAAATAGATCAAAGCCTTTGGTATCGAGCATGTCATAGTGTACTCCAAGTTCGGCGTTGAGGATTTGATCCCGTGTCATGCCTTTGTGGAGGCCGCGCCATTCCTCTGGCATCGCAGGTGTCAAAGCAATCCTTGCACCCTCAGCAAGGCCTACCAAGAGAACCAGCAGCACTAACATTCCGAGGAAGATGCGTTTGGGTTTGCTCATGTTCAGTGCTTAACGACGCACTCGTCGTGATTTAACAACGCCTGTGCGAGGATCGTTGCGGCAGCTGCTTCGGGTGCAGGGATGTCCCCGTCACGCTTCGTGTTGCCGGTCTTGAGCAGGCTCTCCGCCTCGGCAGGCTTCGCTTTAGAGTGGTCGAGTTGCTCGTTGTAAAGTCGTTGCAGAATGGCTTGCTCGCGCGCATCAGGCTTGCGGCTGAGGCAGCGTAGGAAACCCGCTTCAATCATCGCGGGCACGTTGCCGTTCGCGTCGCGGTAGAGGGATTCGCCGAGTACGCGCGCGGCTTCGACATATTGCGTTCCGTTCAGGAGGATGAGCGCTTGCAGCGGCGAGTCCGTGCGCTCGCGCTTCGCGGTGCAGACGGCGCGGCGCGGGGCGTCGAAGGCCAGCAGCGCGGGCGGCGGGCCGGTGCGTCGCCAGTTAGTGTAGAGACTGCGGCGGAAGACACCGTCACCGCCGCTTGGACTCGCGGGTTTGAACGATTCGCTCATCTCATAGGGGTTCACGGGCGGGCCGCCGAGCGTTTGCTTGAGCAGGCCGGCGGCGGCGAGCGCGTTGTCGCGGATCATCTCGGCCGGCAGGCGCAGGCGCGGGCCCCGCGCGAGCCATTGGTTCTCCGGGTCGTCCGTCATTGTCTTCGCGTCGGCCAGGCTGCGCTGCCGGTACACCCCGCTCAACACAATGGTTTTCATCAACGCCTTCACGTCCCATGGGTTGGAAGTTGGGAGTTGGGAGTTGGGAGTTGGGGGTTGTCGCGTTGCTTCTCCCATCTCCCATCTCCCATCTCCGCGCATAAAGCGCAGTGCCAGCGTGTCCAGCACCTCGGGATAAAGCGGTTTCTCGCCCTGGCTGCCGAAGTCCTCCGCCGTCTTCACCAGGCCGCGACCAAACAGGCTTTGCCAGACGCGGTTCACCGTGACGCGCGCGAGCAACGGATGGTTCGGCGCGGTGAGCCATTGCGCGAGCCCCAGACGGTTGCGCGGCGCACCGGCTGGCCACGGCGACAACGCGGCGGGCGTGACGGGCGGGGCTTCATCGCGGCGCTGGTTGTACTCGCCCCGAAAGAGCACATAGGACTTCTTCGGCTGGGGCAGCTCGCGCATCACCATGATTTCCTTCACCCCGTCGGCGAATTTCACCAGCTCGGCCCGGGCAGCCTTCAGCGCGTCCAGTTGCTTCGGGAGTTCCGCGTCCACCGTGGCGAGGAAGTAGTCTTCCAGGGCGGCGCGCTCGGCGGGGGACAACTGGGCTTCGCTCTTCGCCAGCAAGGCCTTCACCGCCGCTTCATCGTGGGCGGCCAAGGCTTCCACGGCCGTCAACGTGCGACCGAACACGCGAAAATCATCAATCGCCCCGCCCTTGAAGCCCCGGTCCCGCATCCGCTCCGCGAGCGAAATGTTGTCGTGCCCGCCGCCGGTGATGTTCTTCGTCAGGGTGTCCTTAATGACCTCGATGCTCGCCGGCTGGCCATTCACGTAGAGACGCAACCCATCCGCCCGGCTGCTGCCATCGGAAGTCACGACCACGTGCGTCCAGGTGTTCGTCGGCACCATGGCCGTGGTCTTGATCGAAATGGCATTGCCGGGCCAGAAGTGGATGAGCGACCACTTGAGCCGGCCATCCTCAAGGAGCAGTTCGTAACCCCGGCTCGCCGCGTCCGTCCACGCCTGCGAGCGATGGAAGACGACCGCGCGTTCCTTCACATCCGGCGTGCGGAGCCAGAGCGCGACGCTAAAAGGCTCGTGCCGCTGGAAGTTGCCGAGCGGCAGGTTCACCGGATCATCGCCCGTGAACTGCACCGCCTGCCCCGCGACGCCCGGCACCAGCTTGTTCTCCCCGGCCAGGGTGGCGAAGTTCGTCCCGCCCAGGATGTTCGTGAACTTGTTGCCGCCCATCAGTACATCGAACGAGAAGCGCGCCAGCTCACCCGGAATGAAAAAGCCGGTGGACGAAGCCGCGTACGCTGTAACCGCTGTCTTATCTCCCTCTCCCTGCGAGGAACGAGCGGGGAGAGGGTTGGGGAGGAGGGCCGCTTTTCCTCCCTCGCCCCCACTGGGGGAGAGGG
>RFSE01000252.1 GCA_009924135.1 Pseudomonadota bacterium | reverse complement strand
GCTCCTGCTGCTCCCGCCGCCCCGGTGGGTGGGGCAAGTGGCGCAAAGCAGACTGTCCGCCTCTCCCTTCCGCCCAAGCCTTCGGCGGCCAAGGAAACCGTCCGGCTCGAACTTCCGCCGAAGCCCGGCGCAAAGGCCCCAGCTCCCGCCGGTGGCAAGGAAATCAAACTGATTGTTCCGCAGGCGGATGAGTCCGCTGCCAGTGCCAAGATTCCCGAATCCGCCGAGGCCGAGGTGCCGACGATGGACTCTGGCCAGGCGCAGCCGGCGAAACCAGCCGGTGGTTTGAAAGGTGGACCGCCGGGCGCGGCCAAAGCCTTTGGCCCCACCATGCCGGGCAAGGTCGCCCAGGACCCCGGCACGGGCCTGCCCGACTCGACGAATTCGGCCATGGCGCTTCCCGCGAAGAAGGCGCTGCCCAAGCCCGAGGTCGCCTCGGCTTCCTCCGGTGCCGCCGTGGTTGGCGGCGTGCGCATCCGGTGGTTTGACTGGATCTTGGCTACCCTGGCTTTGGGGGCTGCCATCGGGGCCGTCGTAATGGTCTTCCTCCGCGCGCAATGATTTGCGTTGCGGTTGTCCCTTAATTTAACACACTCAATTTCACTATGGCAGACGATAAACTGGTCAACGTATCCGAAGCTTCCTTCGATGCGGATGTGCTTAAATCCGCCACCCCCGTGCTCGTGGACTTCTGGGCCGAGTGGTGTGGGCCCTGCAAGATGCTCATGCCCGTGCTCAAGGAACTGGCTGCTGAATATGATGGCAAGGTGAAGATCGCCAAGATCAACGTGGACCAGAACGGCCAGCTCGCCTCGCAATACGGCATCAGCAGCATTCCGGCGCTGCTTTATTTCAAGGGTGGCCAAGTGGTTGGCCAGTCGGCGGGCGTGCGCTCCAAGAAGGACTTGAAGGCGCAACTTGACCAGTTGGTTGCCTAAGCCCCATGAGGAGGTAAAATGGCCCTCCTCCTCATGCCGCGTGCTATCGCCCAGCGCGGCGAGTTTTATTACCAGCTCTCCGCCATGATCCGGGCGGGCCTGCCGCTCATTGGCGCGCTTCAGACGCTCGAAAAAAGCCCTCCCAGTGCTGCCTACCGTCGGCCCATCGCGCGCATATTGGCAGAACTCAAGGGACGGAAAACCTTCGTTGAAGCCCTCGATGCGGTGGGGGACTGGCTGCCTGTCTTTGACAAGGCGCTGCTGGATGCTGGCGAGCGGTCTGGTCGTTTGGATGAATGTTTTCGGCTGCTGGCTGGCTATTATGACGAACGCGCCAAGCTGGCCCGGGAAATCATCGGACAACTGGTCTATCCCGTCATCATTGTTCATCTGGCCATACTGGTCTTTCCACCGTCGTTGATTAAGGAGGCGTTTTGGGATGGAGCTTGGGGGGCGTTCATTGCCAGCAAAGTCTTCGGTTACGGTTTGCTTTACGGCGGCGGCCTGGCCCTGGTCCTGGGTGGGACCAGCGGCGTGCCCGCCTGGCGGGCGACCTTGGAGCAGATTCTGCGCATGGTTCCCGTGCTGGGTCGCGCGCGAGAGAATCTCGCGCTCTCCCGGTTGACCTCGGCGCTCGAGGCGCTTTTCTCTGCTGGCACCGGAGTGGTGGACGCGTGGGAGCTGGCCGCGCGCTCCAGCGGCTCGCCTGCGTTGGAGCGCGAAGTGATGCGGTGGCGCCCGCAAATCGAACTCGAACAGAAGACCCCCGCTGAAATCCTCGCGGACAAATCCATCTTCCCCGCCATGTTCACCAGTCTCTACCGCACCGGGGAGGTCAGCGGCCAGCTCGACGAAACCCTCAAGCGGTTGCACGAATACCACCGTACCGAAGGACATCGCCAGATGCAGATGTTCACCAAGGGCCTGACGATCGGCATTATTCTGATCATCATGATCGCCATCGGCATGCAGGTGGTGATGTTCTGGGTGAACTACTTCAACAATATCGGCACCCTGTTGTCACAGTGAGGCGCAGGTGCTGGCTGGCCGTGTCATTTCTGGTTTTGCGTAATCCTACTCCTTCCCTTTCGACCTGCCTTCCGGTTACTCTGCACCCATGACCGTAGCTGAAATTCTTACGGACGAGCGCCTGCGGCAGGACGAGTTCCCTGTCTGCCGCAGCAAAGCCTATCTCGCCCACGCGGGCGTCGCGCCGCTCGCGCGCTGCGCGGCCGATGCCATCGGTCATTACAGCTTCATGGCCGCGCAGGACGACCAGGAGACCTGCGTGCCCAAGCTCCAACGGGCCGCCCGCGAATCCGCCTCCCGGCTGCTGGCCGGTTCACAGCCCGATGAGATTGCGTTCGTCGGCCCTACTTCGCTGGCGCTCAGCCATGTGGCGGGCGGGCTGACCTTCCGGCGCAACGACAACATCGTCATCTACCACGACGACTTTCCGTCCAACGTCTATCCGTGGATGGCCTTGGCCGCCCAAGGGGTCAAGGTGCGCTACCTCAACACGCGGGAACTCGGGCGCATCCGTCCGGTGGACGTGCTCGGTCAGGTGGATGAGAACACCCGGCTCGTTGCTTTGGGGAGCGCCCATTTCATCGCCGGCTGGCGCATCGACCTCGACGCCATTGGCAAGGCCTTGCGCGCGCGGGGCATCCTGTTTTGCGTGGATGCGATGCAGACACTCGGGGCTTTTCCCATTTCCGTGGCGAACGTGGACTTCCTCGCGGCGGACGGGCACAAGTGGCTGCTTGCCCCGTGCGCGGCCGGCATCCTTTACGTCCGCAAGGACCTGCAGGACAAGCTCCGTCCCATCACCCTGGGCTGGAACAACGTGCGCTGCCCCAATTTCGCTGCGCAGGACGAACTCGCCTACCAACCCGGTGCCCGCCGCTTCGAGGCCGGCACCCACAATGTCCTCGGGCTCGTCGGTCTCAAGGCCGCAATGGACATGCTGGCGGAGGTGGGCGTCGCCAACATCGCCACGGAACTGCTCCGGAAGCGGGCGTTGCTCGTACCGGCGCTGCAGGACAAGGGCTGGACCGTGCTAAACGCCACGGCCGCACCCGAGAACTGCGCCGGCATCGTGAGCATTACGCGCGAAGTCACTGACCTCCCGGCGCTCCACGCCAAGCTGACCGCCGCCGATGTTATCACCTCCCTCCGGGCCGACCGTTCAGGGAAACAATACCTCCGCCTCTCGCCGCACTTCTACAACACCGACGAGGAACTGGGGCGGGCGCTCGAACTGCTTTGAGGCCAGGCGGGAGCCATTCGGGTCCCCGATGTTTTCCGTGGAAGTTGGCCAGTCATCGTTGCTAGCTGGACGAGGGCCGGAAGCGGTAGTGCTCGGTCCCCAGGGACGACCGTGCAAAGTCCGGCGATTCCTCGGCCAACACTGTTTAAACTTCGGTTCCGAGGAATCGTTTCTGCTAAAAGCGCAGCTTGGAATGGGGAGGGATTCCTCCAAAGGGGCTTGAGTCTTTGAGGCGGGGTTGGGCCGGTGTACACGGAGCACCGACCTGATGGACACCAGTCCATTACAACGATAAACTGCCCGGACACTGCAATCCCGATAGGCCGCAAAAAGTTCAGCCCGATACACTGTTAGATACAGCTGGACCAACCCCGTCGGACATTTGTTGACGGGGTTGACAGAGGCTGTCAGGGGCAGGCCGCCGTGCGGGCGCTTGGGCCTAGCGGAGTTAAGGCCAAAACGTTCCTCCGGCGGCAAGCAGGAACAATGAAAACGGCAGATTTTGAGGCCGCACGGGCCAAAGGCTCTGGGCAAGTTTGTCCGGCGTGGGCCGGCGACGCATCCAACCAGTCGCCGGAGCCGACCGCCGTTGGTGCTGGTTGTTCCGCTGTCGCGGTTCTCGTCGCGAGCCGGCGGTGGCTCAGCTTCGTTCGCGTTGCTATGCTTTCTCTCGAATGAAACGCCCTGCCCCCTCCACCTTGCACACACTCAGCCCATGAAAACACACCTCCTTCCCACCCTGATCGCTGTCCTCGTGATCAACGCGAACCAGGCGGCGGCCGCCCCAGCGGGCAGCGGCGACATCGGCACGGTCTCCGCCGTCGATAACTCTGGAACGATCAGCTTTGTACCCTGGGGCAAGACCGCTGCGGACATGGAAAAGGTGCCCACCAATGCCGGGACGGCGGTGTCTCTAGCGGCAGCCGCAGCTAAAGTTGCGGATTTGAAGGCGGGGATGTGGATCAAGTTTGACGAAATCGGGGGCGGCGGTGAGGCCAAGCGCGTGAGCGCAGGTCAATTCCTCGCCGAGGACGGCGACAAGCTGGTGATCTTCAAGGCCCTGCCGGGGGAGTTTTTGCAGCGGGACGTCAAAGACTGGTACACCAACGAAGCTGGCGGGACCAGATTCAAAGTGCAACTGATGCGGAGCAGCGGTGACCCGAAAATTCCCGGCGCCAATCTCCGCCCCGCCAGCTACAAGGAACCGGCGGGGGGCTTTGTCTTTTATCTGCCATTAACTCTAAAGGGTGCCGTGCTGAACTATGGCGGACCCAAGCCCGGCACGACGGTGCCTGACGCCGATGGAAAGATCGTGATCAACAAAGACACGGTTACCGAGACTTACTGGCAACATCCCCGGAACCCGAACAAGCCCGATCTCGGCTCAGTGTCCGGACTGACCGAGCTGACCATTCGCAAGCTGCCCAAGGCGATGCCATGATTTCTCACCATGCCTGACAGCCCGTTCAAAAACTGTAGCGGCGCTCTGTGAGCGCCGAACGAAACGCGAGAACACGCCCCAACTCGGCGGTCATAGACCGCCGCTACAGCGGGCAGGGCGTTTTTTGACGGATTGCTAAAGCTGACCGAACGCCCAAGAGACTGTGAACGAAGTCGGCTAGACGCGGGCCGGCAGGCTTTAGACTGGCCGGTGAACGGCCGGGAGAAAAAGGTCCGACTCTTCGGGACTCGCGCGCTGGGAGCTTGGCATTTCTTTGTGTCCTGGCGTCCTTGCGCCTTGGCGTTTATCTCGGCCGGACTTTCAACGCAATGCCGCAAGGGCGCAAAGGTGCAAGGACTGGAGCGGAAGCCATAAGGAAGGCGAGATGCATGTGGGCTACAGGCTTGTCGGGACGGCGGTTGCGTTCGTGGCGTATCCTGCGGGCCGAGGTGCTGAGCTTGGGGGATAGGGTCTGGCGTCTGGCGTCTGGGGAAGACCATGGGGGTTTCAGGACCTGTGGACCCGTCGAGGGCGGGGAATGCGACTTGTCGGCGGGACTTCTGAATGACACAGTTGGCCGCATGGAACTTGTGTTTAGTGTGACGCAGGAAGGCGATGGCGGCTACGTCGCCGAGTGCCTGTCCCACGATATTTTTACACAGGGTGACACGTGGGCGGAACTGCGGGCCAACGTGTCCGAGGCCGTGACGGCATACTTTTTTGACCAGCCCAAACCGGCTGCGAACCGATGCATCTGGTCAGGGACGATGTGATGGGTGAAGCATGAAATCAGCCATTCGACTTAACCCGAGCGGAGTCAATCGGAAGCCCTGAGCTGCGTGACCAATCCGAAAAAAGCCTTGGTGCCGGTAGCTGGAGTGGAGAGCTACATCCATTTGTTACGCGGTCAGAAGGTGATGCTCGATGCCGATCTGGCCCGACTGTATGGCGTGAGCACCGGCAACTTGAACAAGGCCGTAGGTCGTAACCCAGAGCGGTTTCCGCCCGACTTTGTCTTCCAGCTGTCTGCGGAGGAAACCGGTAGTTTGATCTTCCAATCTGGAATATCAAACCGACGGGGCGGACGACGTCATCGTCCGTACGCATTTACCCAGGAAGGGATTGCCATGCTTTCGGGCGTGTTGCGGAGCCGCCGCGCTGCCCGGGTGAACGTCGAGATCATGCGGGCATACGTGCGGTTACACGGTTTCCTGGCGACGCAAGAGTCAATGGTCCGTCGGCTGAATGAACTGGAAGGCAAGTTCGCTTCGCGCGACAAGTCGATCCAGCAAATTTTCGCTGCCATCAAGCAGGCGTTTGCGGATAACACTTTGCCCGTCGTGCGGCGCGAGATTGGGTTTCATGTCCACATGGCCACCAAACCGCAGGACGAGAAGCCGGAGAAGACTCGCAGTGTACTTAATTTGAAACGGAAAAAAACTGCTTCATGAGCCATCTCGCCCAAGCCCGCCGCGTCTTTGACATCGAACTAGCCGCCCTCCGGGTGGTGCGGATGCAACTTGACGAGACGTTCGATGCGGCGGTGGAACTTGTCATCGAGACGCTGAAACGGCGCGGCAAGCTTGTCATCATTGGCATCGGCAAGTCCGGCAACATCGGCACGAAGCTCGCCGCGACGCTCACGAGCACCGGTTCCACGAGCGTCGTGCTAAGCAGCGTGGATGCGTTGCACGGGGATCTGGGAGTCGTCAATGACGGCGACCTGGTGCTGGTCCTGAGCTACTCGGGCGAATCGGATGAACTGGTCAGCCTGCTCCCGGCGCTCAAGCGGTTCGCGGTCAAACTCATTGCCTTCACCGGTAATCCCAAGTCCACCATCGCCCGCCATAGTGACGTGGTCTTGAACGTCCGCGTGCCGAAGGAAGCCTGCCCGTTCAACCTCGCCCCCACGGCCAGCACCACGGCCACGCTGGTCATGGGCGACGCGTTGGCGATGGCCGTGCTCGAAGCACGCGGGTTCACGGAGAAGGATTTCGCGCGCTATCACCCGTCCGGGGCGATTGGCCGGGCGCTGCTCGTGCAGGTGCGGGACATCATGCGTACGGGGGAGCGGAACGCGGTGGCCGCACAGAGTCTTGTCGTACGCGATGCGCTGATGGTGATGACCAAGGCCAAGTCCGGCAGCCTCGCCATCGTGGACAAGCGCGGGAAGCTCGCTGGGGTCTTCACCGACGGTGATTTCCGCCGCCGAATGTCCACGGACAACGAACTGCTCACGCGGCCGCTCGTCGAGGTGATGACGCCCAATCCCATTTGCATCCGCGATGAAGCCCTGGCCGCCGAGGCACTGAAGATCTTCAACGAGCGGAACATCGACGACCTTATTGTTGTGAATGCCCGGCGCGAACCGGTCGGTCTCGTGGACTCGCAGGACCTGCCGAAGTTGAAGCTGATGTGAGCCTAAAATCCGCAGTCGAATTTGCCGCGAAGGAACGCAAAGAACACAAAGAGAAGCACTTCCTGCAATGAAGGTATCGCTCTAAACAGTTCACTCAACAGGTGAACAGATTCCCGGACCAAAACGGACTGATTTCGGCTCACGCATTGCGCTCTATACGCCCTTTCGCGGCTCTCCAAAAGCG
>RFSE01000251.1 GCA_009924135.1 Pseudomonadota bacterium | reverse complement strand
CGCGCGGCTGCTGGAATTGTTCGGGCAGACGGCTGTGCAGATCGAGGCCCTCGCGGGGCCCGTGGATTTCGTGCTGCCCGCGGTCACCCATCTGGAGGGCGCCATCCGCGAGGGCGTGGCGAAATGGGCGCGGCCCCCGCGCGTGGTTTTGGGGGAGGCGGAGAAGCTCGCCGCTTTCCTCCGCGAGCACGCCGGCCGGAACTACTACGTCATCGCCTACATCAATTGCAGCGCGGGCGTGAAGGCGTTGAGCGACGTCATCTGCACGAGCGGCAACGCCGTCCGCATCGTCGAGGCCGCGCCGGCGGATCGGACTCATTTTATCGCTATGAATTGCCAACGTCTTTTGACGGGTTTCAGCCTGCTGGCTTATGCCGTCGCCGGGTTCGCGGCGGCTGCGCCGGAGAAGAAGGCCGCGCCGCCCAAAAAGGTCAGCTATTACAAGGACATCCGGCCCATTTTCCAGGCGAACTGCCAGGGGTGCCATCAGCCTGCCAAGTCGCGCGGTGAGTACGTGATGACGGAAGTCGGCCTGCTGATGAAGGCCGGCGAATCCAAGCTCCCCGCCGTGGTCGCCAAGGCCCCCGAGAAGTCCAACCTGCTCAAGCTCATCACTCCCAAGGATGGCAAGGCCGAGATGCCCGAGGGTAAAAAGCCGTTGCATGAGACCGAAATTGAATTGGTCCGCAGTTGGATCGCGCAGGGCGCGGTGGACGACACGCCGGCCAATGCCAAGGAGCGGTACGACATGAATCATCCGCCGGTGTATTCACTGCCGCCGGTCATCACGTCGATGGATTATTCGCCGGACGGCAAGCTGCTGGCGGTCGCGGGCTTCCATGAGGTTCTGTTACACAAGGCGGATGGTTCCGGGCTCGCGGCGCGGCTCGTGGGTTTGAGCGAGCGCATCGAGTCGGTGAAGTTTTCGCCGGATGGCAAGCGGCTCGCGGTGGCCGGCGGCCTGCCGGGGCGCATGGGCGAGGTGCAAATCTGGGACGTGGAGAAGCGCAAGCTCGCGCTCTCGCACTCCGTTACCTACGACACGCTGTACGGCGCAAGCTGGTCGCCGGACGGCAAGCTGATCGCGTTTGGTTGCGCCGACAACACGGTGCGCGCCATCGAGGCGGACTCCGGCAAGCAGGTGCTGTTCATGGGTTCGCACAGCGACTGGGTGCGCGACACCACCTGGTCGCTCAAGGGCGACCACGTCATCTCCGTCTCGCGCGACATGACGGCGAAGCTCACCGAGCTGGCCACGCAGCGGTTCGTGGACAACCTCACCAGCATTACCCCCAACGCGCTCAAAGGCGGCATGGCCAGCGTCGTGCGGCATCCGTTGCGCGAGGAAATCCTTGTTGGTGGCTCGGATGGCCTGCCCAAGCTCTACCAGATCTTCCGCACCGCGAACCGCCAGATCGGCGACGACAACAACGGCATCTTCACGATGGACCCGATGCTGGGCCGTGTGACGTCGGTCACCTTCAGCTTGGATGGCTCGGTGCTCGCGGCAGCCAGCGCGCTGGATGGCAAGGGCGAGGTGCTCGCGGCGACTTACACCTACGGCACCAACGCCATCACGAAGGAGATGGCGGACGTGATGAAGAAGATTCCCACCAGCCGGACGGACAAGGACAAGGAAGTCATCGCCAAGTACAAGGCCAGCGGGTCGAAGTCCCTCTTCAAGGTGTCCCTGCCGCAGGCCGGCCAGTTCGCCGTGGCCATCGCGCCGGATAACCAGACCGTGGCCGCTGCGGGTGGCGACGGGATCATCCGCCTGCTCAAGGCGGAGAATGGTTCGATCCTCAAGGAGTTCCCCAGCGTGACCGTGAACGCGTCCAGCAAGGCGCTCGCGGCCAAGAAATTTGAAGCCCCCGCGCCGCTCGCGCCCAAGACTGAGGGTGAGCCGGAAGCGTTGCCCAAGGACACGAAGGTGGTGGCGCTCGAAGTCGAGCCCAAGTCCGTCGAGCTGGGCAAGTGGACGGACAGTGCGCAATTGATCGTGTATGCAGTGCTGGACAACGGCGAGCGGCTTGATGCCACGCGTCTCGTGAAGCTGGAGTTGAGCGGCCTGAGCAAGAGCGCCGCCGAAGTCTTCCCCGGTGGCGTGATCCGTCCCAAGGCCAATGGCTCGACCACCGTGAAGGCCACGCTGGCCGGCAAGTCCGTGAGCGTGCCGGTGAAGGTTGCGGGTGTGACCAAGGATTCGCTGACCGATTTCATCCGTGACGTGAACCCGGTGCTGACCAAGGCGGGTTGCAACGCGGGCACCTGCCACGGGGCCAAGGACGGCAAGAACGGCTTCAAGCTGTCCCTGCGCGGTTACGACGCCGAATACGATGTGCGCGCGTTCACGGATGAACTGGCCTCGCGCCGCGCGAACGTGGCGTCGCCGGATGATTCCCTCATGTTGCTGAAGGCCACCGCCGCCGTGCCGCATCAGGGGCAGCAGGTGTTCCAGCCCGGCGATGCGAATTACCGCATCGTGCGCGAGTGGATCGGGGCCGGGGCGAAGCTCAGCACGAGCACGCCGCGCGTCACGAAGATTGATCTTTCGCCGAAGAACCCCGTGGTGCAGCGCGTGGGCTCCCGCCAGCAGATGCGGGTCATCGCGACTTACGCGGACGGCTCCACGCGGGACGTGACCACGCTGGCGTTCGTGGACACGGGCAACCAGGACGTGGCCCGCACGGACAGCGCGAACGTGGTGACCACGCTGCGGCGCGGCGAGGCACCGATGCTGGCACGTTTCGAGGGCGCTTATGCGGCCACCACTGTCACGGTCATGGGCGACCGCAACGGCTTCACCTGGTCCGAGCCCGAGAAGTGGAACAAGGTGGACGAGTTCACCGCTGCGAAGTGGCAGCGGATGAAGATTCTGCCCAGCCCGCTCTGCACGGACGATGAATTTGTCCGGCGCGTCTATCTGGACCTCACCGGCGTGCCGCCGGGGGTGGACGAGGTGAAGGCCTTCCTCGCCGACACCCGCCCGACCCGCCAGAAGCGCGAGGCGCTCGTGGACAAGCTCATCGGTTGCGATGACTTCGTCGAGCACTGGGCGAACAAGTGGGCCGACCTGCTCCAGGTGAACAGCAAGTTCCTCGGCGCGGAGGGGGCCAAGGCGTTCCGCGACTGGATTCGCAACGAGATCGCGAAGAACACGCCGCACGACGAGTTCGCGCGCAAGATCATCACCGCCTCCGGCTCGAACAAGGAAAACCCGGCGGCGAGCTATTACAAGATTCTCCGCAAGCCCGAGGACATCATGGAGAACACCACGCACCTGTTCCTCGCCACGCGGTTCAACTGCAACAAGTGCCACGACCATCCCTTCGAGCGCTGGACGCAGGACCAGTATTACCAGACGGCCGCGTGGTTCGCGCGCGTGGGCTTGAAGAAGGACCCGGCCGGTGGGGACAAGCTGCTCGGTGGCACGGCGGTCGAGGGCGGCAAGCCGCTGTATGAAATTGTCGAGGAACTCGGCGCGGGCGAGGTGAAGCACGACCGCACCGGCAAGGAGACGCCGCCGCAGTTCCCGTATCCCGCCACTTGTGGCGACGAGGCCAAGGGTGCTGAAGCGAAAGAAAAGAAGACCGTATCCCGGCGCGAGCAGCTTGCGATGTGGATCACGGCGAAGGACAACCGTTACTTCGCCACCAGCTTCGCCAACCGCATCTGGGGCTATCTCACCGGCGTCGGCATCATCGAGCCGCTGGATGACATCCGCGCGGGCAACCCGCCGAGCAACCCTGAGCTGTTGGAGTACCTCACGCAGGAGTTCATCAAGAGCGGGTTCGACACGCGTAAACTGATGGCCCTGGTCTGCAAATCCCGCACCTATCAGCTCGCCGTGGGGGGCAACTCGTGGAACTACGATGACAAGATCAACTTCAGCCACGCCACCGCGCGCCGCCTGAGCGCCGAGGTGCTCTTCGACAGCATTTACAAGGTCACCGGCGCGAAGTCGAACATCCCCGGCGTGCCGGCCGGCACGCGCGCCGCCGCGCTGTCCGACACGGTGAAGCTGCCCGATGGTTTCTTCGCCACGATGGGCAAGCCCGTCCGCGAATCGACCTGCGAATGCGAACGCGTCAGCGACATGCAGCTTGGCCCCGTCATGGCGCTCATCTCGGGCGCGACCGTCGGTGACGCCGTCAGCTCGCCCGACAACGCAATTGCGAAGCTGGTGAAGGACTCGTCCGATGACCGCAATGTCATCAACGAGATCTTCCTGCGCATCATCAACCGGCCGGCCAAACCGGCGGAGATCGACGCCACCCTGAAAGCGTGGGGCACGATGAAGGCGGACCACACGACGGTCACCGCCGCACTCGCCGAGTATGAGAAGATTTACCCGGGCCTGCGCGCCAAGCGCGAGAAGCAGCTCGCCAGCGATCTCGCCGATGCGAAGACCGAGCTGGGCAGCTACGAAACGGAAATCGCCCCGCGCGAGGCCAAACTCGACGCCGAGCAGAAGGAACGCACGGAGAAGGCCGAGGCCGAGCTGAAGCGGTTCAACGAAAAGGACTTTCCGAAACGTTTCGCCGAGTTCCTGAAGAAGCAGGACCTCAAGACCCAGTGGAGCGCGTTCACCGCGAAGAACCTCAAGGCCACCGGCGACCTCAAGCTCAAGCAGGAGGAGGACAAGTCCGTCGTCGTCACCGAGGGCAAGGCCGTGCGCAGCGATTACACGTTTACGCTCGAAACGGATTTGAAGGAACTCAGCGCCCTGCGGCTCGAAGCCATCGCGGACAAGAAGTTTCCCAAGAACGGTCCCGGCCGTGCGCCCGACGGCAACTTCGTGCTGAACGAACTCGTCCTGAACGTCGCTCCGAAGGACAAACCGACGGAGACGAAGAAAATTGAGCTGACCAAGGCCCTGGCGGATTTCAGCCAGGAGAACTTCGAGGTCGCCAAGTCAGTGGACGGCTCGAACAACAAGCAGCAGGGCTGGGCGGTGTCGCCCAACAACGGCGCGACCCATTGGGCCACCTACGAGTTGAGGACACCGCTCACCAACACCAGCGGCCTGATCCTGACCGTGAAGCTGGCGCAGCAGTTCAACGGTGGTGAGGAAAAGGGCTACACCCTGGGCCGCTTCCGGCTCGCCGGCACCGCTGCGAAATCCCCCGGCCTGAGCCAGTCCGAGGAGTTGCGCGCCGTGCTCGCGATCCCCGAGGACGTGCGCACCAAGGAACAAAGCGCGAACCTGGAGAAGATCGCCCGCGCCAACGACGCCGAACTGGCCAAGCGAACCAAGGAACTGGCCGACGCCAAGAAGCCGCGTCCGATCGACCCGCACCTGAAGGAACTCCGCGAGGCCGTCAAACGTCTCGGTGAGCCGCTGCCCGAAGACCCGAAACTGGTCACCCTCAAGCGCGCCAGCGAACTGAGCACCAAACAGCTCGAACAAACCCGCCTCATCGGCGCGCAGGACCTCGCCTGGGCGCTGATCAACAACCCGGCGTTTTTGTTTAACAGGTAGATAACGGGTCTGGTTGGGGCCAAACGACCAAGCGCCAGTAGATAATCGGATTGCAGCCGTTCACGATATAAGCAGCATCCTCGGGTGCTGCTTGACCGAGACATACTGAGCCGAGTCCAAGGGGATTTCACGCAACAAGAAGTCCCACGCGTCGTTGAACTGCTTGCTTAGGTCGTGAAGTCTGAGAGGCTTGCTCGCTGTGTTTTGTTCCTCGCTTGTGGATGCCTGTCCGAATTGGAGCGGTACGTTAGGAAGGCAGAACAAGATTACCGGGACGTCATAATGGAGGCTGAACATGATGGCGCGTACATTCAAGTGCGGGACTTCAGAGCATCCTTCTTCATTGATTGCCCAGAAAAGTTCTGGATTGCGGATATGGCCGTTTCACTTTCAAAACGCGGATTCGCAATTTCTTCCGTGCAGACCGGTCCCTCGGCCAGAGACGTCGCGATCTTTACCTGCCAGACGGAAAGCATCACCATCATCCGTGACCAAGGCCAATGGATTCTTGCGGGCGACCAACAAGAGCTTGAACAATACGACCTCGTGCACGCGTTTGATAGTGAACGGGCTTTTTCAGATGCAGTTTCTTGCTACCTCCTTGCCAAGCTGAAGCCGCGAAAGTGATGACAGACTATTTATCCCGCGTGAGCAGGTAGTGCGCGAGGGCTTCGAGGGCGGCGGCGCGGCCTTTGAAGGGTTTTAGCGCGGCGAAGGCTTTGGCGGTGAGCTGTTGCGCGATCTTACGGCTCTTCTCCAGGCCCACGATGCTTGGGTAGGTGGCCTTCTGTGCGGCGACGTCCTTGCCGGCGGTCTTGCCGAGCTGCTCGCTGGTCTGTGTCACGTCGAGGATGTCGTCGATCACCTGGAAGGCGAGGCCGACATGGTACCCGAAATCGGTGAGGGCCTGGAGCTGGGCCGGGGTGCAGTTCGCGCTCATGCCGCCGAGGCGCGTGGCGCAGCAGAGCAGGGCGCTGGTCTTGCGCTCGTGGATGTAGCGGAGTTCCGCCACGGCGAGTTTCTTGCCTTCACCTTCCAGGTCCGCGACCTGCCCGGCGATGAGCTGGAGCGAGCCACTCGCTTTCGCAACTTCCAGGACGAGGTCGCGATGTGAGTAGCGCGGCCAGCCCTTGGCCAGGGCGGTGATTTCAAAGGCCTGGGTGAGCAGCGCATCACCCGCGAGCACGGCGATGCCTTCGCCGAAGACCTTGTGGTTCGTCGGCTTGCCCCGGCGGAAGTCGTCGTTGTCCATCGCGGGCAGGTCATCGTGGATGAGCGAGTAGGTGTGGATGCACTCGACGGCGCAGGCGAGCGGCAGGGCATCGGCCTCCATGCCACCGCAAGCTTCAGCGGCGGCGAGGGTGAGGGCGGGGCGCATGCGCTTGCCGCCGGCGAAGATCGAGTAGCGCATCGCCTTGTGGATGGTGGCGGGCTTGGTCTTCTCGGGCGGGAGGAAGTGATCCAGCGCGCCGTTCACGGCGACGCTGCGGGCGTCGAGCCAGGTGTTGAGGTCGAAAGTGTTTTGGTGACGCGCTCCGGCGCGCGTGGCGGTCTTCGGCATGGGCGAGGTTTTAGGAGAACCGCCCGGCGGGTGCAAGCGGGAGTTGGCCCACAGGCGGGAGAAACTGGCGGGAGTAAATAGGGTCTGGCGTCTGGGGTCTGGGGTCTGGGGGAAGATGGAGACTCGTTATGTCGTCTCGTACGGGTGGCATTTATCGGAGGCTTTGCGGTGGATTGCATGCGTGGGCGAGGGTGGCCGCACCCCTCATCCGGCCTCCGGCCACCTTCTCCCCTCGCTCCGCGAAGGGAGAAGGCTCCCCAAGTGGCATCCCGGTGTG
>RFSE01000026.1 GCA_009924135.1 Pseudomonadota bacterium | reverse complement strand
TGCCCCAAGGCCGAAGAACTCGACAAATGCTATGCCTCCGGCGTGACTAACTGCCACACCGTCGGCGGAGCGTGCCTGCTACTGCCGTTTTTAGGTTAATCTGCATAACGAAGCCGGTGACGAACCCTTGCCCGATCTTCCCTGAGGTGCGAGGACCGTCACGGGTTTCCATCAGTGGTCATCGGTGTTTATCCGTAGTTCGGCTCTTTCAACAGCGGAAGTGAGAGCTTGTCCCTCATGGGGTGGACAGCCAATTCGTAAAAGCCGATTCTTTCCGCAGACGTTGGGCGAGTTCCCGGTAGCCTTCGGTCAGGGGGTGGCTCGCGTCGGCGTAGAGGGGGCTGGGGAGCGGTTCGGGCACGACATAGGCGATCTGATTGTCCTTGAGCCAGGCGGCGACGCCGTCGCGGAGCAGGCGGTAGGTGGTGCGGTTTTCGGGCGCCATCATGTGCTCGTTGAACGGGCCGACGATCACCAGCACCGTGTTACCGCGCGCGCGCAGGAGTTGCGCGAGTCGTTGGAAGGCCGCCCATTGCAACGAAGCGTCGAGCGGGACCCACTCGAAGCGGGTGGTGCCTTCGCCGGTGGTGGCCCAGGGCTTGTGTCGTGCGCTGGCAGGGCCGCGCTCGGAGTCCTGGGCGGGGGCGGTGGGTACCTGGAGGTTGATTTGAGCGAGCGGGTTTTTGTAGGCGTTCGGATGGGCGGGTGGTTCGCCGGTGCCTTGTTCGAGGGTCCAGTCGGGGATGCTCCGCTGGTTGAACGCGGTGTTTTGCAGGTGGTTCACCCAGGAGAGGACGGGGAGATTTCGTTCCATCAGGGCGCTGAGGCGCTCGCTGGCGTCGGCGCGGTAGCAGGGGATGCGCGGGGTGAATTGGGGGACGAGGCGGGAGTGGTTGAAGCGCTCCTCCTTTTGAGTCGAGAGGTCGGCCTTGGGGCTGCTAAGCCAGAGGAGGTTGCAGTTCAGGATGATTTTCCGATGATGCAACGCGCCGCCGTAGTGCTCGACGAGTCCTTCCAGCGCGAGGGGAAAGAGGCCGTTTACGCCGGCGTTTACGAAGACGTCGGGCCGGCCGGCTTCCTGGTTCAGGAAGTGCGAGAGCGTGCCGTCGGGCAGGACGTACTCGCCCCAGATGACGGAGTCGCCGATGAGCACGGCGTTGGTCGCGGGGAGTTCCTGCAGGCGGCGTTCGTAGAGCCAGTAGTCCTTGCTAAGCGAGTAGGGGATGCGGTAGTCCGGCCCGGTGTCGAAGCGCTCGACTTTTTTCCACACCCAGGGCGTGAAGCCGAGGAGGACGACGACGATGCCCGCGACGAGCCGCCATTGCCGGGCGTTGAGCCGCATCTCGTTGACGAACGGGGTGTCGGTCACGGGTGATTTTTGGGGTGGGTTCATCTCAGAATTGGAAGTAGATGAACGCCCCGCCGCCGGAGGAGCACAGGAACATGTAGAGAATCATCAGCACGCCCAAGCCCACGCGGACGTAGCCGGTCTGGAGAACGGGCCGCAGCGTGGATTCGTAGGCCATCTGGTACAGCCAGATGACTGCGATGATGGCCAGCATGAGCAGGGGCATCTGCGGGTCCGTCCAGCCGGCGGTGAAGATGCGCTGGATGATGAGCAACGCATCGGCCATCGAGCCGGCGCGGAAGAAGATCCACGCGAAGCACACGAAGGCGAAGACCCCGAGCTGTTTCAACAAACGCGGTACGCGGTCGCGGTAGAAGGCTGAGTGTTCGAGTTCGCGCGTGACCATCACCCCAAAGGCGTGCAACAGGCCCCAGATGACGAACGTCCAGTTCGCGCCGTGCCAGATGCCGGACACGAAGAAGGTAATGAAGAGGTTCCGGTACATCTTGAACGTGCCCTCCTTGTTGCCGCCGAGCGGGATGTAGAGGTAGTCGCGGAACCACGTGGAGAGGCTGATGTGCCAGCGGCTCCAGAACTCGCCCAGGCCGGTGGCGAGGTAGGGGTTGTTGAAGTTCAGCATGAGGTTGAAGCCCATGAGTTTCGCGATGCCGCGCGCCATGTCCGTGTACCCGCTGAAGTCGAAGAAGATCTGCCAGGCGAAGGCCACGGTGCCAAGGATCAGCGCGGGTGCGCCGTAGGCCTTGGGGTTGTCATAGACGCGCTCGACGTAGTAGGAGAGGTAGTTGGCGAGGGCGAGCTTCTTGAAGAGGCCCACGAGGAAGAGCGACAGGCCGTCCGTGACATCGCGCGATGTAATCTTCGGGAACTCGTAGAACTGCGGGAGGAGGTGCGACGCGCGTTCGATGGGGCCGGCCATGAGCTGGGGGAAGAAGCTTACGAACGCGGCGAAACGGATGAAGTCCCGCTCGCGGTGCACGCGGCCCCGGTAGAAGTCGATGCTGTAGCTCATCGACTGAAACGTGAAGAACGAGATGCCCACCGGCAGCACGTAGGCTGCGCCGAAGGGCATGAGCGACGCGGGGTCGGGCAGGGTGGCGTGGACGTGGAGGCGGGCGAGCAGGGCGTTGCCGTTTTCCACGAGGAACTGGGCGTATTTAAAGAAGAGGAGGATCGCGAGGTTATTGACGATGCTGACGCCGAGCCACACTGCGCGGCTGGCGAAGAACGCGCCCACGGCCATGAGCCCGAAGATGAGCGTGAGCACGGCCATCGTCGGGCGCAGCGTGGGCAGGCCCGCCACAGCCATGCCGAGGAAGCCCAGTGTGCCGACGGCCGACACGATGAAGGCCACCTTCAGCACGGTGTCATCGAAGCGCGGGTGGGCGACTCGCTCGCGCAGGGGAATTGCGGGCCGGTCGCGCGGGCAGTGGTCCATCAACGCGACGAGGATGAAGTCCAGCGCGGTCGAGTAGGCGACGAGGATGAGGTAGTAGGGGTTCCACCAGCCGTAGAAGACATAGGAGGCCAGCAGCAGCCAGGGAATCCACAACCGGGTCTTGCGCAGCAGCAAAAAGCCCGGCACCACGACGAACAGGAAGACGAAAAAGGTCCAAGTGTGGAAGAGCATGGCGGTGCGTTCAGCTCTGTGGCATCAATTTCAGCGGCTTCGTAACCAAGCGGTTTTGCCGTCCGGTCGTTGGTGAAAGTGAAGGTGAATACGGCATCATTTGGCAGACATAACGGCAACCCGATTTAGGAACCAGCAAATGAATGCGAGCAACACGCCCGCGAAGCCGATGCCGCGTGCACAGAGTTTCCACTGGCGATTGCTCCAGACTGCGTTTCGCCAAACGAACAAGCCGGCCAGGAAGACCAGGATGGCAAGCACCTCCGCCGCCAAAGCGAAAACGGAAACGGGAAAGCTCAGATTACTCCAAGCCATGATCCACTTGGTCAACTGACCCAGAGGAATCCCTGACCTTCCCGACAGCAACAATACGTACGGCCCGACGCTGAACAGGATGCCAACCAGCGCGGTTAAGGTAAGCCATGTCAGGAGAACACCTGTCCTTCTCATCTTTGCATTTATGGCAGGGCCGTTCATGTCTCCGATTGATCTGCTGAACCGTTCACTTCGGTCGGACCATTTTGGCCACTTCCTCCGGCGTGGCCCGTCGTACGCAGCGGAAGCCGCAGTAGTCGGTGAAGAAGCACGCGTCCGTGTCGCCGGTCTTCTGGCCCTGCCGGAACGACGCGCGGCACATCTCGGCGCTGGCCTTCCAAGAGCCGCCGCGCATCACGCGCTTCACGTCTTTGCCGGGGCTGGGCGGACCGAGCGGATCGATGGCGGGACTCTCCTTGTAATAGGTTGGCGCGTACACGTCCTCGCACCACTCGGCGACGTTGCCGTAGAGATCGTGGATGCCCCAGCGGTTCGGCTTTCGCTCGCCCACGACGTGCGTTTTGGAATCCGCGTTGTCCGCGAACCACGCGAACTGCCGCAGCTTGTCCGGTCCGCCGAAGTCGAAATCGGCGCTGCCGCCCGCGCGACAGGCGTATTCCCACTCGGCCTCTGTGGGCAGGCGGTAGCCGTTCGCAGTGAAGTCGCAGTCAAGATCGGCGGTCTTTTCGTTGTAGCAGGGCTTGAGGCCTTCGAGCAGGGAACGCTCGTTGCAATACTGTTTCGCATCCCGCCAGCGCACGCGCTCAACGGGTTTCTTGGGATTGTCCTGCCAGTGCGAAGGGTTCGGCATCTGGGCTTTGGCGAACAGCTCATGCGTGACCTCGAACTGGTCGATGAGAAACGCGCTGACCTTCACTTTGTGCGCCGGAGTTTCGTCCTCATTGCCCTTCTCGTTGCCCATGGTGAATTCCCCGGCTGGCAAAGCCACCATCGCGACGCCGGAGGCGGTGATGACTTCGACGGGCAGGCCGGCAGCGGCGGGGTTGGGCGAACTTTTGGCGTCGGTCGGCTTAGAGGGTTCCGTCTTCCCGCAAGCAGCGAGAAGAACCGCCAGCCCCAGACCTGTGCAGAAACCGAGGCACCGAAGAGCGCCACGCCGCAAAAGTCGGGGAGCGAATGATGGCGAAAGGCGCAGAGTTTGCTTCTCCCTCTCCCTTTGCGGAGCAAGGGGAGAGGGCCGGGGTGAGGGGTTGGAAGAAGGTAAAAGGCAAAAGGCAAAAGGCAAAAGGGGGGCAGACGTGGACCGGCACTTTTGCCTTTTGCCTTTATCCTTTTGCCTTACCTCACCCCTCATCCGGCCTCCGGCCACCTTTTCCCCTCGCTCCGCGAAGGGAGAAGTCGCAATGCGTTGCCAGCAGATGGCTTGCCGCCCGTTATCCCTTGCGACCAGAGTCACTTACTTTCCTCCCTCTTTCCGGCCGGCCTTAAACCAGGCTGATTCCTTGTTGCTCGCGCCGTTCGTAGTGAGTGTGGCGAACTGCGATTCGTCCGCCGAGTTCAGATCCAGCACGCCGGCGCGTTCGGCCGAGACGGCGATAAGGTTCCAGCCCGCTGCATGCACGCCCACAATCTCGCAGGCGGCCAGGAAGGTGCCTGGCTTGTTCGGGTCGCCCTTGCCGTTGGGGCCGCGGCTGATGGAGAGGAACCGGCTGTCAGGGGACCAGTCCACGTGGTAAATCTTGAGCTTGTCGTCCTTAATCTGCACGCGGCGTTCGCCCACGGACGGATCGGCGGCATCGGTGTCAATCGGCGCGGTCGCGATCTCGTGATCACCCGGTCCCCACGCGATCTGCTTGCCGTCAGGACTGAAGCACGGCCGGCAGCCGGGGATCTTCAGATTGATGATCTTGTTGCCATGCCGCTCGATCAACATGATGCCGTGGCTGACGCCCATGCCTGCGTGGACCGTGGCGACGACCCACTTGCCGTTGGGCGAATAGCCGGGGTTGTAGAGGTGATGCAGGTTCGCGCTGTTCGGGTGTTCCTCGATCTTGCCCGTCGCGAGGTCCACGAAGCTCATGCCCTTGGTGTAGTAATCCACCACGTTGAACTTTGGGAACTCCTGGGGCAGGAAGCCGACCGATTTGCCGTCCGGAGCCCAGAAGGGCTCGCGTGCGTGATCGGCGAGCTTCTTGCGATTCTTACCGTCCGCGTCCATCACCCAAAGACTGCGCACGGTGTCGCGCCCGTCGCCCTCGTCCACGGAGAAGCAGATTTTTGAGCCGTCGGGCGAGACCTGCGGGTAATGCTCATGCACGTTGGGCGTCGCGGTGAGGTTCACCACGCCGGAGCCGTCGGCGTTCATGGCGAAGATTTCCCAGTTGTCGTTCGTGTAGGTCTCGTAGGCGATCTTGAAGGGCAGCTTGCTCAACTGCTGCCGGAGCGGGTCGGCGGCGATGGCGGTGCCGCCGGGCATCAGCGTGCCGAGGCACAGGCCCAGAAAAGTGGCGGCAACAGCTTTCAACCCAGGGCGCAGGCAGGACGAAAAAGGCATGGCGCAAACGCTAGACGGGCTGCGGAATTCGCTCAACCAGAAAGCGGTGAGAATGCAGTCTGCCTTGGTGTCCATGGGAGCGGGCAGGTCTAGGGGAAAGAACGAGTGTGACCAGCAACGTAGTGTCACCGCCTCCATTCAAACTGCCGCGCCAGTAATTGGCATTGGCATCTCCCGCTGCGCGAGAACATTCTACCCAATCGCAACCCGGGCTGGTCTGGATTTTTGAACACATTGCATGAAACGCAATCAAACCTCCCCAACAACCTGGCGTCACCCGGGGTTCCTGTGCATGGCGGGATAAAAGCAGCAGGTGGCGAACGATTATGAAACAGAACTTCTTCCTCCTGGGCATCCTTTCCTTTGGCATAGTGCTGGTCGGCACCGGTGCGGCCTCCGCCCAAAGCTCCACCAGCGTCCGGAAGGAAACCAAGACCTCATCGAGCACCACCACATCCTCAAGTGCAACCGGTTCCGGTGGTTCGGCCAATTCCAGCAGCACCTCGTCCGCTGGCGGACTGACTGTGCAAACCGCCAATGGCCAGACCAAGGTTACCTGGAAAGGGCAGCCGGTCTTTGCTGGCCCCGTCAAGGGGCAGACCGTGGCCCGCAGCAGCACCGTGAACGGCACCGAGTACGCCGCCGCGTTTGACGGGGACAAGCTGCTTTGGGAGAACGTACCGGGGGCGGCCAGGCAAACCGGGACCGGCGCGGTGGACCAGCAGCAGTTCCTCAAGCAGCATCAAAAAACAGTTGAAGAGCAGCGCAAGCTCATGGAACAACACAAACGAGGTTTTGAATCCCGCACCGGTCCAGGAGTTTCCACCGGCCAATCCTCCAGCGCCCAGAGCAGCAGCGGCGGTTCGGCCACGGCCGGTGGGAGTGCCCGGGGATCCGCCAGCGGCAGCACAGCTGGCAGCAGTGGCGGCAGCGTGAGTGCCAGCACCAACGGCACCGGGCGTATTACCATCCAACCACCCAAGTAAACGGGCCGAAGTTTCGTAGCGCTGGGAGCCCTGTCCGCGCGAGCTATTGCCCCGCACTGTCGGACGAACACCCGGGCCAGGCAGCCCGCCCTCCGACGTGGAGGCCAGGATCCTGGCGCATGCAATCCATCCCGGGCGATGATCAGGCAAGCGAAGTGGTCCGTTTCCGTTACGGCGCGGTATTTGATGGTTGTCCCCCCACCGCGCGGCGCTATAGGATTGCTTGACCCGCTTCATGCTGGAACATCTCAACGACAACGCGGGCGCGTACGTCATCATTCTTGGTGTCATGGCGCTCTTTCTGCTCGGCTGGCTTTTGTCAGTGCAGCAGAGGCAGTTGCGCGCCTTGGAAGACTGGGAAGAGGAACGTCAGGCCACGGAACGCCAGCGGGCAGCCTTGGAACAGGCCCGTGCCGCCATGGAGGAAGCTGAACTGGCCGCCCGGCTGCAACGCGAACAACAGGTGCATGAGTCCCGGCAGAGCGTGGCCGAGGCTTCGGCTTTGCTCCATCAGCTTAAACGCCAATTCGGATGAACCTGGACCTCACCCGAAAACTGGCCATCCTCCAGGCCACCGCTGCGGAACTCCGCGAATCGAGCCGCTCGTTTACGGAAACGTCGGACATGTTTGCGCACCGGCAGTTCCAGTTCGAACTGGCGGAGTATCTTGGCACGCACCGCGCCGCCGGGGACATTCCTTATGACCCCGATGTGTTTGTCGGCGAGGAACTGGACCGGCTCGAACGGCTGCTGGAACCCGTTGCCAAGTTCGTGAAGGAACAACTCGAACTCGGCAAGGAGATCATCGAGGCCAAGAAGCACTCCTTGAAACTGCCGCAGATTCAGGAATGCCAGGTCGCCGCCGACGCCGCCTTCAATGGTCTGGTCGAGACCCAGCACCGGCTGGCGTCAGGCTTCCTGAACAAGGACCTCTCCCTCGAACCCACAGGCATCGACCTGTCGCCCGATCTGGTGACCTTCGCTAAGCTGGCGCGGCCAAAATCCACGCTGATGCAGCCGGACCGTCCGGGGCTGTGTCAATTTCCCCACGGCGAGGGCCCCCTGCACGCCCAGGTGGTCACTCACTTGGAAACCTTGCGGGCTGCTTGCGCCGATTTGATCGAGTTGCATGCCGCGCAGGCTGAAATCCTTCAGCAAGCCCATGCGCTGGCGGAAGCAGGGGACTTCGCGCGGGCGGCGGCATTGATTGCCAGCTTGAAACTGGTATTTGCCGACCTGCCTTATCAGCACGTCAACGACGTCATCGAGGGCTGGCGCAAGAACCTTGAGGAGGTCGAGGCCAAATTCATCCGGCACCGCGAGCGCATTGAGGCTCCGTGGAAAGCTCCCTTTGCCCAGCCCTGGGAGGTGCCCCCGCGCCAGCGGGAAGAGGATGAACGGCTCCAGCAGTTCCACGATTACCTCGTCAAGTTCCACGGCAGCCTCGAATCGTGGAAGAGCTCGGATTTCGCCCGGGAAGGCCATTCGCTGTTTAAAAAATTAACCGCCCAGTTGGATGCTTTGCGTGACGATCTGCGGCAGCGGTGTGACGCAGCTCAGACTCGTGCGCTGCTGGAGCTGGGCAGCCTGGTGTTGCTGGGGGTGTTGACGGCGGTTTTCCCACGCAAGCTGTTGCCGGTCATCGGCCCCATCGCCGGCTTATTCGCATTGGTGAAACTGGGCCGGAATGTTCACCGCCGGCTGCTGGTGCGAACGGCCGTGACCTTCCGGTTGGAGGCCAATGGACGGCAGGTGGAAGACCCGGAAAAGTGTTTCATCCGGTTGAACGGTGCGACCGTCCGAGCGGGCGACCGCATTGCTCCGGGCACCTACAAGCTGACGCTGGACACCAGTTTTTTCGAACCGCTGACGCGTACCGTGACGGTGCACTTTGGCCGGAGCAACAACCTCGGCGTCATCGCCGTAAAGCTGAATCGCGATACGCATACGAACACGCTGGGCATGCGTTTCATGCCCGTACCGGGGGCCACTGTCCTTTTCAGCGTCTGGCCCACCCGCGTTCTGGATTACGCCGCGTTCGCGCAGGCCACCCAACAGAAGTGGATCCAGCCCAAGTTCCGGCAGGAGCCCAGCCACCCCGCCGTCAATGTCAGTTGGGACGATGCGCGGGCTTTCTGCAAATGGCTTACGGAAAAAGAGTTCCGTGCCGGCCGGATCGGGGAACGCGACAGTTATCGCCTGCCCACGGATCTGGAATGGAGTGCCGCCGTTGACTTGGGCAAGGAGACCGGGGCGACGCCGGCAGAGCGCGACGGTAAAATCCGCGATGTGTATCCTTGGGGCAAGGACTGGCCGCCACCCAAGAACGTCGGCAATTATGATGGTGAACTTCGCCGGGATGATTTCGATTACACCTCCCCGGTGGGCAGTTTCCCCGCGAACCGTCACGGGCTCCATGACTTGGGCGGCAACGTCTGGGAATGGTGTCAGGACGCCTACGACAACACCCAGGATTACAAGGTGCTACGCGGTGCTTCGTGGCACAGTTCCAAGCCGCATACCCTGCTTTCTTCAGCGCGTCTCTTCAATTCCCCCGGTCACCGCATCGACATTGTCGGCTTCCGTTGCGTGCTGGATGCCCGGCGTCCCAGCCCGGTCTTTTCATCGCTGGAAAAGGCCGCCCCGGAATCGCCAGCCACAGCACCCGCACCGACCAAAGCGGATGCCGCGCAGCAACCGAATTCCCCGGTCGATTCCAAACCGGTCAGTTAGCAGTCGCGTTCAAGCCCTGCTTCGTTCACCCAATCCGCTGGGCCACAAACGGCTGGCTGGTCTGGCCGCACCGGGATACCGCCGTCACGGCAATGACTTCTGGAAGCGGGCCGGTCGGCGTGCGGAAGCTGCGGTTCAACTGGGCTCCCGGCAGCAGCTCTGTCTGCCACACGCCGTTGGTGCGCATCTGCACGAGCCACCAACCCGGCATCGTACCGCTGGGGGTGGCCCACTGAAAGACGGACACGACGCGGGCGGCGTCCTGACCAAAGGCGACTTGTGGCCGCTCGGGAATGGTTTTGTCCAGCCAAGGTGAAGCCGGGATCAGCGCGGGCATCTGGTTGACGTGGCGCAACAGCTTATCAGCGACGCCGTCACGGTTTTGATGCAAGGGCTTGATGCTCCACTGCAGGCTGCCGGTGGCCCCGGGCTGGGCCCGGATGAGTTTGAGCTGCTCCACGATTTCCTCGGCCCGGCGGCCCGGCCCGATGTTGGCCGCCGAAAGGCCCGGCCAGAGGTGACGCGAAGCGGGGTTCTGACCGGCCCACCATTTCAACAGCACGGGAAAGCTTTGTTCCGGCGCATCAATGCTCCAGTAAAGTTGCGGTGCGAGGTAGTCCACCCAGCCGGAGTGGAACCACTTCAAGGCATCCGCATACAACTCCTGCGTGGCGTCCAGCCCCCGGATGCCGGCCGGCACGCCCGGCTTCCAGATGCCGAAGGGGCTGATGCCGACCTTCACCCACGGCTTCTCGGCCTTTACGGTGGCAAAAAGCTGTTGTACGAAGCGGTTCACATTGTCGCGCCGCCAGTCGTCGCGCACGAGCTTGCCGCCGCTTTTCTGGTATTTCCGCCAGCTCGGTTCGTCGGGGAATTCGATGGGCTTTTTCGCCGCGTCCTTTTCGCGATACGGGTAGAAGTAATCATCCAGATGCACGCCATCCACATCGTACCGGCGCACCACGTCCTGTATGACGCGGAGGGAATGCGCCTGCACCAGCGGTTCGCCGGGATCAAGCCAGAGGAGCTTGCCATACTGGCGGACCAGTTCGGGCCGCGTTTTGCTGATGTGATCGCGGGAAATCGGGCCTTTGGCCGAATGATGATGGGCGCGAAAAGGATTGAACCACGCATGCAATTCCAAGCCCCGCCGATGCGCTTCGGTCACGGCAAACGAAAGCGGGTCGTAATACGGCTCGGGTGCGCGCCCCATCACGCCGGTGAGATACTCGGACCACGGCTCGAGTTTCGAGGCATACAGTGCGTCGCAGCCGGGGCGGACCTGGAGGATGATCGCGTTGAGCCGCAATGCGACCGCCTTGTCGAGCAACGCCAGCAGTTCGGTCTGCTGCTGCTGCGTGCTCAGACCGGCCTGCGAAGGCCAGTCAATGTTCCCCACCGAGGCGACCCACGCTCCGCGAAATTCGCGCGGCACCACGGGGGGGATTTCCTTGGAGGCGACATAGCCCATTCCCGCCGCCCGCGCCGGCCACGCCGGGGCCGCGAGCAGCATGGCGAGCAACGCACGTCGGTTCATGGCATAAAGCATAACCGACGAAGGCGTAAACTCCAAGGTCCAAGCGTTGGTATTTCCTTCGCAGCGCCGGAGCGGGGAGCTTGGAGCTTGTTGCCGGGGCCCGGTTCCGCCATAAGTTCGGTCTGCGATGCTGACTGACCGCGAATTCTTTGGCCTGGCCGTGCTGCTCTATGGAGCCAGCGCGACCTTGTCCATCTTCATCTGGCAGCGCGGCTTCCGGGAGGATTCGCGGTGGCAGTACCTGCTGCTCTTGTTCGCCGCCGGGCTCCACACGGTGGCGATGGGCAAGCGCGGTTTCAGCTTGGAACGGTGCCCCGTCAACAACCTCTACGAGGCCACCACGTTCACGGCGTGGACGATTGTCGCCACTTACCTGTTGCTCGGGGCACTGCCCCGGCTGCGGTTTCTTGGGGTCTTCGTGTCGCCGGTTCTCTTTGGAATCGGCGTGTTCGCGCTGATGCCTGCTTTGGACATGAAGAGTCCCCGGCCGGATTTTTCCGGCGGTCTGGTGAGCCTGCACGTCGCCCTGATCCTGCTGGCCTACGGTGCGTTCGGCCTTGGTTCGGCGGCCGGCGTGATGTACCTCTCGCAGGAGCACGATCTGAAGTTTCGCAAGCTCCGCGCCCTCGTCTCCCTGCTGCCGTCCATCCAGGCGCTGGAGATGGTGATCGTACGGTTCCTGATCTGCGGGGTGGCGCTGCTGGCGGCGGGCCTGTCACTTTCGCCCGTGCTGTTAAAGCAATCACAAGCCCCCAATCCGCTGGGCGATCCCAAAGTGCTGTGGTCGTTTTTTGTGCTCATGCTCTACATCGGGCTGCTGGTCGCCCATTGGCGCTTTTCGCAGGTGGGCCGCAAATTTGCGTGGGGTGCGGTCGGCAGCTTCGCCTTTGTATTGCTGACCTTTTGGGGGTTCAACCTGCTGTCGGGCATCCATAACCCATGAGGAATATTACGAATGTCGAATTGCGAATAATGAATGCCGAGGCTGTACGCCGAAGCGTTTTGAACGCTCCCTTCGCAATTCGAAATTTGAAATTCGCAATTCGCAATTCGTAAACCCCGATGTCCATCGTCGCTCTTGGCCTCAGCCACCACACCGCGCCTGTCACGGTGCGGGAGCGGTTTGCTTTTGCTGAGGGCACCCTGGCCGACACCACGCGCCGGCTGCGCGAGACCGGGGTCATTGAGGAGGCGGTCATTCTCTCGACCTGTAATCGCGTCGAAATCTACGCTGCCACCAGTGCCGAACCGCAGGCTGCCCTCACGGAGTTGCGCCGTTTTTTACACGCCCACCACAACCAAACGGAGCCACTGGGCACCGAACTCTACGAACTGGCCGAGCCACACAGCATTGAACATTTGTTCAAGGTCGCCGCCGGGCTTGATTCCATGGTGCTGGGTGAGACCGAAATTCTCGGGCAGCTTAAACAAGCCTACGACCGGGCGTTGCGGCACCAGCATACGGGGCGGCGGCTAAACAAGGCTTTCCAGGCTGCCTTCAACGTCGCCAAGAAAATCCGGACCGAGACCAACATCCAACGGGGCAGCGTCTCGGTCGCCTCCGTCGCCGTCGAGCTGGCACAGAAAATTTTCGAAACGCTCAGCGAACGCACCGTGATGGTCATCGGGGCAGGGGACACCAGCGAAAAGACCGCCCGTGCCCTGCTGAGTCGTGGCGCGCATAGCGTCATCGTCTCCAATCGTTCTCATGACCGCGCCATTGCCCTGGCCACTGAGCTGGGAGGGCAGGCCGTCCATTTCGACGAATGGCACACCCAGTTTGCGCGGATCGACATCATCATCAGCAGCACCAGTGCGCCGCACTACGTCCTCACCCGGGCGAAGCTCGAACCCCTGCTGGCGCTGCGCGGCAACCGGCCGCTGCTGCTCGTGGATATTGCGGTGCCGCGCGACATCGAGCCGGATGTGAACTTCCTCGATGGGGTTTATCTTTACAATGTGGACGACCTTCAGGCCATCGCAGATGATTACCTGAAGCTCCGGCGTGAGGAGCTGGTCGTGTGCGAGCGCATCATCCGCGAAAAGGCCGGGGCACTCTTGACCAGCCGTGGCGGCCGGCCGCCGACGGCGGGCTCGCAGTTTGCGCTGGGCCACGAATAGATGCTTTTTGGCCACAGATGAACACAGATGAAACACAGATTTGAATTCGGAAAGCAGGAAAGCAGCTCGTTGAGTCGTCAACGCGATCGGGATCCTTTCCTGCCTTCCTGCCTTCCTGATTCTCTAATGTCTGTATTCCATCGGTGTTCCATCTGTGGCTAAAAACATGTCCACCCCACGCCCTATCATCATCGCCACCCGTGGCAGTGCCCTCGCTCTGGCGCAGGCCAATGCTGTCCTCGCCCAGTGCCGCGCCGCGTTCCCGCGCCTCACATTCGAGCTGAACGTCATCAAGACGACGGGGGACAAGCTGCAGACCGCTTCACTGTCCAACCCTGACGCCTCGTTGCCCAAGGGATTGTTCACCAAGGAACTGGAAGTGGCCTTGCTCAACGGTGAAGCCGATCTTGCCGTTCACAGCCTCAAGGATCTCCCCACCGAACTGCCAGCCGGTCTCGTGCTCGGGGCGGTGGGCAAACGTGCTGATGTGCGCGATGTGCTGGTTTATCGCGATGCGAAGTTTGTCCAGGCGGAAGCTGCCCGGCAAACCACGACGGAATGGGTCCCCGGGCAAAAGGAACGCCGGGGCTTCAAGGCCCACCTTAAGCTCAAGGACCTTCCGCATGGGGTGACCGTGGCCACGAGCAGCACCCGCCGCCGCGCTCAAATGCTGGTCGCCCGGCCGGACGCCCAGATCGTGGAGATACGCGGCAACGTACCCACCCGCCTGCGTAAACTCGCCGAGCAAAACGATTTCGATGCCACCTTGCTTGCGGCAGCCGGATTGCAACGGCTGAAGTTCGCCATCCTCACCAACGGCTCGCTCAGTGGGGAAGGCGTGCCGGCAGGCCTGCTCGCCATTCGGTTGGAACCCGAGGAAATGCTCCCCGCCGTGGGCCAGGCCGCCGTGGGCATCGAAGTGCGTGCCGGCGATGACCGGATCACCCCGGTGCTGGACAAACTGAACCATGGGAACACGCACCTGTGCGTGCGGGCCGAGCGGGCCTTTCTCCGGGCGATGGGCGGCGGCTGCGCGAGTCCGGTCGCGGCCTACGCGGAGGTGCTCGGCCACCAGCTCCGGTTGCGCGTGATCTCCTTTCTGGACGGCTCGGCCAAGCATGCCGAAGCCCGGCGGAAATCCCAGGAGCCGGAACAACTGGGTGAGCAGGTGGCAGCGGAACTGCGGAAGGGCTGATCCAGCCCGCGACCGGAACCTGGTGCGGTATATGCCCTCTCAGCGGTACCGGCCCGACCGACGGTGAAGCGGAGCGAAAACCGCTCTCCAGGCATCACTTGGCGCTGGCTGCCCGGATGACCGTAATCTTGGCGTCGCGCTTGGTGTTGCCCCATTGATCGACGCCGCGCAACACCAGGTCATTGGTGCCGGGGCTGAGGCCGATGTTGTTCATGCGCCATTTCACGTCGTCCAGCCATTCCACTTTGGCCCGAGGCTGGCCGTCGATGACCACACTGTAGATGCCATAAGGGGACTGGCCCTCAATATTTACCGTCAACGTGTCCGCATTCATGGGCTGGCCTCCGTTGGTGGTGATTTTGTAATCGAGCTTGTAGTTGTCACCCATGAGCTTCAACGCGGCTGCCTGCCGGCCGACGAAAAAGTCGCGGTAGAGCTTGGTTTCCACGTTGATGGCCGTGCTGGCTTCAGCTTCGGCCTTCATCCACGCGTTGATGCGCGGCGAGTTGTGCGTGTAGTTCTCCAACAGCTCCACCAGGTAATAGTAAAAGAGCCGTTTGTTGTAAGGTTTCTCCAACCACGCCTGAATCGGCCCGCCGTAAAACCGTCCCGGTATGCCCGCAGCCTGGAAGCCCTGGTCGCTGTCCCAGTGCATGAATTGAAACCGCCCGTCCAGCCGGTGGTAGAACAGGGCGTTGTGCGTGCCGCCCATGGTGAAGGTGTCCCAGTCCGCACTGTAGCCGCGTGCTGCGGCGTGTTTCAGGACTGCTTCCGGATCGAGCACGGCCTCGATCTGCTTTTGCGTGTACTGATTCTCGGACATCAGCTTGAAAAACGACGTCAAATCCGTGTAGTCATCCTCGGCCTCACGGGTGCGTTTCATCCACACATGGCGGTAGAGCCGGGGATCGTCACTGCCTTTGTATTCGAAGGTCGGGCCAATGGGAGAGCCTCCCGTCCAATCATCCCGGAACCACCACGTAAACTCGGGCCGGTAGAGTTTGCCCTGCGTGCCGTGCTTCCAGACGCGCTTGAGATAGTCATTGGAAACCGGTTCGGTCTCCTCACGCAGCATGGAAGGGTTCTTGTTGAGGATGACCCGCACGAATTCGTTCTCGTTGACCGGCTCTCCCAGAAGATACAGCCAGTAGCGGACGAGCCGGTTATGGTGCCGGGCCTGGCCATCCGGGTCGTTGTCGTAAGTCAGCTTCCGATGCTCCCGGAACAAACGATCCAGCGGCAACTTCCATTTTCCACGATCCAGGCCGCCGCGCGTGTAACCGCTGCCGCTGTTGTGGAGTTCGGCATTGTAGTAAACGTCCTGCTCATTGTTGATAAAGGTGGCGTTGAAATAATGGTTGTTCAGACGGGGAAACTTGAAGTTGTACTTGTTCGTGTTGCCTCCGAGCATTGCTCCGATGTCATAGGCAGAAATGACGAAGCGCTCAAAGCGAAGGTCGCGGGTAATCACCTGATCATCCACGATGAACATGGCCGGCCGGGTGGCTCCGCCCCGTGGGATCATGCTGTCTCCACCTGGTGAACTGGCCCGCACGTAGAATTGCACGATGTCGCCGATGGTCTTGTATTCCGGCAGCAAGGCCATGTAGGTGCCATCGCCCATGCTCGTCATCGGCTTGCTGTTCCATTGTCCGTTGCCGTTCTCGTTGTCCAGCCGGTGAAACAACTGGACAGTCGCGCCCCCGGCACCGGGCGCGCGCACCTGGGCCGTGACCTTGACCGTGTCCGTGGAACGGGGCACGGCCGGGCTGTGCGCCAGGTTGTCGACCTGTGCGGCGGGAGAATTAATCCGGCGCGAGTTGGGCTTGCCGGGAGTCCCCAGATTGGGCGGGACTTCGATCAGGAAGGACGGGCACAGGCTGTAATCCCACGTATGGCAGATAAGGCGCGGGGTGCCGGACACCCACTTGGCGTCGAACCGGATTTCGTACTTGTCTCCTTTGCGCAGGTTGGGAGCATCGATTTCCACCCGGTTGGCCCGGTTGTCCCCGCGTCCGTCGGAGACGATGTGGAGCTGTCCGTCCTTGATGTGCGTGGCCCAGTGCGTTCCCTGGGCGAGCCAGCCACTTTCGCTGACGCCGTTGGTGGACATTTTCTTTCCGTTCAGAATGAGGTTGGAGCCCTCGCCATTCTTCCGGATTTGTACGTTGTCCAGGATCGTGTGGCCGGCACTCACCAGATAAAAGTGCAGTTCGTTGATGTCCGTCGGTAGAATCGGAGTGAGCAGGGCGTTCGATTCATAAACGCCAGAAGCATAGTAACTCTTGAACTTAGGCTTGGCGGATTCGTCACTGTCCCGCCACGCGGAGGCCAACCGGTTGTCCATGAAGGGATTTATCAACTCCATGCTGCTGCCCCCACCGTGCGCGAGCGCCGGCCAGTCGCCGCCCGGCTTGTAGTCCACCTCATTGACCAGATTGCCCTGGGCGTCCAGCAAGCGCAGCAAATCCCCTTCGTTGTTCAACTTGCCGGCGTAGTTGCCCAGCACGTTGATGTTGCCATGGATCGAGCGTAACAGCGCGGCATCGGCGGCCACGACGATGTAGTCCCCGGCTTTGAGCCTGGTCCCCGGAGGGAAACTGTAATCAATGCCCCCGGTCAGCGCCCAGCCAGAGAGGTCCACCATCTTTTCACCACGGTTGAACAGCTCGACAAACTCGCTGCTTTCCTGGGTGACCGGCGGCTTGTACATGATCTCGTTGATGACCACGTCGGTGTTACGCACGGGCGCATTGGGCGCATTGCGCGTGTCCTTGGTGCCGACATACCATTCGCTGCTTCCGTCGGGGAACGCGGAGAAGAACTCCCCGTGACGGGAGATCTGGAAATTACGCGCATCGGACACAATTTTCTCCGGGGAGACCAGAAAGACGCTCAGCACCCCGGCACTGGCAGGAAAGGAAACATCGAACGATTTGATGCCTTTGGGCGGCAGCTCACCACTGAGCCCGACCTTGTCGCCAAAACCAGACCTTCCGGAGAGAAAGTAACCGTTGAGCAACAAACGATTCGTGGTGGCATTGTAGATTTCCACCCAGTCCACCGTACCATTTTTCGCCAGATGTACTTCGTTGAGTTTGAGGGTGCCTACGAGGCCGGATTGCTTCGAATTGGCTGCATCGGGTGTGGGTTGCGCAAGGTAATACCACTGGCCGCTCCCGTCCGGTCGCTGTCCGAGCGAGCGTCCGTCGGTGGGCACCACGGCGCTGATGGCGTGCAGAACCGTCTGTCCGTCCGGGGCCACCAAATAGGCGACGACCGGTTGCTTGGGCCACACGCCAGCATCGATCATGTCCAGAATGCCGAAACTTTTCGGTTTGATTACCAGGTCCTGTTGAATCTGATACCGCTTGGCTTGCGGCGGAAGGGCGGACGGTGCGGCGGGCAGCAAGAAATGTCCCTTGAGGTTGACAACCGTGGCTCCGGAATTGAAGAACTCGATGAAATTGACGCCTTGGGCACCGGGAAACACCTCGTTGATCAGCAGTGAGCGGGCCTGCGCTGCGCCGGCCGCCTTCACCTTCAGCTTCATGCCAAACGCCAGGTCCGGGGCCTGCCCCCCGGGGAACTGGTGGACCTCGACCGCAAGGACGTTGGTGCCCCGTACGAGAACGGCCGGGTTGATTTGAAAGACATTCTTCTCCTCGATGGCATCGCCGACGTTGCGGCCGGCCGGCGTTTTGGCGCTAACCGGGCCCCCAGGCATGCCCACGCGGCCAACTTCCTGATTGTTCAGGTAAAAAACCGCACCGTCATCCACGATGGCATCCACCGAGATCTGCGCGCCCGGTGCCCCATTGTAGATGAACACATGCCGCAGGTAGTAGGTAATGAAGCCCGCCCGGACCGGTGTCCGGATGCCCGGAGGCGGCAATTTGGCGGGACCAAACCCAAACAGACCCGGGCCACGCGTCCAGTTCCGGTCAGGAAACAGGAGTTCCTTCCACTGCGTCTGTGTCAATTCCACACCCGTGGTGACCGCCCATTGAGAATCGTAATCCACCACCACCGTTTCTCCTGACTGCGTAATCAGTTCCGGATTGCCCACCGGAATCTCGTTCGCGGAACCCGACTCGGTCCCGGGTGCTCCACCTGGCTTGCTGCTGACGGTCCAATTTCGCCAGTCGTCGATCTTGTGATCCGGATTCTTCACGACCAGTGCGTGGCCGCCGCCATCGGCGGCCGCTGGCCAGGGCGCACGGTCAAGATACTTCACCGAGGACATGGCCAGGCCGTTTTTGTTCAACAGTTTTAACCGGTCTCCTTGTTTGTTGAGCCGCCCCACCCAGGGCCCGAGCACGCGGATGTTGGCGGCAATCTTGTAGGCATCCCGCGTGGTTTTCGCATCGGACATGGAAATCACGATGCGCTCAAACGGACGCATCCAGCTCGCCATCGGGTCCGCCGGGTTGAAAGCAGGAAACTTGTACTCGGCACTCCCTTTGAGCCGCCAGTCGGCAATATCGACTGCGTTGGCAGTATTGTTGTAGATCTCGACGTATTCCGGCAGCTCCGCGACCGGGTGGTACATGATCTTGCTCAAGAGCACTTGATCCGCGCGGGCACAGAGCGTGAGCACGACCACCCCCAGCGCAACAAGCCAATGTCGCACTCCGGCCAGCCAGCCCTCAGGATGATGTTTCATGCACAACAACCAATGACACCCACTCCCCGCTGATACTTGGCAGCGGGACGAACAGATGTTGGACCCCCGGAAGCTAGTTTTAGGGCGTGCCCACGTCAAGGGTGGCTCGAATGTGACTCCGCCACTCTTTCAGGAGCCTTCCAGAAACTGATTCTTGGGCAGAAAGATTCGCGGATTAAAGGGCGACAGGAATGATTTAAGATCCAAGCTTTCCGGCACAGTGCCAGGCCAAGACCCAGAAGCTGGATTTCGATGGGGAAACGGTCTTTTTCCTATCCTCGGTGCTGGTCCCGTCTCTGCGGTGCTCATTTGTGTATGTGAAAACCCCAGAGACGAGAAGCCGCAGAGGCTAGAGCGGTGCGGGGCATTGCTCTCCATGGTCAGAACGGCGCTTGAGGCCCGCCCTTGGCGTGCTTAGGCTGGGTTCACCAGATCAAGACCATGCACCCTCCGGCCCCCGAAACGCCCCGGGCTGAAACGCCCGGAAACGAGACCGTCAAAGAACGGCTGAACAGCCTCGTCGCCATCACCGTGGCCGTTCTGGCCGCCTTCATGGGCATCACCAAGGTAAAGGACGACAACGTCGTCCAAGCCATGCAGCAGGCCAAGATTAATGCGGTGGACACCTGGGGCGAATACCAGGCCAAGAAGCTCAAGCACCACCTCGCCGAGCACAGCCTCACCCAGCTTGATGCCCTGCAACTCGTGGCCCCGACCAACGCCGTCCCGCAGTTCAAAGCCCTCCGGCAAGGCTACGAGGCGCGGGTCATTCGCTACGAACAGGAGGAACGCGAGCTCATGGCCAAGGCCCGTGGCTTTGAGGCCGAGTATGACAAACACAACTACCGCGACGACCAGTTCGACCTTTCGGATGCCGCGCTCTCCGTCGCCCTTGGCGTATTGGCCACCGCCTCGCTGGCGAACCGGCGCTGGCTGCTGGTGCTGGCCTGGGTCTTTGGGGCCATTGGCATCATCATGGGTCTCGCTGGTTTCTTCAGGCTTAACCTCCACCCGGATTGGCTGGTCAACATTCTTTCCTAATTCAGATGAAACCACAAAGGCACCAAGAGCACGAAGGGGCCAAGGAAAAATTGGGACTATGGCAGGTCGCTGAGGACACCCAAAACGGCGTGGCCGGGTAAGTTGAGCGCGTTCTCTCGCCGTCCCCTTCGCTGCTTTGAGAACCACCTGCGTCGGCGCTCAGTGATTGAACAGGAATTCCTTGCTGCTCAACAAACTCCAGAACAGGTCTTCGAGGGCGGCCCGGCGGTCGGCCTCCCCGGCGTCGGCCAGCAGCTTCAGGGACCGGGTCTTTTCGTTGGTTGAGGGCAGGCGGCTCAGGGAACCCAGGAAAGCTTCATCGAGGATCTCTTCGTTGGATTTCTTTGCGGCCATCAGTTGCGCGATGCGGTTCTCCTTGGCGGATAGTTTCTGATTCAGAGTGTCGCCGTTGGCGATGTGCAGGGCCTGGGCCATGGTGGGCTCCTCGGTGCGTTCACATTCGCAGGTTTGCAGGCGGTCGGCACGGCCGAAGGTTTTGAGGAAGTAGTTGGCAATGTTTGAGTCGGGAAGCTGGAAGGCCCGGAGGTTCGCCGGGTAACGGTCGCCAAGGCCCCGGTTGGCGTTCCGCAGATCGCGGCGGAACTCGGTCGGGACTCCGGTCACTTGCGAGTACGCGTCCAGGAGCGCCTCAGCCATCAGGCGGCGCGTAAAGTAGTGTGAGTAGTAGCGGGTGTCGGTGACGTTGCCAGGCAGGGATTCGCTGCCACGCTGATAGGTCTCCGATTGGAGAATGGTCCGCATGAGTGCCTTCAAATCATAACGCTGATCGGCAAGATACTTGGCGAGAGCGGAGAGGAGTTTTTCGTTGCTGGAAGGATTGGTCACCCGCAGGTCATCCACCGCTTCCACCAGGCCCACACCGAGGAAGTTGGCCCAGACCCGGTTCGCGATGGAACGCGTGAAGTAAGGGTTTTCACGCGCGGTCAGCCAGGCCGCGAGCGCTTCGCGGCGATCACCGGGCGCGTCAATGGCGATGGCCTTGCCATCCAGCGGACGCGGGGGCAGGGGCTTGCCGGAGAGCAACGCTGGCACATCGCCGGTCGCAGCAGCGAAGATGACTTTGTCGCCATCACCGCCGGAACCATTCTTGGTGCGGACGCGGGCGAACAGATTGGCGAACTCGTAATACTGGTCGTTGGTCCACTTCTCCATCGGGTGGTTGTGGCACTTGGCGCAGTTGATCGCCAGGCCCATGAAGGCGACGGTTGTGGTCTCGGCCATGAGCGTCGGGTCATCGTGCAGGACGAAGTAGTTCGCCGCGCCGTTTTCGAGCGTGCTGCCTTTGGCGGTGACAAGCTGGCGAACGAATTCGTCCCACGGTGTGTTGGCCTCCACCTGGCTGCGAATCCACTGGTAGTAGCTCCACATCGCGGGCTGCGGGAGCTTCGCGCCGTTGACCAGCAACAGGTCGCTCCACTTGTAACTCCAGTAATCGACGAACTCCGGTCGGGTGAGCAGTTTCTCGATCAGCTCGTCGCGCTTCCTCGACGAAGTGCTGGCGAGGAACTCGCGGACTTCGGGGGCCGTGGGCAGTACCCCAATGGTGTCGAAGAAGCTGCGGCGGACAAACTCCGAGTCGGAGCAGCGCGGCGACGGCGGGACGTTGAGCGACTTGAGCTTATCGTTCACCAGCTCGTCAATGAAGTTGCGCTTCGGCGCTTTGTTGAAGGCCGATGAAGCCAGCTTGTTGTCGAAGGGTACCGTGACGGTCGCCAGCGCGAGCCGGCTTAGGAACCAGGCCGAAACCGCGCCTTCGCCCCGGCCCATCACCGTGACAAGGCCGTCATCACTGACGACGCAGACGGAGTTGTTCGCACTGGTGAACTTGGCGTAGCGCGTCACGTCCCGGGACTCGCCATTGGAGAAAGTCGCCCGCACGAGGAGTTGCTGCGGGATGCCGGGCTTGAGGAAGACCTGTTCGGGCAGCACCTCGATCTTCGCGATGCGCGCGTCGTCCGGTTGCGGGGCAGGGGTGCCGTTGGCGATCCACTCGGAGACGATCCGGTAGTCGAGCGAGTTGGTGGTCAGTTTTTCGCCGCCCTTGTGAGGGACAGCCATGGTTGGCTTGATGAGCAACAGGCTGTGCGCCGGTTCGGCGACGCTCACCCGTCGGCCCAAAGCTGAACGGGTGATGGCCCGGTGATCGCCCTCGTCATCGTAACCACGCAAGGAGAGCTTGAAGCCGCCTTGTCCGGCCGCCGCGCCGTGGCACGCCCCGGAATTGCACCCGGTCTTCGTGAGGACTGGCTGGAGATGGTTGCGGAAGTTCCATGCGAACGGCTTCTCCATGTTTACCACCCGCACCTCGGTCTTGGCTGAATTGCGACCCGCCTTGCCCGAAATCGTGGCCGTGCCATTGCCCACGGCGATCGCCAAACCGTCCTCGATACGGACGACCTTGGGGTTGCTGGAGGTGAAGGTGACGTTGCTCGTGACCTGGCCGAGCAGTGTCTTGCCGTCGGCCATTTCCAGCACGAGTCGCTGCTCGGCGGCGGGGCCGTCGAGGGTGAATTTGACGGGGAGCAGCGTGAGGGACTCGGCCTTCGCTGAAAAGGTCAGCGAGCAAACCAAGAGGAGTAGGGGAAGGTTTTGCACGTTCAAATAGCGGGTTGAAAACGGCTCGTCGATGCGGTTAAGTAGGATGCATGAGCGTAGCGCAAATCATTGACCAGCTGCCCAAGCTTACTTCCAGTGACCGTCGGGCTATTGAGCGGCGCATTTATGAGCTGGAGGACGATGACATGGCTTTCATGAGTGAGGCGGCAGTCCGCATTTTCCAGGAGATTGACCGGGAGGAGGTAGCTTATGCCAAACGCAAAGCCGGGTGAGGTCTGGCAAGTTGACTTGGGGATGGCGGCCAAATCACGGCCCTGCTTGGTGCTGACTCCACCGCCTGGGGCTAACGAATTGGCCGTCTTCACGGTAGTCGCGCACCCCACGGCCATCCGGGGCAACCGCTGGAAAATGGCCATGCGCAAACATTTCCTCTCCCCAGAGGGAGCCTTCGACGTGCAACGTATGGCCACGGTGGAGTCTGTCCGGCTGGAGCGCAAACTGGGTGAACTCACGGCGGCGGAACTGGATTCCGTACTCGACCGGCTGGCCGAGCGGTTGGGGATTTGACTGAAAGCAAATTTGGCAGGCTGACTATCTAAGCGCATGTGACCCTTTGCTTGGCGGGAAAGAGGTCCCAAAGGTACCACCGAAACATCCCAGCACCGACCCCACCAATCCCGCCAACACAGCTACCACTCCAGGCGCAAGCAGTGTGATCGACAGCTCTACCCAACAATCCGGAGGCTTAATTGCCTCGCGGCTCTGCCAATAAGCGAAGTCAGTGGTGCCACAGAACCTTCCGTTTGCCGGTAGGGAGCGCTCGTAAGCTAGGCGGATAAAATTCTGTCCATCAAGCCGGGTGCATTGGAACGATCGCGCTTGCCAATTTGCGACCGGAAACAGCAACACAAGAATTGTCCACAAGGATCCTCCAACGGCTAACAAACAACATCTTTTGAGGGATGATAGTCTCATCTCAAAACAACTCCTTCACCTCTCTCACGCCGAAATCCACCAGCGCATACGGCCTGCCCTGCGGTCCTGGCAGATGGGTGTCGAGGTCCAGGCCGAGGCTCTTGTAGATGGTGGCGACGACTTCGCCGGGGTTCACCGGGCGCTCGGCGGGGTACGCACCGATGTCGTCGCTGCGGCCCACCACGCGGCCGCCTTTCACGCCACCACCGGCGAAATAGACGGACCAGCAGTTCGGCCAATGGTCGCGGCCACCGGCGGGGTTGATGCGCGGCGTGCGGCCGAACTCAGCGAGGTTGCAGACCATTGTGTTGTCCAACATGCCACGTTGGGCGAGGTCTTCGATCAACGCGCTGTAGCCCTGATCATACATCGGCGCGACGATGTCTCTCATGCCGGCGATGCTGGTAAACGGCTTGGAGCCGTGGATGTCCCAGGTGATTTCGCCGAAGACGGTGAGGAAGGTGTTCACGGTCACGAAGCGCACCCCTCGTTCGACCAGCCGCCGGGCCAGCAGGCAACATTGGCCGAAACGGGTCATGCCGTAGCGTTCGCGGACTTTGAGCGGCTCCTTCGTCAGGTCGAAGGCTTCGCGGGCCTGCTCGCTAGTCATCAGGCGGTAGGCAGCGGCGAAGTTCGCGTCCATGAGCTTGGCGGACTCGCTCGCCTCGAACTTCTTCATCGTGTCATCCACCACCTGGCGCAGCTCACGGCGACGGGCGAGCCGGGCTTCGCCGATTTCCTTGGGCGGCAGGAGGTCGGGCACTTTGAATTCTTTTTGCGACGGATCGGCGTTCAGAACGAAGGGGTCGTAAGCCTTGCCGAGGAAGCCGGCGTCCTGGCCGTGCGGCATGTTGCCACCAGTCGGCCCCATGGGCTCGGGAAGGATGACGTGGGCGGGGAGGTCGCTGCGCCGGCCTTTGAGGAACTCCAGCGCACAGCCGGCGTGGGGCGAGATGTTGCCCCCAGTGAAGAGTCGTCCGGTCTGCATCATCTGGTGGCCGGTGTCATGCACCGCCGCCGCCGTGTGGTAGCACGAGCGTACGAGTGAGAACTTATCGGCGATCTTCGCATGGCCGGGGAGTATCTCAGAGAGCTGGAAATCGCCCTTGGTGGAAATCGCCTTGAACGGGCCGCGAATCTCGCTGGGCACGTCCGGCTTCATGTCGAAGAGGTCGAGCTGGCTGGGCGCGCCGAGATTAAAGATCATGATGACGGCCTTCTCGTCATTCCCTCCGGCGATCTTGCCGGCGGCCTGCGCGGCGGAGTAGTCCGCCATTGTCAAGCCGAGCGCGCCCAGCGCGCCGACCTGGAGGAAGTCGCGGCGTGTGAAGCCGTCGCAGGTGGTGATGGACCCGGGTCCGGTGACTTTCAGCATAGCTAGCGTTCGTGTTGGCCTTCCCGTTGTCCGAGGACGCGGAGAAGTGGTTTCGAGTACTCTGCCAAGATTGACGAACAAAGCCAGCCCGACCATTGACTTTTCCGCAAGCAGGACGGATTGGTTTGAACCACAAAGGCACGAAGAACACAAAGAAGGGGCAGGAAACGAAATGAAATCAACCTGGGGCGCAGGCGTGGTCCAACCCACGCGGGCGGTTTATTGAGTGCGGCCCACAGCCAGCCTCTCCGTTTAGAACCGCCAACCCTCTTATGCGCTTCTTTGTGTCCTTTGTGTCTTTGTGGTTCAAACGAGCTGCTTGGTTTCGGCTTAAGCGTTAGCCCGTCAATGCGACTGGGGCAGGGGATTGTGATTTGCTGAACGAACCGGGTGCCCTACTGTCGAAGCCGCCCATGAAATCGATCGCCATTCTCATTTTGGCCGCAACCTGCTGTTCCGGCATCGCGCAAGACGCAACCAAGGCCCGGACCGTGCTGAAGCTGGCCGCGAAATCGGCCTCGGGCGAAGTCGTGGCCGAGGCCCTCGTGGACACCAACGATGCACCGGACCTGGCGGATTGGGGGAAGGAGGCTGGCGGCCTGTGCGTGGAATGGTTTCCCAAGATCAACGCGCTGCTGCCGAGCGAGGGTTTCACGCCACCGAAGTCGGTGACGTTGTACTTTGATCCCAAGTTAAAGGGCGTGGCCCATGCCGATAAGGGACGCATCACCATCGGCGCGGATTACGTGCGTGGCCACACGAACGACTGGGGTATGGTAGTCCATGAGTTGACGCACATCGTGCAGGCGTACCCGAAACCGGAGGAGAAGTTCACCAAGCCGGGATGGCTGGTCGAGGGCATCGCCGACTACATCCGCCTGTTTCATTTCGAGCCGAACGCACCCCGCCCGCGCATCAATCCGGACAAGGCCAGCTACCGGGACGCCTACAAAACCACGGCCGTCTTCCTCGCCTGGGCGGAGAAGCAGCACGATGCGAAACTGGTAACCAAGCTGAACGCGGCCCTACGGCAAGGGAAGTTTTCACTGGAGTTGTTCAAGGAAGCGACGGGCAAAACGGTGGATGAACTGTGGGCGGAGTTTGCTGACGAGTTGCGGGCCAAACAGGGCACAACCAAGTGAGTCCACGACCGATTTGTTGCCAAAGTCCGATGGGACGGCATTTACAGACCACCGCTGCGGTTGAGGCGCAGCAGAAAACACTCGCCTCGCCCGGCGGGGTTGCCCAACATCCCCTCCGTTTCGCGGGAATCTCCCGTCATTGAATGAAAGCCAAAATCATCATCACGCCGAAGAAGGCCGTTCTCGATCCGCAGGGCAAGACCGTGCAAAGCGCACTGGAGCATATGGGTTACCAGGGCGTGGCTGGCGTCCACGTGGGCAAGTATGTGGAGATTGATCTCGCGCCGGGCACGGACCGCGCCGCTGCCGAGCAGGCCTTGAACGAGGCGTGCCATCGGTTTCTGAGCAATCCGGTGATTGAGGACTACGGGCTCGAAATCGTGGACTGAACGGAGATTTTGCGCCATGCCGACCTTGGTTTCCCAACCGACCGTCATCACGGCGGCGGGTAACAAGCCCAAGCTGATCGAGGAATTCGTCGGCCGGGTGAACACCCAAACGACCGCCCTCAGCCTGGCCCGGATGACCAGCCCGGGGGGCTGGGTGGAACCCGGCCAGACGCCGGAGTTCGACGAATACACTCTGGTCCTGAAGGGAACTCTGAGGGTAACGCACAAAACTGGCAGCCTGGACGTGGGTGCTGGCCAGGCTGTGATCACCCACAAGGGCGAATGGGTACAGTACAGCACGCCCGATCCTGCCGGTGCCGAATACATTGCTGTCTGCCTGCCCGCTTTCTCGCCGCAAACTGTCTATCGCGATACCTGAACACCAATGAACTTTGCCGTCCTTCAATTTCCCGCCTCCAACTGCGATCAGGACGCCGTCCACGCCCTGCAACTGCTCGGGCACTCCGCCCGGCTGGTCTGGCACAAGGACAGCTCGCTGGGCGATGTCGATGCGGTCATCGTGCCGGGCGGTTTTAGCTACGGTGACTATCTGCGATGCGGGGCCATTGCCCGTTTCAGCCCGGTGATGCAGGCCGTGAAGCAGTTTGCCGACAACGGCGGGCTGGTCATCGGCATCTGCAACGGTTTTCAGGTATTGTGTGAAGCGCACCTGTTGCCTGGTGCCCTTATTCGTAACCGCTCGCTCCAGTTCCGGTGCGAAAACATCTATCTCAAAACGGTGACGCACGACTCGCCGTTCACCTCGCAGATACCCGCCGGAAAGCTGCTCCGGGTGCCCATCGCTCACGGCGAAGGTTGTTATTTTGCGGATGCTGAAACGCTGACCCAGATGAAGGCCAATCGCCAGATTCTCTGGCAGTATTGCAATGCGCAGGGTGAAGTCACCGATGCCGCCAACCCCAACGGGGCCTTGGAGAACATCGCCGGAATTTGCAACGAGCGGCGCAATGTGGCCGGCCTCATGCCCCACCCGGAACGCGCCTGCGAGCCGCTGCTGGGCAGCGACGACGGCCGGCTCATCTTCGAGAGCATGCTGCATTGGCTGCGTGCCCGCCCGGCGGCGGTGGCGGCATGAAGGCGGTGGCAGTTCAAGTACAGGCTTTCCCTTGCTTGCCATCCGGGGTGGCGGTGTCTTAGCATTACTCCGAATGCAAGCCGGCAAAACAACGAACAGTCACTTTGGTTGGTGGGTCAGCTCCCGGCTGATCCTGCTGCTGATTGCCATCAGCGCGTCTTCGCGATTGCTCACGGCCGCACCCGCGCCGGTCGGCGGCAGCATCTGGGTGCCGCAAGGTTCCGCCCCCACGCGCAACGGTCAGGTGGAGGGCATCCTTAATGGAGAGGTTAATGGCTGCATTCAAGCCATCGCAGCCCATCCCAGCAATCCAAGTATTTTGTTTATCGGTGCCGTCAACGGCGGCATCTGGCGCACCTTGAATGCCACCGATCCGAGCGGCAGCCCGACATGGACGCCGCTCACGGATACCAACACTTCTTTGTCGATCAGTTCTTTGGAATTCGACCCCTTTGATTTCACGCTCAATACGTTGGTGGCGGGTATTGGCCGCTACAGCAGTTTGGGTTCGGCGGGCGGGGCTCGCACCGGCATCCTGCGTTCGACCGACGGGGGGAACACTTGGATTGAGTTGAACGGGAACGGGACCCTTACGGGCGTCAACGTCAGCGGGGTGGCTGCTCGCGCCAACAAAATTATTGTGACCTCCGACGGGGGCACAGTGCGCGGTGTCTTCCGCAGTACGGATTCTGGCGCGACCTTCCAGCTCATCTCGGGCGGTGCCCGTGGTCTGCCTATTGGTACCGCCCGGACGCTGGCTGCCAACCCCACCAATAACGCCGTGCTCTACACTGGAATCTACGGTGGCGGCACAAACGTCGGGATATTTGCCACCATCAATACTGGCGCGAATTGGACCAAGATCAGTGACGCCACGATTGACGGTTTGCTCGCCAGTTCACCTGACAACATCAAGATCGCCGCGAGCGCCGCCGGTTCGCTTTTCGTCGGTATTGTGACCAATGGGGTGCTGGGCGGAGTGTTTCAGTCGGTAGACGGGGGGGCGACTTGGACGGCCATGGATTTGCCCACCTCTTTGGAAACCGGTTTGGCCGGCAGCGGGCCGGTGGGGATCCACCCTGGAGGGCAGGGGGCCATCCATTTTGCCTTGGCCGCTGATCCGCTGAACGCCAGTGTGGTTTACATCTCCGGTGACCGGCAGCCTCAAGGCTTCAACGATTCGGGAGGCTTTCCGAACGGCATCGGGGCCAACGATTTCACCGGGCGGGCTTTCCGCGGTGATGCGTCGAAACCCACCGGCAACCAGTGGGTTCATTTGACTCATTCCAGCTCTGCGGGTGCGAGTGGCGGTGGTACGGCCAATAATTCTGCCCCACACGCGGATTCGCGGGGCATGACCTTTGACCTCAATGGGACCCTGCTTTATGTCTGCGATGGCGGTGTGTATCGCCGCTCCAGCCCCGGGGATAACACGGGTGACTGGTTTTCCCTGAACGGGACATTGCAAGTAGGGGAGTTCCACAGCATCGCCTACGACAGCCTCAACCACGTTTTAATTGCGGGTTCGCAGGACAATGGCACTCCGCGGCAGAACTCCGCAAACAACCCCATCTGGACTGCCATTACTACGGGCGACGGTGGGGCCGTGCTGGTGGACAACTCCAGCGCCCCTGGTTTTGCCATCGTGTACTCCAGTTTTGATGACTTGGGCCTGTTCAGCCGGCGTACTTACAATGCCAATGGCGTGGTCTTGAGCAATGCGACAGTTGGTATGAATGTGGGGAATAACAACGCGTTCCAGCCCCAGTTCGTAACCCCGATAAGGCTTAACTCGTTGGTACCTCAACGGCTCGTCATCGCAGGCGCCAATTCCGTCTATGAATCCTTTGATCAGGGCGACAATCTGGCAGAAATCGGGCTTGGAATCGTGGGTGGTGATGGTACCGAAACCAGTGGCAACGGTTTTGCCTACGGTGGCTCGGCTCAAGGCATCCCGAATCCCGATGTGCTTTATGTGGCGAGCCGCAGTGGTGTTTACGCTCGCACCATCAGCGGCGGGGCACTGTTGCGAACACCGGCGGTGATCCCCGGCACGTCCGCCATTGACGTCACCTTGGTCCCCACCAACTGGCCCAGTGTTTTTGCAATTAATTCGAGCAGCGTCTTTTATAGCACGAATTCGGGTGCCTCTTGGACCAATGTCACGGGCACCCTCACCGGCGTAGGCCGGCTTCATTGCATTCGCCATGGCCCGGCGGACATCCTTTCCTATGTGCTCGTGGGCACCGACATGGGCGTGTACGCGGCTTCTGCTCCCAGCTACACCAACTGGGTAAAGGTTGGCAGCAATCTGCCCAATGCGCCGGTTTACGCCATGGAATACAACCGGTCGGATGACGTTCTCGTAGTGGGGACACTGGGGCGGGGAGCCTGGCTCGCGCCTTCGGCCATCAACCAGGTCTTCGGTCAAGGCGGCGTGCTGGCCCAACCCACCATCACCTCCAATCCCCGCGGTCGTACCGTGACCCAGGGTTCAACCGTAACTTTCAATGTGGGCATATCCGCGAAAGCTGCCCAGCCGGTGGCCTATCAGTGGCGTTTCAATGGCATCGACATCGACGCCGCCGTTTATCCCACGCTCACGTTGTCCACGGCGCAAACGACCAACGCAGGCGTGTATTCCGTGCGCGTCAGCAACCCGTTCGGAACGAACTTCAGCACGGACGCTGCGCTCTTCGTGAACTCACCTCCGTCCGTCACCACGCAACCCCAGAGTCAGCTGGTAACCATCGGGTCAAATGTTACTTTCATGGTGTCCGTGGCGGGAGCGCCGCCTTTCACCTTCCAGTGGCGGTTTAACGGCACACCGCTCACCGGCGCAACCAACGCCAGCTACAGCATCACTGGAGCGCAGACCACGAACACCGGCAATTATGACGTGCTTGTGGCCAACCCCCTCGCCTCAGTATTCAGCTCCAACGCCGTGCTCACCGTGGTCCCGCCTTTCACCGTCACCCCACAGCTCACGGATCTGGTGCTCCCCGTCGGCACGAACGTGGTTTTCACCGTGGGCGCTACGGGTTCGGGGCCGTTCAGCTTCCAATGGCGCCTCAATGGAACACCTTTGAGCCAGGAGACCAATCCAACGCTTACCCTGCTGAATTTGCAGCTGACCAACTCCGGGTCTTATGCCTGTCTCGTCAGTTCTCCGCTGGGTTCGATATTGAGCAGCAACTCTGCGCTCACCGTTTATTCGCCGTTCTCGTTCAGTTCCTCGACCTTCAAGCCGGGTAGTTTGTTCCAATTGACCGCTCTGGGTGATAACGGCCGGTCGTATCGCATGGAAGTTTCCGGTGATCTGGTGAGTTGGATCCCAGTGGTCACCAACACGGTGGCCGGTGGTGGAGCCACCTTCACCGACACCAGCGTGACTGGTCAGACCAGGCGATTCTACCGGCTGGTGCTTTTACCTTAGCCAGACCGCATCAGGTTGGTGCTTGTTCAACCCGCAGTTTTGGCCTAATGTGCCACTGCGATGTCACTTCCCTCCAATGCCATCGGGCAGGCTATATTTATCCGGACGGGAGTCCCGGAGTATGTGGAGGTGCCGTTGCCATTTCAAACCTTGGAAGAGCTGGTGCACATCTGTTCTCATCCCCAGCCGGGACTGACACTGGAGCGGGTGGTGATCTACTCCATGCAGGAAGACCGGCCGTGCGCTTTGACGCTCGGCTTCATCTCATCCAGCAAGGGGATCCGCTCTGACCACCCCGCTGCGAAGGTCCAGTACTGAAGCCAATCACCGCACCAGTTCGGTGAACACCTGTGTGTGTTCCCGTTCCCGGAGTACACGTGCGAGCGGGTTCCTTCCGTCGGATGCGAGCGACTCGCGTAACGCCAGTTCCTTGCCCGCGCCGGAGGCCAGCACCCAGACTTCCCGGGCGGCGGCTATGGCTCCATAACCCAGTGAGATGCGACGAGGCGGCGGCTTGCTTGCGGTCACCGGGCGATAGACCGCTGCCGAGCGGATCACGGTCTCCGGTTCACCGGGAAAAAGCGATGCCACATGCCCATCTTCGCCCATCCCAAGCAACACGAAATCCAGCACTGGTTGGCCGGAGGGGCTGATTGCTACCAGAGAGCGCAACTCCGCTTCGGCTGCGTTTGCTGCGGCGGCTGGTTCGTCTTCGCCCCGAATGCGATGGATATTCCCTGCCGACAGGCCCAGCGGAGCGAAGAGCAGTTCTGCCGCGCTGCGGTAGTTGCTCTCGGCGTCGTCCGGCGGCACACACCGTTCATCGGCCCAGAAGAAATGAACTTCGGTTAGCGATTGGCCGTTTGCTTTCGCCTGGCGGGCGACAGCACTGAAGAAATCCTTCGCAATCCGTCCGCCGGAAACGGCCACGCTGACGGCCCCGGCTGAGACCGCGACGAACGCCAGGAACTCGCCCGCGCAGGCTTCGGCCAGTGCCGTTGCGCTGGGGTAGGACTTCAATTCCGGGTTTGCCATGGCTTGCGGGGAATTACTTCATCGGCTGCGGGTCGCGCCACACGTGGCCACTGGCGGCGAGCAAATCCTCGGCGGCCACGGGGCCCCACGTCCCGGCCGAGTAAAACTCCCGGTTGGTCAGCGGTTTGTCACCCCAGCCCTCTCGGATCGGGTCCACGATGCCCCACGCCGTTTCGACTTCATCGCGCCGGATGAAGAGCGTCGCATCGCCCGCGACCGCTTCGAGCAGCAGCCGCTCGTATGCCTCCGGGGTATAAGCGCCGAACTCCGCGTCGTAGCTGAAGTGCATCCGCACCGGACGCACCTGGAGGCTTGCACCGGGCACTTTGCCGTTGAAGCGCAGGGTGATGCCTTCATTTGGCTGGAGGCGCAGCGTGATTGCGTTCGGGTCCAGCTTCAGACCGCACTTCGCGGCGAAGAGCACGTTCGGGGTGGGCTTGAACTGGATGCGTACTTCGCTGGCCGAGTGCGGCAGCGATTTGCCGGTCCGCAGGAAGAAAGGCACACCGCTCCAGCGCCAGTTGTCGATGAACAGCTTCAGTGCCAGGTAGGTCTCGGTGTTGGAATCAGTCTTCACCTTCTCCTCCTGCCGGTAGCCGTTACGCAGCTTGCCGTCCACCATCCCGGCGAAATACTGACCCCGCACCACCTGCTTGCTCACATCCCGCACCGGGCGGATGGACTTGAGCAGCTTCACCTTCTCGTCGCGCACGGCCTCGGCTTCGAGCGAGACCGGCGGCTCCATGGCGATCAGCGAAAGCACCTGCAATAAATGGTTTTGCACCATGTCACGCATCGCTCCGGACTCCTCGTAATAGCCGCCGCGTCCGCCTACGCCGACCTTCTCGGACACCGTGATCTGCACGTGATCCACCGAGGTGCGGTTCCAGAGCTGCTCGAAGATTGCGTTTGAAAAGCGGAACATCAGGATGTTCTGCACCGTCTCCTTGCCGAGATAATGGTCGATGCGGAAGATCTGTTTTTCGTGGGCGAACTTGGTTAGTTCGTTGTTGAGCCGCAGCGCACTGGGCAGGTCGGTGCCGAACGGCTTCTCGACGACCACCCGCTGCCACTCGCCGGGGACTTCCTCGCGTTTGAGCAGGGTCGCCAGGGAAAGCTGTTCCACCACGTCCCCGAACTGGCTCGGCGAAATGGCGAGATAGAAGAGCAGGTTCTTGCGCAGCTCCGGCACACCGAAGGCATTGAGCTTCTCGGTCAACCGCGCGTAAGCCGCCGGGTCCGTGAGATCGCCCTGGCAATAGGACACGTTGCCTGCGAACTCGGCCCACACCGCCTCGTCCACCTGCTTCGTGCGGCTGAACTGCGCCACACCGGCCTTTAACTCGTCGCGCCACGCCGCGTCTTCCTTCTCGCGCCGCGCGAAGCCCACAATGCGCAGGGGACTGGGCAAGGCCTTTTCCGCGAAGAGATGGTAGAGCGCCGGGATGAGTTTGCGGATCGTGAGATCGCCGCTCGCGCCGAAGATGACGATGGTGCAGGGGGTCACAGCCTTGCGCCCGTCGTCCAGGCGGCATGCCATCAGTTCATCCAGTTGGTTGAGGTCGTCCATAACGTTGGCGAGGGTGGACCTCTGCGAGGGAAAAGATCAATCCTTCTCCGGCGGCGAGAGAGGCGTCACGCGGAGTCGGCTAAGGGGGCGCGGGGCGATCAAATATAGCACAGTGACGGTCTTGCGATCGCAATACCTTCCTGGTCCTACCGCTGTGGCAAGCGTCATCTTGCGGATCGACCGCCTTCATTCGAGCTTTTCAACGGGCCTTCTCTCCGCAACCCTTCGCCCATGGACCTCTCAGGCAAAGCTGCCATCGTCACCGGTTCCTCTCGCGGCGTGGGCCGCGCCACTGCGCTCGCGCTCGCCCGGCGTGGGTGTCGGGTGCTCATCAATTACAGTTCTTCGCGCGAGGAGGCCGAGCGTACCGCAGCCGATGTTCGCGCGCTGGGCGGCAAGGCCGTCTGCTTCGCCGGCAGTGTGGCCGACGACACCGTATGCCGCGCCATGGTGGCCATGGCCATCCGTGAGTTCGGCCGTCTCGACGTGCTCGTGAACAACGCCGGCACCACCCGCTTCATCAACTTCCCCGACCTTGATGCCGTCACCGACGGCGACTGGGATCGGATCATGGGGGTGAATCTCAAAGGGCCGTTTCAATGCGCCCGCGCCGCGCGCCCGCACCTCGCTGCGAACGGTGACGGGGTCATCATCAATGTCGCCAGTGTCGCCGGCCTCACCGGCGCGGGCAGCAGCATTCCCTATTGCGCCTCGAAGGCCGCCGTCATCAACCTTACCCTCGCCCTTGCCCGCACCCTCGGGCCAAGCATCCGCGTCAACGCCGTGGCCCCTGGCTTCATCGACGGCGAATGGCTGCGCAAAGGTCTCGGCGAAGACTTCGAGGCCGCCAAGGACGCCAAGGCCCGGCACGCCGTCCTCGGCAAGGTCTGCCAGCCCGAGGACATCGCCGACGGCATCCTCGCCCTCATCTCCGCCGACCTCGTGACCGGCCAGACCCTCGTCGTGGACGGCGGCCACACCATCGGTCCCCGTGTCACGCACGGGATCAAGTAGTTTGTCGTCGGGTGATCGAAAAAGAGGCGGGGGACCGCCGCACTCCAGGACGCTGGCGCGAGTCCGGAGGCCCCGGAGCGCGGGATGGTTCTGCCACTTTTGGCCTTTGAGCTTTTTAGCCGCGCTTCTACAGTCGCGCGCACATGAAGCAGAAGGGCACAGTTTATTTGGTCGGGGCAGGGCCGGGCGACGCGGGTTTGCTCACGCGGCGCGGGGCGGAACTGCTGGCGCGCGCAGACGTGGTGGTTTATGACGCACTGGTCAATCCTGACCTGTTGCGGCTGGCGCCGAAGTCCGCCGAGTTCATCTACGGCGGCAAGCGCGCCGCCGCGCACGCCATCCCGCAGGAGGAACTCAACCAGCTCCTGGTCACCAAGGCCAAGGCCGGCCAAACCGTGGTGCGGCTCAAGGGCGGCGATCCCTACATTTTCGGGCGCGGCGGCGAGGAAGCCGAGGAACTCGCGGCGGCTAAGGTGCCCTTCGAGGTGGTGCCCGGCGTGTCGTCATTCTATGCGGGGCCCAACTACGCGGGCATTCCCGTCACGCACCGCGATCACTGCTCCAGCTTCACCGTACTCACCGGTCACGAGGACCCGACGAAGGACGAGAGCAGCATCGACTGGGAGCAACTGGCGAAGTCCACGGGCACAAAGATCGTGCTCATGGGCGTCGAGCGCATCCGGCGTATCGGCGAGCAGCTCATCGCGCACGGCATGGCGGCGGACACGCCGGTGGCGCTCGTGCGCTGGGGCACGACGGGCCGGCAGCAGAGCATCGAGGGCACGCTGGCGACCATCGCCGATGTCGTGGAGAAGGCGAAATTCACCGCGCCGGCCGTGACGATCATCGGCGGCGTGGTCAAGCTGCGAAAGAAGCTGAACTGGTTTGAACAACGCCCGCTTTTCGGCAAACGCGTGGTGGTGACGCGCACGCGCGAACAGGCGAGCGATCTGTCCCGGCAATTGATCGAACTCGGTGCGGACGTGCTGGAGATCCCGACGATCAAGATCGCCGCTCCGACGCAGCGCGAAGTGCTGGCTGAGGCGATGGGCAGCCTTGGGTCGTATCAGTGGATTGTCTTCACGAGTCCGAACGGCGTCATGTGCTTCTTCGATTACTTCTTCAAGGCGTTCGATGACATTCGCGGTCTGGGCTGCCTGCGCATCGCCGCCGTTGGTCCGGCCACGGCGGCGAAACTGAAAGAGCTGCACCTCTCGGTGGACGCCATGCCGGAGAAGTACGTGGCCAAGGACATCGCCAAGGCGATTGCCGCAAAGGATGATCTGGAGAATCTCCGGGTGCTGCTGCTGCGCGCCGAGGTGGCGACTCCCGAACTGCCGCAGTTGCTGGAAGAGCAGGGGGCCATCGTGGATGACGTGGCCGTGTACATGACCGTGCCGGAAACCGACGACGCTTCTGGAACCGCCGCGCGGCTGCGCGAGGAAGGCGCGGACTGGCTGACGTTTGCGAGCAGTTCGGCGGTGGAGAATTTTCACGCGCGCTTCCCGCTGCCGGAGCTGCTGAAGAAGTTCCCCGGACTCAAGACTGCGAGCATCGGTCCGGAGACGACCAAGGCATTCACCACCCTCGGGCTAAAGCCGACAATCGAGGCCAAGCAGCACAACATCCCCGGCCTCGTCGCGGCGCTGCGGGGGTGAGGTGCTTTTGGCCACAGATGAAACACAGATTAAGCACAGATGGGGAAACGGGATGAATCAGGAAAGCAGGAAGGCAGGAAAAGGTAAGGCTGATGATCAGTTGGCCGGGCTTTCGGGCCCGCCTGCTTCACTGATCATGTCGGTTATCTGTGTTCCATCTGTGTTTCATCTGTGGCCAAAGAATCCAGCCCAACCTCCTTGCCCGTGAACGCGCGTTTGGACCAGGCGCTTGTCGCGCGCGGGCTGTGCGACAGCCGCGAGAAGGCCAAACGCGCCGTGATGGCCGGCCTCGTGCGCGTAAACGGTCAGGTCGCGCGCAAAGCCAGTGACGTGGTGCACGAAGACGATGCAGTCACGCTCGACGCCACGGAAAAGTTCGTGAGCCGGGGCGGTCACAAGCTGGAGCACGCGCTGGAGCATTTCGCGGTGGAGGTACGCGGGCTGACGGCCATCGATCTGGGCGCTTCCACCGGCGGATTCACGGACTGCCTGCTGCAACGGGGGGCAGCTCGGGTGTTCGCCGTGGACGTAGGGCAGGGGCAGTTGGCCTGGAAGTTGCGCAACGACCCGCGCGTGGTGGTGCTGGAGAAAACGAATGCGCGGGAGCTAAGCGCCGAGCGAATGAGAGCAGCGGAGTCAGGGGTCAGGAGTCAGGAGTCAGAATCATTTTCTGTGCCGTTCATCGTCATAGACTGTTCGTTCATTTCGCTGCGGAAGATTCTGCCGGCAGCGGAGCGACTACTGGCTGCTGGCGGTAAGATCGTTGCGCTGGTGAAACCGCAGTTCGAGGCGGGCAAGGAAGAAGCGGACAAGGGCGAGGGCGTCATCACGGACCCAGCGGTCCACGCACGTGTGCTCGCCGAGTTGGAAGCATTCGTGAAGGCGGAGCTTTCAGCACTCACATGGCGCGGGGTGACGGAGTCGCCGTTGCTCGGACCGGCGGGGAACAAGGAGTTTCTGGTGTTGCTGACCCGTGGCTGATCAAGGCACGTTTCCCTGGCGATGACTTACGCGGAAGCCCTGGCCCACTTGCACGGACTCGCCGTCTTCGGCGCGCGTTTCGGGTTGGAACCCACGCGGCGGCTGGCCGCGGCGCTGGGTAATCCGCAGGACCAACTCCGCTTCATCCACATCGCGGGCACCAATGGCAAAGGCTCGACGTGTGCGATGCTCGAAAGCATCTACCGGGCAGCGGGGTTGCGTGTGGGGCTGTTCACGTCGCCGCATCTGGTGTCGTTTCGCGAACGGATGCAGGTGAACCGGGTGCTGATTTCGGAGGCGGAGGTGGCGCGGTTGGTGGAAGAAGTTTTCAGTTTTCAGTTTTCAGTTTTCAGCGGGGAAGCTGAGGCTTCGCCGGTCACTTTCTTTGAGTTCGTCACGGTGATGGCGCTGAAATACTTCGCGGAGCAGCGGTGCGATTTGGTGATCTGGGAAACGGGCCTGGGCGGGCGGTTGGATGCGACGAACATTGTGACGCCGCTGGCCAGCGTCATCACGAACATCGCGCTGGATCACCAGCAGTGGCTGGGTGACACGCTGGCTAAGATCGCGGCGGAGAAGGCCGGCATCATCAAGCCCGGCGTGCCAGCTCTCACGGCGGCGGATGCGCCGGCGGCGATCGAGGTGATACGGGCGACCGCCGACCGGCTGGAGGCGGAGCTTACCGTTGTCAACGCCCCGCTGGTTGCCGGGCCGGAGACCGCCGCACCGGTGGCATTGCGCGGGGCACATCAGTTACGGAATGCGGCCTTGGCGGCGGCCGTGGTCAAAGCCTTGCAGGCGCAATTACCCGTTAGCGAGACCGCGTTGCAGCGTGGGTTGCAGATGGTGCGCTGGGCTGGGCGGCTGCAAACCGTGAAGGCGGGCGACAGGGAATTCCTTCTCGATGGAGCGCACAACCTGGACGGCATGCAGGCGCTGGTGGCGTCGCTGCAATCAGACTTAGCCGCCAAGCCGTTCGCTCTCGTGCTCGGCATGCTCGCGGACAAGGACTGTGAACTCATGTGCCAATCGCTGGCTCCGCTGACGGACCGCATCGGGGCGGTGCGGGTGAGCAGCAACCGGTCACTGGCTCCGGCGGTGCTCGCGGAACTTTGCCAGAAGGCCAACCCGGCAGCCCGGGTCACTGCACACGAGTCAGTTGCCGGGGCGATGGCAGGACTGGCGGACGCGCCGTTGGTCGTCATCGCCGGATCACTCTACCTGATCGGCGAAGCACTGGAGCAACTGGGCGTGGATGCAACCGCCGGGGAGCGCGTGCTGAACGACTGGCAGGCCAAAGTTCCGCCGGCCTGACGCAGTCGGGCTTTGCGGCAAAATCAGAACCGCACAGTGAGATTCAATCCGCCACCGATGTCGAACTTGCGGTAGTCGGGCACGAGCGGCGCGTCGGAGTCCTTGATTTCGTAGGAGAGGAAAGTTCGCAGGCTGACGTTCTTGGCCACCGGGACATAAGCCGACAGGCCGAAGCTGTGAAGGTAGTCAAAGCGCGCATCCTGCCCCCCGTAACGCGTAAGCAAGAGCCGGTAATAGGGCTGGACCGAGAGGTTCGGGCCAAAGACATGCGTGTAAGCCGCGATGAACGAGTTGTCCATCCGGTCGTTGGTGCTGCGCGGGATGCCTGAAACGGCCGTGGGCACCACCGAAGGCGTATCGGATAAGTGGTAATTGATCTGCCAGGCGAAGGTGAAAGTCTTGGTCTCGCTCAGGGCCAGGGTGCGCGTAACGCCGAACCGGGGCAACCATTCGCTGTAGAACTGATGGCGGTCCAGCTTCGGAGGGCCTTCAACCTCATTCAGCAGGCGGGACCACTCGACCCCGGCTTCCGCCACCCAGTCCTGCCGGAAGGCCCACCGCACATCGCCAAAGACCGCCTGCATTGCAAAGTCGAAATCGCCCTTGGAGCCAGGCGTGTCACCGAGTCCATAGTTGAACCACTGGTGACGATAGCCCAGACGCGGAGCCATGACCCCATGGCTTGTCTGGTAAGGAAGCGGCGTGAGAGCTACTTGGGCGGTATTGACGAAGAGCGTCGTGCCATGGGCCTGCTCGGAGAGGTTTTGGTTGGACGTATAAACGTACTGGCTGTCCAACGTCACCTCGAAGAGCTGGCGTTGCTGCTTCATCTTGAGGATGGATTGCGGGCCGACATCCTTGAGTTCGCCTTGGAACAGCTCAGGCGCGTCCACGGTCGCGCCGCCGGGAGTGGTGGCTTCACGCAGCTTTTGATCCAGCTCCTGCTGGCGTTTGAAGGCATCAGCCTGGTCCACGCGGGGCGCATTTTGAGCGTGGGCAAGGGAACCAGCGGCCAGACAAACGGCACCGGCAAGCAGGGGCAGGGAGGGGCGCATCATGCGAAAAAAGGTTCGTTAACGGCGGGTGGCAATATTGACCGTGCTGCCCACGTAAAGCTGGGCCGGGTTGCCGTTGTAATTCACGTTGAGGATGAAGTTTACAAATCCCGGCACAGACGCGGCCCCGGTGTTCGCGTTGGGAGCGAGCTGGCCAAGCTGTGAGTAAAGATTGACGGTGCTGCCGCCGGGGAAATTGATGTTCTGGAGATTCAAAGTCCGGGCGCTCCACGAAATGTTCCCGACCCCGGAGAGCGTGGTGCCGCTGACCGAGAGCGTATCGCCGGCGGAAAAATTGGCGGAGTTGTTTTGGGCGATGGCCAAACCTGCAAGGGTGCCATTTGCGACCGTGAGATTCTGACTGGCATTGACATTCAAGGTCGTAAATTTGCTGACGGTCGGGTTGTTGCAAGTGAGCGACCCGGTGGTCGCAGCCAGCGTGACGGTCTTGGCGGAGAGACTGGTGTCCGTCAGGGTCGCGCTGCCACCGGCAGTCAGGGTGGCGGTGCCGTCGGTACCCGAGGCGCTCACCGTGCTGCTCGTCAGCGTGGCGTCGGTTTGCGCACTGACGTTCACAGCGGAAGCGGCCGTGGCGGTGAGCGCATTGAGCGTGGCAGAACCGGCGGTGGCGGTAAGCCCCACGGTGCCAGCAGTGACGGTCGTGCTGGTGGCCGTGAGGTCGCGGCCGGCTGTGATTTGCGCCGTGCCTGGGGTGCCCGAGACGGTGGTGGCACCACCATTGAGGGTGAGGTCAGTGCCACTGACCGCACTGAAGGAAGTGGCGGCGTTGGCAGTGACATTGTTCAGCGAGACCGCACCCTGGGTGGCGGAGAAGGTGATGCCATCGGCGCTGACCGAGGTGTTCGCGGCACTCAGATCCCGCCCGGCGTCAAAGGCTGCCGCGGTTGGCGTGGGTGAGGTGGCGGCCGTATAACTGCCGCCCGTGACGGAGACGTCCCGGCCGGCACTCGCTGCGAGTGCTTTGAACCCGTTGGCGGTGACGGGGGCCAGTGTAAGATCATCGGTCGCGTTGAAGATGGGCAGCGCGGAATTGACGGTCGTGCCGCTGGCGGCGATGGAGCCACCGGAGGTGAACGAAACGCTGCCGTCGGTCTTGCTGGCGTAGCTGCCACCCTGCAGCGTCATGTCCTGTCCGGAACTGGCGGCGAAGTTATCCGTGCCGCTCACGGTGGCATTCTTCAGGCTCAACGTCGTGCCGATAGCCAGCGTAATGCGGTGCCCGGTGAAGCTGGTCCCATCGACACTGCCGGCTCCGTAAGCGCCGAGTTCCACCGTGCCGCTGGACTGATTCACGGAGAAGGAGCCACCGGTGGCATTTAGATCCTGCCGGGCGATGCCGGAGATTTTTGTATTTGCGCTGACGGTGGCACCACTGACGATCAAGCTGGTTTGCGCCGCGAGATCAATGGTGTCCGCGAAAACGCGGCTTCCGCTGAGCACCACCGCCCCGTTGGTGGCGGTGAGGTACCCTGCACCGGAGACGCAGAACAGCGCGTCCAACACGGTCACCCCACTGCCTTGAACCGAGAAACCCTGCGTCAGCGGGCTTTCTCCCATGGTCGGAACGCCACCCCCATTCAAGACCACCTGCCCGGCCGCCTGCAACGTGACCGTGCCATCGGGATTATAGAAGGTGACACCGTGGTAATCCATGCCGGCGTCCGTGAGCAGTTGCAGGTCGCCTACGCCGCGCGCGCTGATCGAGGTGCCGGGGGCTATGGTAATGCCGTTCCGAGCGGCGAGGATGACCTTGCGCAGGTTCGGGGAAGTGCCCGGCGAATTCGTGCCAAAAATCTCCAGTGCGGTGCCGAGAATATTGATGGAATCCTGCGCGCCGAACGTGAAATCCGTCTCCGCGAGATACGGGGAAAGGTTTATGGCAGGCGTCGTGATGGTGATGTTATTGGCGACGAGGCCGCTGCGCGGCACGTTGCCCAGGGCGCGAATATCAAAGGCAAACGCGGGGGCGGGGAAGACATTGTCCGCCGGCGGCTGTGGCTGGTCGATGACGACATCACGTTGCTTGGCTTCGGTGATCAACTGTTCGCGTGATTTTTGTGACACGGCAATGTTCACCAGCGACTGGTCCACCACGGTGACTTCGTCCTTGGTGGCCTTGTTGCCGACCAGCAGCTTGGTATCTTGTGCTTGGCCGGTGGTGATGAGGGTGTTTTGCCGTTCGATTTCCACCTGGATGATTGGCTTGGAGGGCAGCTCCTTCTCAAAGCCCTGCACCAGACGCGAGCTTTCCACCAGCTTGCCGAGGTTGATGTTCAACGTCGGGCCAAACGTGCGGGAGCCGGGAAGAACGAAGGTCACCTGGCCGGCGGTAAGCACTCGGAAATCGCCATTGGGCAGGGTGATCTGGCCCTTGCCTTCGAGCAGGATGGCTTTGAAGCCGCCGCCTTCGGTCGCAGTCACAACGATGGTCGTGCCCAGTACGGCGGCGGAAGCGCCCTTGCTGCGGATGGTGCCACCCCCTTTGCCCTTGGGAGAATGGAAAAGCACGCTCCCTTGTTCGAGGTTGATGGCCCGGCCAGCCTTCTCGAAGGAGAATACCGTGTTGGCCCCCACGCGGGTGATGGTTTTGTCATCGGCAATCAGCTCAGCCAGTGAATCCGCACCGGTACGGATCAAATCAGGTGATTTGAACAAGTCATTCACCTTGGCGGTGGAAGTGGTCTCGTTAGCCCGCGACACCACCTTCACGTCCTTCACCACCTGCGAAAAAGTTGACTGGGACAGGTCCGCGCCCCATAGCTGGGACACGCCCATCAACCCGAGCGAAAGGAAGGATAAAAACTTCATGGTCAAGAGCTTGGTCCGCGCCTAAAGTGGAGGCAACGATAATGCTCGGCACATCAAAAAGTTAATCTCGGCAGTGGGTGCTGGCTGGTATCTGCGCCTGCCTTACCTTGGTGGTTTGGCTCATCAACGACTACAACTTCCTCTGGTTGCAAAAGGCGTTGCGTGATGCTGAGACCTACGCTCAGGAAGCTCTCTACAAAAATGGCCGCCTGACCCCGGCCAACACCAACCTCGTTTTGATCGGCTTCGAACGGCTCAGTTACACGGATGGTTTTTCCGAGGACGCCTACGGTGCGGTGGATGCCAAATCGAAAGCGCTGGAGCTGCTACGCGATGACTACCCCTGGTCTCGCGAGATGTGGGCGCTGCTGGTTGAGCGGCTCATGCAATCCGGGGCCAAGGGAATCGTGTTCGATATCGTGTTCAAAAAACAGATGGAGAACGACGAGCGTCTGGCGGAAGTTCTGCGCAAGTATCGTGGCAAGGTGGCGATCAGCTTCATTTACGGAGACTCGGAAAAGGAATCCGGCGTCGGCCTGGTTTATGAGGCACCGAACAACACGCTCATACCGGTGCCTGAAGGCGACTTGTTTTACGACGACCGGATTGCTTACGCAACCATCTGGCCCGGTGACGATAAAGTGGTGCGTGAAGCGAGGTTTCGCGTTTCTGAGACGAGCGCCATGCTCAAGCTGGATCTGCCTCAGAAGGAGCATCCCAATGATCGTTTCCAATATTCGATTGCTGCCCGGGCACTTCAAATCTTGGGACGAGCTGATGCACTTCCGCCCAAGGAATTCGGCCAGTATTTCCGTTATACTGAAGGACCTCAGAGGGGGTTTCCCTACCACAAGCTCAACGAAATCTTCAGCGAACGATTCTGGCAGACTCGTTATCAAAATGGGGCCTTCTTCAAGGACAAGTTTGTACTCGTCGGACCCATTGTGGAACTGCTTAAAGATTACCATCGCACGCCCATGGCCAGGGAACTGATGCCCGGTCCTGAAGTCCACTTGAACATCGTCAATGCCGCCCTCCATGGCGAATTCCTCCGGCCCATGACGAATTTCGCCGCCCGCGCTTGCATAGTGCTCGCCGGTTTCCTTGCGGCCGGCCTTTGCTGGGTCATGCGCAATGCCTGGGTGCGTTTCCTCACCCAGATAGGTTTAGGACTGCTCTATGCACTCCTGGCGCTCTATTTGTTCAGTCAGCACGGGCTGGTTGTAACGCTGGGCATTCCTTTGATCGTATTCCTCCTTTGTGCGGTTGGCACCGTGCTCTACGATTTTGTCGTCGAACGCAAGGCCAAGGAGGAGCTGCGCAAGACCATGGACCTGTACTTCTCCCCGAAAGTAAGCGCGTATGTGCTCGCGAACCCCGGCTCCATGGAAGCCCGTGCCGCTGAAGTCACGCTTCTCCTTACCGACCTGCGCAACTCGACCCCGCTCGCCGAGAAGCTCGGCCCCGGCGGCATGTTCAAATTGCTCAATCAGGTTTTCGAGGTCGAGACCAACGCCGTCATGGGCCAGGACGGCTCGCTCGAACACTTTCTCGGCGACCAGTTCCTTACTTACTGGGGGGCACCGCAGCCCCAGCCCGAAGGACCGGATCAAGCCCTCCGCGCCGCGATGGAACTCATCGACGGCATGGAGAAGGTCAAGGCCATGCAAAACCCCGAGGTCAAGGCCCTCTTCGGCTATGGCGTCGCACTGCATCGCGGCTCGGTGCTCTTTGGCAACAAGGGTTCCGCCAAGCGCCTGGACTTCGGTCTTGTCGGCGACACTATCAACGAGGCGGCGCGCATCGAGGCGCTCACCAAATATTACGGCGTCACGCTGCTCGTCTCGCGCGAAATTTTTAATCTGCTCACGAGTCCCGGACCGCACCGGCTGCTCGACCGCGTCATCGTCAAAGGCAAGAGCACACCCGTCGAACTGCTGGAACTCCAAAACCCGCGCACGCCACCGAATTACCCGGACCTCGTGCGCGACTGGGACACCGCGTTCGCCCTCTACACCGACGGGAAATTTGCCGAGGCCAAGCCCACCTTCACCCGCTTGGCCGAAAAGTTCAACGACGGCCCCAGCAAGCTCATGGTCCATCGCTGCGATGAACTCATCGCCTATCCGCACGACGGCTGGAAGGGCGTGTGGAAGATGGAGAACAAATAGCGAGTGCAGCTGGCAGTGGCGCGGCGTTTAAGCGGCGTCATCGCCCGGAGCACATATCCCGTTGAATTGGCGTGAAGGGCGCTCCTCGCCAACCGGATTTCGACGCCGCGCACTCAGCGTCCGCCCCAGCGCGGGCGATAGACATCCAGCGTGCGGCTGTCCCGGTTGTAGCTCTCGTGGGCGCGATTCGGTGGCGGCGCTTGCATTTCCTGCACCCTCACTGGTTCGGTGCTCCAGCCCTTGGTGGGATGAATGGAGGACGGGTTGATGCCATGGTTGATGACATGGGTCTGCGGGACGTTGTTCACGGTCACGCGGGAGACCGAGTAGTTGTTTACGATGGTGGTCTGGGCAAACACGTTCCGCGCTTCAAATTCCCTTCCGAAACGCCGCCGGTTTGACTCGCCCATCTCGCGGAGGTACGTGAAGTTAAAGTGCTGCCAGCCCAGGCCGAAATCGAAGTTCAACCCCACCGCCACGCCATTAAACATGAACCGGGCGTTGACCTGATCATAATGCGCGCCGTGGGGCAGGGGAGCCCAGCCGCAGTACTCGCCACCATTCCGCCAGACCACCCAGGCCGAAGACCACTCGCGACCCGGATACCAGATCCAGCCATGGCGCGGGTGCAGGTTCCAGCGTCCGTAGTGAAAGGCCGCCCAGCCCCAAGGGTAATCCGATGCCCAATACCAGCCTTGGTCCGTGTAAACCCAATGGCCGCGATCCCAGTACGGTCGCCACTCGACGTTGCCAACGGCAACACTGGGCTGCCAGCACCACTGGTTATCCTCGACGAGGAACCAGCGGCCGTGCGGGCTGAGTTCCTGATGGAAATAGGCCACCTCGGGATTCAAGGCCGGGGACGCGACCGGGGCCGGGGCCGGAGTCGCGGCGGGCTTCGATTTCAGGAAGGGAATGTTTTCCTTCATCTTGCCGCATCCGGCCAAAGGCAGGGCGGCGAGGAGAAGAAGAAGGGCAAGTTTGCGAGTCATAGCGGCGAGTCCAGGTTGAGGACGGTCAGGATACATCCGGCGGCGTGCGTGGAAAGCGCGAAGCACGCGGTGCCATCATGCCGCTTTGCGCAACAGCCATTTGTCTGCGCTGAAGCTGACGCGCAGGTTTTGCTCGCGCGCAAACCGCTCGACCGCGATGCGCACTCCGTCCCACGACCAGTCATCGCCAAAGA
>RFSE01000250.1 GCA_009924135.1 Pseudomonadota bacterium | reverse complement strand
CGCCCCGTGCTTCCCATCCTTGCGCGCCTTGCTACGCTGACCACCACAACACATGAGCGCCACCGCCACTGAAACGCCCGCCGCCGTTCCGCCCGCCGCCCCATACAGCCCGCGCCTCATGTCGCTCGATGCCCTGCGCGGCTTCGACATGTTCTGGATTCTCGGCGGCGATTTTGTCGTCACCACGGCGGGCAAGATGTCCGGCAGCAAGGATCAGGCGTGGACGCTCTTCGGCTGGCTCGCGAGCCAGTTCCACCACAAGGAATGGGACGGCTTCGCGTTCTACGATCTCATCTTTCCGCTCTTCGTCTTCATCTCCGGAGTGTCGGTGGTCTGGTCGCTCACGAAGGAAATGCAGCAGCACGGCCGGGCCGGCGCGTTGCAACGGGTGGCCCGCCGCGCCGTCCTGCTCTTTGCGCTCGGCATCTTTTACTCCGGCGGTTTCAAGGCCGAGTGGCCGGACATCCGCGTGCTCGGAGTCCTGCAACGCATCGCCCTCGCGTATCTCGGTGCGGGGCTGGTCTTCTGCTTTGTCGGCACCCGGATGAAGGCCTTGGCCGGCATCATCGCCGGCATTTTGATTGGTTACTGGGCGATGCTGAACTTCGTGCCGATCCATGACCTACAGTTGGAAAAAGCCAAGCTCGCCGAACTCGCCGAGAAATCCGGGGACGCCGCCGGAGCCGCCGCGCTCAAGGCCGAGGGCAACCCGTCCGCGACCAAGAACAATCCCGCGTGGCGCAAGGCCGAAGGACTTTACGCCCTGACCACCGCCACCACGACCGGCCAGTTCGCCCCTGGCTACAATCTCGTGAACCACCTCGACTTCCGGTTCCTGCCCGGACGCAAGTACGACCAGTTCTACGATCCCGAGGGTCTCCTGAGCACGTTGCCCGCCGTGGCGACCTGCCTGCTGGGCGTGCTGGCCGGCGTGTGGTTGCGGCGCGAGGACATCTGCGACCATCGGAAGGTCATTTACCTCCTGAGCTTCGGCGTGATTGCGGTCATCGCGGGCTTCGCGTGGGGCCTGTCCTTCCCGGTGGTGAAGAAGCTCTGGACCTCCAGCTTCGTGCTCGTGGCCGGCGGCTACAGCGCCATGCTGCTGGCCGGGTTCTACCAGATCGTGGACGTGTGGCAGCGGCGCGATTGGTGCCTGCCCTTCGTGTGGATCGGCACCAACTCGATCACGATCTACGTGGCCAACAACCTCCTGCAATTTCGCACCGTGGCCATGCGCTTCGCCGGCGGCGACATCAAGAAGTGGCTCGATACCACCCTCGCCGACGGCGCGGGCAACCTCTTCATCTCCGTCGTCGGTTTCGCCCTGATCTTCGCCTTCGTGAACTTCCTCTACCGCCGGAAGATTTTCCTCCGCCTGTAGTCGCACCCTTCAGGTTGCGAATAGAACCGCAAGCCAGGCGCTCTCCCAGTTTTGACAGGAGTATTTGGGGCAGAAGCATTGCCTTCAATTACTTTGCCTCAAATTCCCCTGCCAACCCGGCTGCCGAAGCTTTGACCGCATCAACAGGATGGACGGGATGGGAAACCACCCGAGTCTGGCAAGCTCTGGCTAAACCAGCGACGACGTCAGACCAGCTCCCGGATCGGCTCGCCGTGTTCCACGACGAAGCGTGGGCGGCGTTGGTGGTCTTCATAGGTCACGTCCACGGGCACGCCCATGTGGTGGAAGATCGTGGCGGCAAGGTCCCCCGGCGTGAGGGCGCGCGAGGCGATTTGCCCGCCGTCGCGGTCCGTGGAGCCGATGACCTGTCCGTGACGGAAACCGCCGCCGGCCAGAGTGATCGAGGAGACGTACGGCCAGTGGTTGCGCCCGTCCGTGCTGCCCTGTGTGCCGATCTGCGGCGAACGCCCGAACTCGCCCATCGCGATGACCAGCACGTCGTCCAGCAGGCCGCGCTCGCCGAGGTCCGTGACGAGCGTGGTGAAGAGGTGATCGAACACCGGCAGCAACGGGCGCAGGCCGCTCCAGATGCCGCCGTACGGCGGGATGTTGTCGCCATGCGTGTCCCAGGTGCCGGAGGCGGAGTGGTTGCTGAGGTCCAGCGTGACGTAGCTCACGCCGCGCTCGACGAGGCGGCGGGCGAGCAGGGCCTTGCGCGCCCAGTCATGCGGGCCATAGCGGTCCACGATTTTCTGCGGCTCTTTCGTGAGATCGAACGCTTCCTGTGCCTGGCCACCCGCGACGAGGTCAAAGGCCTGCTGGCCGAAGCGATCGAGGGCCTCGACAGACCCGGAGTTGTCCAGATCGCGCCGGAGCGAGTCCATTTGCTGCGCGAGCGTCTGGCGGGAACGGAGGCGGTCCATGGTCAGCTCGCCGGGGAGTTGAAAGAGCTGGCTGACGTTGTCGCCGATGAAGGGGTTGTACTTCTGGCCGAGGTAGCCGGACCAGGCGAAGTGCGTGCGGTCGCGGACGTTGAGGTGAACGGCGGGCGGCATCCCCGGCTGGTTCGCCCCGCGATGCTTCGCGATGATGGAGGCGAAGCCCGGATACATCTTCGCCTCGGGGTTCGTGCGCGGCTCGGCGAGGACGTTGGCGGTCTGCATCACCATGTTCGGCTGGTGATTGCTGCCGCGACAGTCCATCGACCGGAGGATGGTAAGCTGGTCCATCAGGGCGGCCTGCTTGGGCAGGTGCTCGCAGAGGTGGACGCCGGGAAGCTTCGTGGGAATGGACTTGAACGGCCCGCGATAGCCAGGCGGCGCGTCGGGCTTGGGGTCCCACATGTCAACGTGGCTGGGGCCACCGGCCATCCAGAGGAGGATGACGGCCTTGTTGCTGCCCATCGCGCGGCCCGTGGCGGCGGCCTGCGCGCGGAGGCGCAGGAGGTCGGGCAGGGTCAGGCCACCGAGGCCGGCGAGACTGGCCTTGAGCATGGAGCGACGGCTGGAAACGGTCAGCCCCTCGCGCACCCGCGGGTTCAGATGGGTGAACGCGTGGCGATGCGTGCTGGCATGGTCAGGAGCAGCGGGCATGTGCAGACGTAAAAACGGACGGGCCGGAGGGAAGGTGAATTCAGAGCGAAGCCTGAGCAACGGGCTCTGCACCGGCGAACTTTGGCGCGCGAATCTGGCGAATGGTCGCGAAAGAACTAAGCCGGACCGATTTATTAGCCACGGATGAAACACGGATGGGGATGAGGCGAGCGCGCGTTTTGTCGAAGTTGCCTGCCGGCACCAACGGTGCGGGTCAAGCAGCGGTGCGAGGCGGTCCGGCACCGTTAGGGAAAGGCTGACTTAACCACAGAGACACAGAGTTCACAGAGAAAAGCCGGTAAAATTCTCTCTCTGTGTCCTCTGTGCCTCTGTGGTTAGCGCCTTGTTCAGCGTCTCCTTAGCTCCGTGTTTAATCCGTGTTCCATCCGTGGCTCAGTTACATCGTCCCGACTTGGACTTTGTTGGAAGGCGTGGAGATTCGCCCGGCAATGCGCGTGATTCGCGGGCAGCCTCCTTTTCTCCGTGCATTCCCCCGGTCCGGTCGTTGAAATCCCGCCATGCAGCGAAGTTTTATCGGCATCGAAATCGGCGGCACCAAGCTGCAGCTCGTGGCGGGTGACGCGGACGCGCAGATCACCGCGCGGCGGCGGTTCACCGTTGATAAGGCCCATGGCGGCGCAGGCATCCGCGAGCAGATTGCCGGGGCTTTGCCGGAACTTCTGAAGACGACCCAGCCCTCGGCGGTTGGGGTCGGCTTCGGCGGGCCGGTGGACGCGGCGACGGGGCAAATCTGCTGCTCGCACCAGATCGAGGGCTGGTCGGAATTTCCCATCGGCGAATGGCTGCGCGGCCTCACCAGCCTGCCCGTGGCCGTGGACAACGACGCCAATGCCGCCGCGCTCGGCGAGGCCAAACGCGGAGCCGGGCTGGGGCGCAACCCGGTCTTCTACGTCACGCTCGGCAGCGGCGTGGGCGGCGGGCTGGTCGTGGACGGACGCATCTACCACGGCGCGAAGCCCGGCGAGGCGGAGATCGGCCATGTGCGGCTGGACCGCTCGGGCGTGATCGTCGAGGAACGGTGTGCCGGGTGGGCCGTGGACCGGAAAATCCGCGCGGCCTGCCAACTGGAACCAGGCAGTGCGCTGGCCCGGCTGACCGCCGGCACCCAACACGGTGAAGCCCGCGCGCTCGCGCCGGCCCTCACCCAGGGCGACCCTCTCGCGCAACGCATCCTGGACGAAGTGGCCGACGACCTGGCCTTCGGTCTCTCGCACGTCACGCAGCTCATGCACCCGGAGATCATCGTGATCGGCGGTGGGTTGTCGCTCGTGGGCGAGCCGCTGCGCGTCGCGGTAGCGAACGCCTTGACCCGTTACGTGATGGAAGCCTTCGCCCCCGGGCCGCAAGTGGTGCTGGCGGGCTTGGGAGAAGATGCAGTGCCCGTGGGAGCGTTGATTTTGGCCCGCACGACAGTTTCGTAGTCGCAGGCTTCAGCCTGTGCGTCAGCCGATTCGCAACCTAAAGGTTGCGACTCCGGCGGCGGGTTGCCATTTTTGCGCAAGTGAACATTGAAATCATCAACACCGGCAGCGAGCTGATGCTCGGACGTGTTTTGAACACGCACCAGCAATGGCTCTGCCGCCAGCTCGCGGACCTCGGCTATGTCGTCACCCGGCAGGTCGCGGTCGCGGACACGGCGGACGACATCGAGCAGGCCGTGCGCGAGGCGCTGGGCCGCGCGGATTTCATCGTCACCACCGGCGGGCTCGGGCCGACCTCCGATGACATCACGCGCGACCGCATCGCCGCGCTGCTCGGGCGCAAGCTGACTGAAGACCCGGCCATCGTCGCACACGTCGAGTCGTTCTTCACGAAACGCAAACGCACGATGCCCGCCAGCACGCGCGTGCAGGCCATGGTGCCGGACGGCGCTATTGTACTGCACAACGCCCACGGCACCGCCCCCGGCCTCGCGTTGCACATCAGCCCCAATCCGTTCCGCCCCGACGGCCAGCCGAGCTGGCTCGTGATGCTGCCCGGCCCGCCACGTGAACTGCGCCCGATGTTCACCGACCAGGTCGCGCCGTTGCTGAAGGAAAAGCTTCCGCTCGAAGCCGCCTTTGTCTGCCGCACGCTCCGGACCGTAGGCATCGGTGAATCCTATCTGGAGGAGCGCATCGCCGGGCCGCTGAAGCCGTTGGTGGATGCGGGCCTGGAGCTGGGTTATTGCGCCCATACGGGTGCGGTGGACGTGCGGTTCGTCGCACGCGGTTGCGGGGCGGACGCCGACGTGGCCGAGGCGGCGCGCATCGTTTACGAACTGGCCGGCGAACACATTTTTGGTGAAGGCGACGCGGAATTGGAGCAGGTGGTCTTGCGGAAGCTTGAAGAGAAGCAACAGACGCTCGTCCTCGCAGAGTCCTGCACCGGCGGCTTCATCGCGAACCGGCTGACCAACGTGCCCGGGGCCTCCGCCGTCTTCCTCGCCGGCCTCGTCACCTACAGCAACGGTGCGAAGAAGCAGTTTCTCGGGGTGCACGCGGACACGCTCCATGACCACGGCGCGGTGAGCGAGGCCGTGGCACGGGAGATGGCCGAGGGCGCACGGAAGCGGACCGGGGTGGACTACGCGCTCGCCGTCACCGGCATCGCCGGCCCCGGCGGTGGCTCGCCGGAGAAACCCGTGGGCACCGTCTTCATCGCCCTCGCCTCAGCATCCGGCACGAAGGTCATCAACCCGGTCAACCGCTACGACCGCGAGACGTTCAAATATGTGACCACGACCCAGGCGCTGGAGTTGCTGCGGCGGGAGTTGACCCAAAAGGCCGTGCCAGCGTAAGCGGCTGTTCCATTGATTGAAGGTGTCGCGCGAAGGCCGCGAAGCAGGCGAGGGCAGAGGTCAGGAATCCTTCGCTGGGTCCGCTCCCTACGCTTGTTTCGCCGTCCGTTTACAGGGCGGCAGGCATTTCCAAGCGACCCATCTGCTGACCATCAACGAGCCGAGGGCCAGGGTGAACCACAGACACCACAAACCAGCCAGACTCCATCCTGTTTTGATCGTGTCAGGTTCACTCATGGAGCGGCTGACCGTGACTGTCTGGACTGCAACTGGATTGTGAGTCCAGCCACTTGGAAACAGATAACCTGGTAATCCCGTCGAATCGGTGCAGTGGTAGAGCTTGTCAGTGACGAAGCGTTCCCAAACCACGGCATTCAGCACCGTCATTCCAAATAGGACTGCGAGAAAAACGCCAGTTACGGGCACCTTTTGCATGGTGACGCAATCTCGCTCAAATGTTGACTGCCTGCAACGCCGCGTTTGTCCCTGCAGGCTTCGACTCCAGGTTTGCATTTCCCATCCGCTCCGAAACAATGCGGGCATGTCCTCTGCCACTGATTTGAGTCGCCGGGCCTTTCTCGGGTCCGCCGTCGCCGCTTCGGCTTCGCTTGCCTCCGCCGCCACGCCGCGCGATTGGACGGGCGTGAACCCCACGCGCTATCCCGATCCCGACATCATCTCGCTCGACAAGCGTTTCAAGGCCAAGCTCGGCAACACGCCCATTCAGCGGCTTTATCACGATCCCACCATGCTGTGGGCTGAAGGGGTCGTGTGGAATGGCGGCGGGCGGTACGTCCTCTGGAGCGACATCCCGAACAACCGCCAGTTCCGCCGCCTCGACGAGGACGGCCATGTGAGTGTCTTCCGCTCGCCTTCGGGCAATGCCAACGGCAACACGTTCGATTTCGAGGGCCGCCAGCTCGCCTGCGAGCACGGCAACCGCCGCGTGGTCCGTTACGAGCACAACGGCTCCGTCACGGTCATCGCCGACTCGTTCAACGGCAAGCGCCTCAACGCGCCCAACGACATCGTGGTGCATCCGGACGGCGGCATCTGGTTCACCGATCCCGGTTATGGCGCGATGATGAACTACGAGGGCAACAAGGGGCCGCTCGAAATCAAGGAGGCCGTTTATCGCGTGGACCCCAAGACCGGAAAGCTCGCCATGGTCAGCGATGAGCTCGGCAAGCCCAACGGCATCTGCTTCTCGCCGGACTACAAGAAACTGTACGTCGTGCACGGCAACATCTTCGAGTGGGACATCGTGGACGGCGTGCGGCTGAAGAACAAACGCACCTTCTGCACCATGGCCCTGGGCGACAAAAAGGGCGGGGCCGACGGCATCCGCTGCGACGTGGAGGGCAACATCTGGGCGGCCGCCGGCTGGGCGGGGGACGGCTTCGACGGCGCGCACTGCTTCACGCCGGAAGGCGAGCGCATCGGGATGATTTTGCTGCCGGAGATCTGCGCGAACCTCTGCTTCGGCGGGGTGAAGCGGAACCGGCTCTTCATGGCCGCCAGCTCCAGCCTCTACGCTGTGTATGTGGAGACACAGGGTGCGCACCTCACGTAAGCGCCGGTCGGAA
>RFSE01000249.1 GCA_009924135.1 Pseudomonadota bacterium | reverse complement strand
GTGGTGGAGGCGGCGTTGGCGTCGCGCTGGAGCAGGCCATCGAAGGTCCACATATCCACTTCGCCATGGGTGTCGGTGCGTTCGGCTTTGACGAGGAGGCGGAAGGCGCGCGTGGTGTTGTTGGCCAGCACGAGCGAGCCGAAGGTGGCAGCCAGGTCCGTGGGGGTGGCGTTCGTGGTGGTGACGGCGGCGTTGACGAACGGGATGGCGGGAGTGAGTTCGAGACCGGTACCGTCGTTTTTTACGGTCAGGGCTTTGCCGCCTTGCCCGAGCAACGTGGGCGGGCCGTCCGCGAGGTCAATGAAGCGCGGGGCCACCATGGTTTGGTTGGCAATCGCCAGCTCGATGAACTGACCGTCGAAGGCGGCCGGCGAGGGATACACGCCTTCCACGACGATTTCGCGGCCGCCGGGATCAATTGCTGTGTCCTGGGGGTCCCCGATCAGCGTCAGCGTCGCGCCGGCGTCAGCGACGACGGAGAGCAGATAGTCAACCTTGCGCGCGTATGGAGTGCTGGGGTCGTGATTGAGATAGAGGGTTTGGGCGGGGGACGAAATCGTGAGTTGCCATACGTTGATCGTGGGACTCACCGGCGTGCCGCCCTGGTACATAAGTCCGTAGGCCGCGCCGCCGGTGTAGTGGTTGCACTCGATGACCCCGCGCACCCGGAGCTGAAGGACTTGCCGGCGGCCGGCGAGGGAGTCGAGCACCCGAGCGGTGCTGCGGGGGCCGGGTGTGACCAGGTGGCCGCCGGCGGTCGTGGGGACGATTTCAGTGCGCAGGGTGCCGATGAGTCCGGCGTCCGCGAACAGCTCGGCGTGGCCTTGGACGTGGTTGCCCGTGCGCGACCAAGCGATGCTTTTGCTGTCCTGCACGCAGGCGATCAGCAAGGCAGCGAACTGGCTGGCGGTGACGCTCTCTGGCACGCCGCTGCTGAGGGTGTTGATGGTCTTGGAGACGACGCAGCGGGCGAGGCCGGGGATGCGTTCATCGGTGCTGGCCGGGCCGGTCTGGACGCGGAAATAGAAGGTGAGATCGAGGGTCCACCCGGAGGCGTCGGCGAGGGCGGCCTCCATCTCGGCGGTGTAGAGGTTGAGCAGGCCGCCAAAGCAGGTGTTGTCGGCGTCCCACGTCATGGTGGAGTTGTTCTCTGCCAGCGCGGAGGCGTCGGACTCACGCCCGATGCCGATGACGCACTCGTAGCCGGAGAGGTCGCGCTGGAGGATCGCGGCGCGCGTGGCGGGATCAGTGTCAATGAGGTGCAGCCGTATCTGAACGCCTTGCTGGCGGTAAAAGGTGGGCAGTTGAATGCCCGTGGGCCGGGTGGGGGATTGCACAAACTGCCCGAGGCCGATGTGCCAGTAGAGGTCGAGGAGGGCTGACATGTTAGTTGAGAGTTGGGGAGTTGAGAGGCGAGGCTAGGGTCTAGGGTCTGGGCTCTTGGGTCTGGGGTCTGGGGTCAGAGGAAGCGAATGGGGTGCGTGAGTTGAGGGGAGGAGCTAATTGAGAGTTGGGGAGTTGATGATTGAGAGACGCGAAGGGGCCAGGGGCTGGCGTCGGGCGGATGGGGCGGATCAGCCGACGCGAGACATTGGACATTGGACTTTGGACTCATCAGATGGCCGTCCAAGTGGGTACGCCGGCGATGATCGAGAGGTTGTAGGCGGTTCCGTCCGCCAGCCCGGCGGTGTTGAGGACGGTGAGCGCGGAGAGTTCCTGTTCGTTGGTCAACTGGCGGTGGTCCCAGTGGCGGGCGTCCACGTTGAGGTCGAGGAAGGTAACGGCGTATTTGCCGGCCTTGGGCGTGCTGAAAAGGCTCACCGGGCCGGCGGGGTCGTCGATGGCCCAGGTTTCGACGGCGTTCAGCACGTCGGACGGGTAGGGGTCGGAACTGGTCCAGTCCCAGATGAGCTTGCCGCGTTCGTTGCAGACGAAGAGGCCGGCGGGGATGGGCAGGCCCCAGACCTGGGCCGTGCCGGCGTAGCTGGTGGCCCCGACGTCCCAGCCGCTGGTCCAGAGCTGGGGGACGATGAACTGGGTCTCGTGAAGACCGGAGCCGAGGTCGAACGTGCGCTGGGTGATGCCCATGTAACTACCGGACTCAAGAAAATAGGTCTCGCCGTCCACGACGGGATCGGGATCGCCGACCGCGAGGGTGTAGGCGGGGTTATCACGCATCGCACCGGTGTCTTCGTCGAACCAGCGGGCATTCATGAGCTGCTCGGGCTTCAGGCAGAAGGCGTGCGTGCTCAAGTCCCGGTCCGCCGCGTACCAGTAGTTGTTGAAGTCAGGAGCGGTCGGGTTGGGCTGGGAGATCCAATAGCAATCGATGCCGATGGTGCGGAGGAAGAGTTGCTGGGGGCGGACCTTGGCCGGGAGATCGGCAGGGAGGATCTCAAGCGCGGTGCCGCGATTGCCTGGGCGGAGGTTGTAGCCTTGGCCGCGCACGAGCCGGATGCTTTGGAGGAGCCCGAGCAGACGCTTTTCCAGTTCGGCAAGGGGAGCGGCGCTGGCGGGCAGGGTGGGATTAAAGTCGTCGTCAGTCATAAGGTGGCGCGGGGATAAATCAGCATCCAGGACTTGGCCCACCACCACTCAACCGTGACGACGGTGGTGCCGTTGGATTGGCGGCTGAAACTGGGCGAGCGTTTGAACCATTCGCCCGCCGGGATGTCCCAGATGCGGTTGGGATCGATGACCTCCTTGGTGGCGAGGTCGCTGGAGGTGGAATAGACGCAGCGCACGTTGGTGAAGAACTGCGGCTGCACCGGGGCGCCGGGCGCGTAGATGGCGGTGCGGCGGATGACCCAGTCCGGCGAGGGGGTGGAGCGGACGCCGGCGGCGTGGGCGAGATAGGGATAGACCAGCGTGTTGGCCGGGAGCGAGTAGGTGGATTCCCTGGCGGCAAGCTGCGCAACGGACAGGGCGTATTCCTGCACCCGGGCATCCGCGTTGGGAATGGAGTCCAGATTCTGCATGTAGGTGGCCAGCACCATGAGCGCATTCTGGTTCACGCCTTGAAGGCTCACGTCCTGGATCAAGTCCTTCTCGCTGTCGCGGCCGAGGAGATCGTCGCGGAGATAGAGCGTGAAGCCCGTGTCCGGTTGCGGACGGGTCACTTCGATGCAGCGGACGCCGCCTTCCAAGCCGGGATGGATCGTGTAGGACAAGCCAGCGGCGCGGCAGGCGGCCGCTTCAGCCAGCACCTCGTCCTCACTGCCCCGGAAGACTTCGGTAAGCATCGCGCCCGTATTGGGTGTCCAGCGCTCACCAGGGAAAAGTTCCAGCACCAGACCGGGCTGGCCGACGTGGGTAAAATGATCGATGGCAGACATAATGGTTATTTGAAGGTGACCACCACCCCGTTGCGCAGGAGGGTAAAGAGGTTTTGGGCGTCCGCCCGGTTGCCAGACTGGAGGGCGGCTATGCCGGCTTGGGCTACGTGCGTTGGATCAGTGCCACCGAGGCCACCGGTGAAGCCGCCGATGCGCTGGAGGGCCGTGGCGGAGACCCCGAGGCGGTCGTCCCGGGCGGGCTCGTTCTGAGCCGGCGCGTCCTTCATCCCGTTGAGCTGCATTTGCAGGTCAATCTTTTGGGCTTCGAGCCGCTTCGCATCAACTTGAGTAGTCCCCTCGTCGCCGATCTGGGTGTCGAGTTCTGCCATCCGGCGTTTGAGTTCGGCGCGTTTCTCCTCGGTGCTCATCAGGGAAAAGGCCAGCGCCTGCTGTTTCTTCACCAGCTCGTAATCTGCCGCCTCAAGATCGAGCGCCTCCTTTTTGCGGGCCGATTCCGCCGCCTTGTCCGTGAAGGCCTTGCGTTCCGTCTCACTGCGGTTCTGGACTTGGAAGTCGTCGTAGCCCACTTCAGCCGCGCGGCCAAACTGGAGCGCGCGCTGGCGAGCGGCCTTCGCTTCAGCGGGTTTGTTGTCCTGGTCCAGCGCCTCGGCTACTTCCGTGGCCTGCCGGGACTTGTCGCGCATGTCCGTCTTGTTTTTCAGGAACGCCGCGTAACGGGTGTGCCCGTCCCTTGGACTTTGGCCCTCAGCCATCGCGCCTTCATCGATGGCCTGCTGGTCGAGCACGTAGGCGCGCCGGTCCCGGGTTTCGTTGGACATGCCGGGCGTCTTAATCCCAAATTCTCCCATCGCAATGGTGGCAAAGGCCTCGCCGAGCTTCAACCAATCGGCCGCCGCCTGGGTGAGGTAGGTCTTGAGATCACCAAAGAACCGGTCCGTGCGCTTGCCCATTTCATCCAGGCGTTCGATGTCCTCCTTGCTGACGACCGGGCCGCCTTCGTTCTGCGCGCCGGCCATCGCCTGGCCGATCTGTTCACTGCGTCGGCCCAGCAAATCACGCTGCTCGGTCCGCTGCGTTTCAGTAAGGTTCCGGTTTTGGGCCGCGATGCGCTGGAGCAAATCAATGTGGCGCACGGCTGGGTCCTGCAGGTCTGCCAACGAGATGCCGAAATGTTTGAAGGTCTCCCGCGCGTCGTCATTTCCCTCGGCCGCCTCGCGGCGTTTCGCCGAGAGGTTGTCCAAGGCGCTCGCAAAGTCGTTGAACTCAAGCCCGGTGGATTGGGCGGCCCGGCCGAGCCGTTGGACTTCTTCGGGAGATAGCCCGGTTTGTTCGCTCTGGTGCTTGATTTCAGTGGCATTCGCAATCGACATGTCGAGGATGTCTTTGGCAGCAAGCCCGGCTCCGACCGGACCGGCCATGGGACCGAGCTTGGGGACTAACCGCACCATGCGGGAGACTGACGCGCCGACCGGACCGGGCAGGGCGTCGGCCACCGCCTCCGCATTTTCCTGGCCGATACCGAACAACTTTTGTTCCGGGTCGGCTTTCTGGCTCTTCTTCAGCTCCTGCATGACCCGGCTGGTGCGATCGCGCTCCTGTTTGTCGGCGCGTTGGAATTGTTGCTGCTGGGCTTCGCGGTCCAGCGCGAACTGCTTCTGCTTTTCGGCGGTGACAAGTTTTTCAATGCGTTCGCGGGTTTGCAGCACCTGCAGGTTCAGGCTGGCAGCTTCGCCGGTGCGACCGGCTTGCTCGGCGGCCACCGCCCGGGCCGCCAGTTCACTCTCCTGCTTGCGCAGGGCGTTGAGATTGCCCTGGGCCTCCAGAACATTTAAGCGGCGCGCCAGAAGTGCCGCGTCCAGCCGGTCCTGGGCTTCCTGGATGCGCTGCACTTCGTTCAGGCGGGCGACCGTGGCGTCCAGACCGCTGAAGTCGGCGACGAAGGTGATTTCATATTCCAATTTCATGGAGTCAGGAGTTGGGAGTCAGGTAATGGGGAATGGGCAATAGGGTATAGGGGGCGCGGCGACCTTTTTCCTTTTAACTTTTGCCTTTTGCCTTCGCGCCGTTGAGGTGCTTTAGGTGCTCGAAGATGGCGTGGGCCTCGGGCGTGGGGCTTGTCTTGAGCTGGCGTTGGAGCGTGCGATTGGCGGTGCGGGCGGCGTCATCGGCGGTGCTGACGAGGCGCACTTTGTGTTCGCTGGCCCAGACGGCGAAGCACTCCTGAATGACCAGCTGCATTGGCTTGAGAATTAGTTCGGCGTCCGTGACCCCCAGCCGCTCCCGCTGGCACACGGCCAGCGAGAGCAGCCAGGGGACGCCGCCATCGCCTCCGGCCCCGCCTTCCACCCAGAAGCGCGGCACGATGAGGGCCGCGTTGAAGTGCCGGGCCAGCGCGGTGCAGGCATCCAGGCGGGCCGCTTCTCCGAGGCGTCCGTGGCACAGCTTCAGCCACCAGAGCCGGCGCACCGTGGGGAGCTTCCACGGGCGCCGGCGGAGGATTTCCAAGGCCAGCAACAGATCCCCCAAGCTCGGCTCGCGATAGGCCTCGCCGGTGACGAGCGAAGCGAAGGGGCTGCGCATCCGCGCCAGCAACTCGACGTGACCGAAGCGCACCGGCGGGAGCGGACGGCCAAGGCAGTCCGGACCGCCGGTGGCGAGGCGGGCGGCGAGGTAGGCGGTGAGCTGCATTGAGTTAGTTGAGAGTTGGGGAGTTGATAGTTGAGAGTCGGTTTCTGACTTCTCACTTTTGACTTCCGTCTCGCGACTTTGGACCTTGGACCTTGGACTTTGGACTTTGGACTCGGCTTTAGGCGGTGACGGCTGTTGCTGCGGCAGCTTTCCGGGCGCGCAGATCGAGGGCGGCGAATTCGGCGGGCAGGAGGCTCTCCTGGAAGAGCATCTGCTCGGCGTAACCGAGCTGCACGCGGCAGCGTTCGCTGGTCGGGTTCGCTTTCGCGCGGGTTTCGAGCAGTTCCTTCAACGCGTGGACGGCGCTGACGATGGCGGCCGAGGCTTTCGCGTTCGCACTATCCGGGGCGAATTGAGTAGTGACTGGCATAGGTTTGTGTGGTTGGGGTTGCGATTTGAGATCCAAGATTTCAGAGCTAACGGCTAACAGCTAATGGCTAATGGCTGACAGCTCAGGACAGCAGCGGCAGGGCGGCGCCGTTGTTGCGTTTCACGCGGCCGGAGCCTTTGAGGTCGTCGCCTTCCTTGCCGGTGATCTTGAAGTCGTCGAGGTTCCAATCGCCGCTCAACGAACTGACCGGCATGGAGCCCAGTGTGACCACCTCGTCGAGTTCGGGGATGCCGAAGCCCGCGATGTCCGCCGGATCGGCGGCGGAGAAGACCCAGTCGAACTCGATGGTCTCGGCCTTCTCCTCGCGCGAACGCTTCATGACGTGACCGCCGGATTTCAGCTCGGACTCCGGCGCGGTGCGCGTGTAGGTGAAGCCCTGGGTGGTGGCCGGCCAGGCGCTGCCGCCGGTCGGGGTGATGGTGAAGACGGCGTGACGCTTGGTGTATAACGTGCCGTGGAATGTATCGCTCATGTTTGTGTTTTGGTTGGTTGGTTTAACTGTCGGACAACTGGAGCTGCGTGGAGAGGCGCAGCGAAAGGATCAAGGTGGGTTGTTGGCGGGTGGTGGTCTGGGCCTCGAATTCCAGCGGGGTCCACCCGCCGTCGGGCCTCCAGCCGCAGAGCGCGTTCTGGGCCTCCAGCGCGAGGCTGCGGGCGGTTTGATAAGTGCCGACGCGGTTGCGCTGCACGGCCTCCTCGAACGTGATCGTGACGCTCGCGACGCGGACGTTATGGCGCGGTCCGCGCGCCAGGTCCGGCAGGGCCACGGTCACAAGCAGGGTGGTGGTGCCGGTGGCATGCAGCACGATATCATCCACCGTGCCATCGGTGGCGGAGCACACGGTGTAACCGCTGAAGGCCGCGACGCCCTGGAGCTGGGAGGTGATTGCGTCCTGCAGGACCGAGAGACTGTCAGCGAGATTGGTGAGGCCGGGCATGGGGGCGAAAGTTAAAAATGAAAAGTGAAAAGTTAAAAAAGGGCGCTAGCGCGAAGGCGGAAGGCGAAGGGTCTGATGGGGCGTTTCTGAAGGGGCGGCAGCGCGGCACTTTTGCCTTTTACCTTTTGCCTTGT